>NZ_JBQPRB010000002.1:0-332162 GCF_052266715.1 Jeotgalibaca sp. A122 | reverse complement strand
GTATTTTTTTAATACAATGGGTTTGGGTCACGTGAATCCTCCTATTATTTGGTGTGGTAACTTAATTATAGGGGTTCACGGACCTTTTTTGTCGTTAAAAACAGAAAAAGGTGCCGGTGAATCATATTGATTCACCAACACCATTTATTATAGAGCCCTTTTTTCGCTAAAAAAGTTGGAACAAAAGCTCCAACTCCATATGAATTAGTATTCCATCAACGTTTTGATGTTGTAGTTTTTGATTTTTTCGCGACCGTTCAGATCCATTAATTCAATCAAGAAAGCTAAACCAACAACTTCTCCACCTAATTTTTCAATTAGTTCAACAGTTGCCAGCGTTGTGCCGCCAGTTGCTAGTAAATCATCACAGATTAAAACTTTTTCGCCTGGTTTAACAGCGTCAGAGTGCAATTGCAATGTTGCTTCGCCATACTCCAAACCGTAATCAACTTCAATTGTTTCACGAGGCAATTTACCTTTTTTACGGGCCATTGCAAAGCCACATCCTAAACCAACAGCAACCGGACATCCAACCATGAATCCTCGTGCTTCTGGACCCACTACTTTGTCAACACCCAAATCTTTTGCAAATTCAACGATTTCGTTTACTGCATAACGATATGCAGCACCATCTTGCATCAATGGAGAAATATCCCGGAAGATAATGCCTTTCTCAGGGAAATCGACTACATCAGCAATATAATTTTTTAAATCCATCATGTTTCCTCCTGTACGGAAAGTTTTTTATTTCTTCAACCAAATAGATAAATCAGCAAATGAACTATAAATGAACATTTTTTCTGATTGAATCTTTTTGTAACGTTTCTTATATACTTCTGTCTCCATCAATACCTGTTTCGGTGGACTAGGTACGGGATTAAGAACGCCGTAATCAATTGTAACAAATTTAGCTTCTAAAAACACCTGAATCACAAAAACCAAGAGATTCTTATCTATTTTTAAGAAAGCGGATAGTTCATCTAATTTTTCTTTGATAGCTATATCTTTTTTACTGTACAGATACTTGTAAACGCGAGCAAAGACCTCTTTAGTTGGCATTCCTTGAATCTGGATTAGGTCCACAGGATAAGCATAGATATAGTAATTATTGAAGGGATGATTTTTGAGGAATGTCTCTACATTATCTAAATCAGTTGGGCAATCTAAAATAACCAAGTTTGTTAAATCCTCAGAAAAGTCTGGGATGATATCATCACTTTCGAGGAGAACTGCCACCGATTCAGTTGGGAGGTGTTCACTCATCTTTTCAAAAAATTTATTGTTAAAGAATAAATAAACACTGTTCATGTGACTTAAAGATTTGGTATCAAATTTAGATTGACGAAAGTCAAAATACTGTACGGTATCAACTTTAACATCCTTCAATTGTAGTTGAGGTTTGGATATATCACGCCAAGTATTGATGCTCAGCTCCCCTATAGCAGATATCGCTGGTTGTCCATCGAGATGTTCAGCAAGTCCACCTTTATTAAACCCAATAACATCCAAAGAATCCGAACCGGATTGAAGCATTAATTTCAAATGCTTTTGGTCTGTTCCAATCTGTTTGACATTGGCAGCCGGAATGCGATCAAACCCAAAAACCGGTTTCGGATTGTCAGTTCCAAAAGGACGTAGTAAATTAACCTCTTTTAAGAAGTCAAGTGTGACATCACCCAATTCCAAGATATCATCCACTTGGATACTATCGCCTTTTAAAATTTCTGCATGAAAGGTTTGGGCATATTTATTGATACTTTCAGAAAAATCAGGAATTTTATCTGTACTCAGACTCATTCCAGCAGCCATTTTGTGTCCACCGAACTTCAACAAGTCAGCCGCACAATGAGATAATGCTTCAATGAGATGGAGGGCTTCTATGCTCCGTCCGGATCCTTTAGCAATACCGGTTGCTTTGTCAAAATGCAATAAAATAGTCGGCCGTCCCGTTTGTTCGACAATCCGACTTGCTACAATTCCTAAGACACCTTCGTGCCAATTCTCATCGTAAAGCACGATCACATCAGGTAATGATTCCCATTGTGCTACTTTTTGGACGGCAGATTCATAGATAGTGGAAACAATTTCTTGTCGCTTCGCATTCGTTTGTTGGATTGTTTCCACTAATGACATTAATTGGTCTTCATCGAACGACATTAACAATTCAACCCCGGGAGAAGCATCCCCCAGCCTACCAAGAGCATTCAGCCTTGGTCCAATCACGAATCCGATTGTGTCTTCATCGACTGAATCCACACTGACACCAGCTTTTTCAAATAACAAATGTAAGCCAATACGCTCGGTATTCTTTAGTGCTTGGATACCTTGCAACACAATCCAGCGATTCTCATCAGTTAAGCTCACTAAGTCACTGACAGTTCCGATTGCCGCTACGTCCATGAATTCATAAGGTACACGCTCGAATAAAGCAGCAATAACCTTCAAAGCAACGCCAGCTCCAGACAAATCTGCGAATGGATAGTTTCCCTCAGGATGTCGAGGATGAATAACACAATAGGCGTTTGGAAGTTTTTCAGGCAATTCGTGGTGATCCGTTATAATAACATCAACGTCAGCCTTCATTGCTATCTCGATTGCTTCGTGACCACTCACGCCGTTATCACAAGTGATAATGAGTTCGGTACCTTCTTCAACTAGTTTCTGAAAAACAGTCGTATTAGGTCCGTAGCCATCCTTAAAACGGTTTGGTAAATAGAAGGACACATTTCCGCCTAGAACCTCGATTGCTTCAACCAAAATGGTTGTACTCGTAATACCGTCAGCGTCATAATCCCCATAAACGACTATGGTTTCACCTTTTTCAATTGCACGTCTGATCCGATTAACTGCTTTTTCCATGTCATGCATCAAAAAAGGATCATGGAAAACTTTATCGGTTGGGTTTAGAAAGGCATTCAACTTTTCCTCTGTATCCAAACCGCGTTGAATACAGAGCTTAAGAAAGGCACCACTATAAGTCGTTTGTTGACGTAACGCACTTAATGGACTTTCATCAAACGGCTTTTCTTTTAAATTCCAATTTAGTCTTGCATTTAACAAATTCATAACTCCCTTTTAACAAGCATTAATAGAAACACGCCGACGACAAACGTTCGTAGGCGTGCTTAAGACTATTTGAAAACCATACAAGTAAAATTAAACATCTTGTTTAAAATCGTTGTAGGTTTTCGTTTGTTTTTCAGATTCGTATTGTTGAATAACAGTGTCTTTTTGAGCTATTGTTGCTTCTAATTCTTGAATACGCATTTCGTACTCTTTGTTGGCTCTTTTTACTGCTTCTTCAGTTTGGAATTCTTGATTATCAACTTTTTCGCGTAGTGATTTCAACTCTTTTTTTCCGTGTCTTACAGAAGATGACGACACAATAAGAGTCAAAATTGAGCCAAGTAATAATGAGATAACCATGACGATAATGAGTGGTGCACTCACTTCACCAAATCCGTAACTTATAGGTACCGAGTCCCCATTCAAAATTGCAAACGAGATAATAACAATTATAATCGTAATTCCTATCACTAACCGCCATTCATTTTTCATGAAAATCCCTTCCCATCCCTCAAATTAAATTTTGTCTAATTTAACATCAAATTCGTCGAAATCATTAACCAATTTTGTTTTTTTGAATACAGTTCGAGCATCGTCCTGCAATTGTTTTTGGTCTTTGCTTAAGTAACGTGAACTGATATGTGTCAAATAGAGTTGTTTAACCTGGGCTTCTTTGGCTACATGAGCTGCATCCATGCAGGTGGAGTGAAAATAGTCCCGGGCAATTTTTTGACTTTCTTTATCAAAGGTGGACTCGTGTATTAAAACATCTGCACCAAACGCTAATTCGATACTTTTTGGTGTAAAACGCGTGTCACCCAAAATAGTAATAATTCTTCCGGGACTAGCCTCTCCAATGTAATCACTGCCTTCAAAGATACGCCCGTCCTCTAAAGTAACCGTTTCACCATTCTTTAGCTTCCCATATACAGGTCCTTCAGGTACTTTATCTGCTTTTAATTTTTCTACTAAAAGCTCACCTGGATAATCCGCTTCTTGAATGCGATAGCCATAAGAAGTGATCCCATGCGCTAATTTTCCACATGTCACCGTAAAATGTTCATCCTCAAATACCACGCCTTCTTCCTCTATTTCATGGAAAAAGATAGGGTAGCGAAGATGTGATTGTGAAACGCGTAAACTGGTCAACACAAAATCCTTGATTCCTTTTGGCCCATAAACCGTCAAAGGCGTATCCCCACCTTGAAAGGCACGGCTACTTAAAAAACCAGGCAACCCGAAAATATGATCTCCATGTAAATGAGTGACAAATATTTTGGTAACTTTTCTAGGCTTCAAAGATGTTTTTAGAATCCTTTGTTGTGTACCTTCTCCGCAATCAAACAACCAAATTTCATTAATTTCATCTAACAATTTTAAAGCGATACTGCTCAAATTTCTGATTGTAGACGGAACACCTGCTCCTGTCCCTAAAAATTGTATTTTCAATTCAGACACTCATTTCTAGTCAACAAATTCAAACTCATAGTCCATAATCCGGACAATATCTCCATCTTGCGCGCCACGTGAGCGTAGCACTTCATCGATTCCCATACCACGTAATTGGCGGGCAAACCGCATCACACTTTCGTCATGAGCAAAGTTAGTCATCTTGAATAGTTTTTCAAGTTTTTCACCACTAAGTACCCACGTTGTATCTGGGTCTCTGGAGACAATAATCTCATCGCTCTCATCTTTAAGTTGATATAAAACTGAAGTTTCCAATTCTTCTTCATCAAATAATGGAAATTCTTCCGTTTTTTCAACTAGTTCAGCCGTGTAATTCAATAGAGGCTCCAAACCTTTATTTTGGTACGCTGATATTTCAAAAATTTTCGGTGCATTTTCTTCACCGTGTTTTTCAATAAGTTTCTTCCGGAATTCTTCAAGGTTCTCATCTGCACCTGGAACATCCATTTTATTCGCAACAATAACGGTCGGACGATCTAATAGACGCAGTTGATAACTTTCTAATTCTTTATTGATCGTTTCATAATCCTCAAAAGGATCACGACCTTCTGTTGCTCCCATATCTATGACGTGGAGAATAACACGAGTCCGTTCAATATGACGTAAGAATTGAATACCTAGACCAACCCCTTGAGAAGCACCTTCAATCAATCCAGGTAAATCTGCCATCCCGAATTGGATACCATTTGGAGCTTGAACCATCCCTAGGTTAGGAACAATTGTCGTGAAATGATATGCGCCAATTTTTGGTTTTGCTGAAGAAACGACTGAAAGGATGGTTGATTTCCCTACTGATGGGAAACCTACCAGACCTACATCAGCAATAACTTTCAATTCCAAATCTAAAACAAGTTCTTCACCGGGTTCGCCATTTTCAGCGATAGCTGGAGCAGGATTACGGTGCGTAGCAAATTTAATATTTCCACGACCGCCACGTCCACCTTTTGCAACAACGAGTTGCTGTCCAATTTCAGTCAAATCACCTAACAAGACTTGTGTCTCGGCATTTCGCACCACAGTTCCAGGAGGAACTTTTACGATTGTATCTTTTGCAGATTTTCCATACATCCCTTTACTCATCCCGTTCTCGCCGGGTTTACCACGAAAATGGCGATTGTAACGGAAATCTAATAACGTTCGTAAGCCACCATCGACTTCGAAAATGATGCTGCCGCCATGGCCACCGTCCCCGCCGGCCGGTCCTCCATCTGGTACATATTTTTCGCGCTTGTACGCAACCATCCCGTCCCCGCCTTTTCCAGCGATGACGTTGACTTGTGCGTGATCTAAAAACATTGACATAATAATGTCCTCTCATTTCTTATCTATTTATTAGCTATTCCTTTTGCTCATACCTAATTTACCATAATACCACAATTTCATAAAGAATATTCAATTACAAAATCGAAAGGCTGAGACATCCATCCCAGCCTTTAATCACTACTTCGTAATTAATTTCCGTACATCAGCCATTTGCAAAATGTATTGTCCTACATAAGCTAATGTATTCAAACGATTTTCTCTCAGCGAAATATCTTCTACCATAACCATGTTTTCATCGAAGTACGCTGTGATGTATGGTACTAAATCGCGTAAAGCCTGATATGCTTCTTCTACGGTCGCCGAATCCCAAACAGTAGCTAGATGATTACCTTGCGTATAAAGATTCTTCTCGCTAGACGTTTCAAGCAATTCTACCTTAACTTCGTATGGAGGCATTACTTTTTGAGATATATTGACGACACGTGCCAACGCTTCAATGACATCTTTATAATCAGCATCCGACTGATGCTCAGAAAGTGTTTGAGCCTGTTTAACAGTCATCATGATATCATCATTGTTTGCATGTAAAATGGCGTCTTGTATATCGTGGGAAATACCGTATGCTTGTAATTTTTGAAGAACGCGACTCTTCGTAAATGCGACAATCTCTTCCTTCAAATTAGTAATTTGCGCCCCATCACTTAACCCATAAATACTTCTCAAGGCATTATCAAGCACTTCTCCAAATGAGAATGACCAGCCATTCGCTTCAATGATTTGAACGATTCCCATGGTCTGACGACGTAATGCATAGGGGTCATTTGAACCCGTAGGTATCATGCCTTGCTTGAAGAAACTGATGACACTGTCGAATTTATCAGAAATTGCCAATATGGATCCTATTAGTGATTGAGGAACTGCTCCATCACTGGATAGTGGCAAATAATGCTCACGAATTGCAACTGCTACTTCAGGTTTTTCACCGGCCATGAGCGCGTATTTTTCACCCATTGCACCTTGTAGTTCAGGGAATTCAGAAACCATATTGCTGACTAAATCAAACTTATAAATATTCGCAGCCCTTTGTAACATTTCTTTTTGTTCTTCATCCAAGCCAACCATTTCAGCGATAATCTGGCTTAATTGTGCGGTGTTAGCCATCTTTTGTGCAAGCGAACCAATTTTAGCATGGAAAGAAACGGATGCTAACTTATCGACTGCAGAAGCAATAGCCATTTTCTTGTCTTCTTCATAAAAGAATAGAGCGTCTTCTAAACGGGCCGTCAATACTTTACGGTTCCCTTTTTTCACATTTTCAATATGATTCGCATCACCATTACGCACACCGATAAAATAAGGTAATAATTTACCAGTTTGATCGGTCACTTCAAAATAACGTTGATGACCCTTCATGGAAGTAATCAAAACTTCTTCTGGTAGTTCCAAGTATCTCTCATCAAAATCTCCAGCAAAAGCTGTTGGATACTCTACCAAGGAGACAACCTCTTCCATCAATGTATCATCTTCAGGGATAATCCAACCAT
This sequence comes from Jeotgalibaca sp. A122, assembly GCF_052266715.1. Classification (NCBI taxonomy): domain Bacteria; kingdom Bacillati; phylum Bacillota; class Bacilli; order Lactobacillales; family Carnobacteriaceae; genus Jeotgalibaca; species Jeotgalibaca sp. A122. Next base: position 324,819 of record NZ_JBQPRB010000002.1, on the reverse strand, counting down.
TCTCCTGTTCCAGAACCACGAATTGTTTTTGGATCATTTCTTTTCGTTCTTCGAGATTTGCAATTACAAATTGTTCTTGTAATTTTTCTGCATAGTTGTCAGCATGATCGATGATAGCGTCCTGCCCCAAGAAGCGATGGCCACGCGAAATATTATCAGCCTTTACTCCCAGGAAAGAACATGGTACGACATCACTTCCAAACATAACCACAAACCAGTGAACAGGACGGATAAATTCAAACGTAGTTTTCCCCCAATGCATCGATACAGGAAAATTCATTGCTCCTACAACTTCAGGAATAGCTTTTAATACTTCTGCTACCGCAATCCCGGTGATTTCTTTTTTGGCATAAACATATTCCACGTCTTTGATAGATTCAAAATATAAATCTTCGGTAGAAACGCCTTGTCCTCTAGCAAAACCTTGTGCTGCCTTTGTCCAATTGCCATCAGCGTCCAACGCATTTTTTTTAGCGGGACCCTTAGCATTTTCAATAATATCCTCTTGCTTTTCAGCAACATCCTTAATCTGTACCGCTAAACGTCTTGGTGTTGCAAAAACCTGTACTTCACCAAATTTGATGCGGTTCTCTTTCAAGAAACGAGTAAGACGCTCTTGTAATTGTTCACTGCTGGAACGAACAAATCTTGCGGGTACTTCTTCTAAACCAATTTCTACTAATAATGTTTCAGTCATTATGCTTCCTCCTTCAACAAGCGTTCACGTTCACTCTCATCAAGAAGCGGATAACCCAGCTCTTTTCTCTTATCTACGAAAGCAACCGCAAGCTTACGAGCCATGTTACGGATGCGAGCGAGGAATCCTGCTCGATCAGTCGCCGAAACCATTCCACGAGCATCGAGGAGGTTAAAGGCATGCGAACATTTTAATACATAATCATAGGCTGGGTGAACCAAACCATTTTCAATTTGTTTCAATGCTTCATCGTTATAGGATTCAAATAGAATAAACAATAATTCTGGATTGCTTTCCTCGAATGAATATTTAGAATGTTCATACTCTGGTTGGTAGAAAATTTCCCCATATTTAACGCCTTCAGTCCAATCGAGATCGTAGACACTTTCAACATCTTGAATGTAGGAAGCCAAGCGTTCAATCCCGTATGTTAATTCACTCGTAACAGGGTAACAATCCAAACCGCCAACTTGTTGGAAATAAGTAAACTGGGTAATTTCCATTCCATCCAACCAGACTTCCCAGCCTAGACCGGCGCAGCCAAGTGAAGGGTTTTCCCAGTTATCTTCAACAAAGCGGATATCATGTTCCAAAGGATTTATACCTAAAGCTTCCAAACTCTTTAGATAAAGTTCCTGGATGTTACTTGGTGAAGGCTTCATCACAACTTGAAATTGATGGTGTTGGTAGAGACGGTTGGGATTGTCTCCATAACGACCATCGGCTGGTCGGCGAGACGGTTCAACATAAGCCGCGTTCCATGGTTCTGGACCAATTGCACGGAGGAATGTATAAGGGCTCATCGTACCGGCACCCTTTTCTGTATCATAGGCATTTAATAAGAGGCACCCTTGTTCTGCCCAATAATTTTGAAGTATTTGAATCATTTTCTGAACAGTCACTTTTTCTTCCATGATTTTTTCTCCTTTGTAGTCGTTTTCTGCAGATAGGCATAAAAAGACTCGTCCCTATGCTGCACGTTTGCAACATAGGGACGAGTCTAAACTCGCGGTTCCACCCTATTTCTGGTTTAACCAGCTCTTCTTTCGTAAAACTCGGATGTGCCTTTCCTGGTCGGCTGGCATCATTTGGCTCCCACTAACCCAAACTCGCTTGGATGCACTATCTCGACAGTACTCTCATCGTCAACGTTTCTATTGCATATATATTTTATAGTAAACACTCTTAAATTCAAAGTCAAGCTAAATTCAGGCTTAAGGTTCATTTTTTTTCTTGATCAAGTTGGTGAGAGCATTTTCCCATTCAAACATTTGGTCAATGTAAGATTTACTTTTTAAGCGGATGCCGACATATTCGTCATAGAGGAAATCAATGAATTCACGAATGGCTTTCTTATTGTCTTCACGAATTGAAATGTCCTCAACTTGTTCAGGTTTTATACCCAGAAAAAGACGCGAGAAATAAATGGCAGCAGGATTGATATGCAGTCGGTGAGGATCTTCATGATAATGTTGACTGCACAGAACTCCTGAATATTTAGTTGAAAAATCAAAAGGTTCTTTTTGACTTCCACATACGCGACAGGAGTCTAACTGAAGGTGTACCCCAAAATACCGTAGTATATTCATTTCAAAGATATTTACGATGATTTCTGCATCCATTCCCTCATTCATGGACCGTAAACTTTGTAAAAGAAGTGTAAACAGTTCACGATTTACCAAGCGGTCTTCAATCGCCGCATCACTAAGATTGGCCAAATATGTGGCATAAGCATTTAAATGAATATCTTCATGGATTTTCCTGAAAATGTGACTGTCTTTATAGTCACTGACAAAGCATAACCCATCTTCATTGATTGTTCCCTCAAATGTAGAATAGGTAAAAGGCAACAAGGATGACTTCAACGCATGATTTGATTTGTAATGATTGCGAATAAAGAACATGCGCTTGCCATGTTCTAAAGTAAACATTTTGACAAGCGCATCTTTTTCTTTATGTTTTCGCACCGAAATAACAATTGCGTCAAATGTTTTACTTTGATTATTAGTCATAATCTTTTTGACGGTAGCCATAATCTTGTAAATTAGATTGTTTGTCACGCCAATCGCGTTGTACTTTAACCCAAAGTTCCAAGAATATCTTATCGCCCAACATCGCTTCAATATCGCGTCGAGCTCTTGTACCGATTTCCTTCAACATTTTACCACCCTTGCCGATAATGATTCCTTTTTGGCTGGAACGATCGACAATGATTGTTGCATGAACATGGACTTTGTTGTCTTCATTTCTCTGCATGGACTCTACCTTTACCGCTACAGAATGCGGAATTTCATCATGAGTGAGTTGCAAAACTTTTTCCCTGATAAATTCAGATACAACAAAGTACTCCGGATGGTCCGTCACCTGATCGGCTGGATAGTATTGCGGTCCTTCTGGTAAATAAGACTGTATTGTTTTCAACAATTCCTGAATGTTATTTCCATTTTTCGCGGAAATAGGAACAACTTCATCAAATTCTTGGTCACTTGTGTAATCAGTGATAATTTCAAGAAGTTTCTCTGGATGAATTTTATCAATTTTATTGATGATTAAAAACTTGGGAGTTTTAACATTAGCCAAACGTTCCATGATGAAATTATCTCCACCACCACGTTGTTCCTCTGCATTCACCATAAATAAAACAATATCTACTTCTTTAAAAGTACTATAGGCACTTTTTAACATAAAATCATTCAAACGATGCTTTGGCTTGTGAATCCCCGGTGTATCAATAAAAACCATTTGAGCTGTGTCTGTCGTAATGACTCCCTGGATCTTATTACGGGTAGTTTGTGGTGTATCACTCATGATAGCCACTTTTTGTCCAACAATCTGGTTTAGTAAGGTTGATTTCCCCACGTTTGGTCTTCCGATGATGGAAATAAAACCTGACTTGAATGGTTCCTTTTTATTCATTTAATCGTCCCCTTTAAAAGGCTAGCTCTATTAGTTTTGGTAAAAATATGATGGCAGCAATCACCACTGTGAAAAAAGCTGTAACCAACACTGCCCCAGCAGCAATGTCTTTTGCTTTTTTGGCCAATGGGTGATATTCATAGTTAGTGACCATGTCGACCACCGTTTCAATAATGGTATTTAAAAATTCCATAATAATGACCAAAAAGACACACAAGACTATGACAATCCATTCAACGCGACTGATACCCAATAAGACCCCTGCGAGTAATGGGATTGAACCAAATGCCACATGATGCCTAAGATTTCTTTCTTCGCACCAAATAGTTTTGACACCATCCCAGGCATGATGGAATGATTTTAAGAATTGTGTGTTTTTCCATATATTTACTTGCTTGCTGTTATTCTTCTCTTTTGAGTCCATAAGCATCTAAAATCTCTTTCTGCAGTCCAAACATTTCTTTTTCTTCTTCCGGATCCATATGATCATATCCATTCAGATGCAAGAAGCCATGCAAAGCCAGAAATCCTAACTCCCTTTCAAAACTATGCTGGAAGCTTTCTGCTTGTTCTGCGGTTTTATCTACGGAAATAATTATATCTCCTAAATTATAAGGGAATGCATCTCCCAAACTCTCTAAATTGATTGGCATATCATCATCAGACTCATCATTTAGAGCAAAGCTAATAACATCGGTCGCCTGATCTTTATGACGATATTCGCGATTAATCTCCCGAATCCGTTCATTATCAACAAAGGTAATGGATAATTCAGTGTTTAGCGGCAATTCAAGAAACGTTGCAGCAAATTGAATTACATCTTCCACGAGTTTGGTATGAGACTCCGCTACAGTGTTTGTTTCATCAAACATGTCTATTTCAATCATAATTGATCCTTCTCTTTCTTATCATATGCTTGGATAATTCGCGCAACAACTGGATGACGGACAACATCTTGGGCATCAAAGGAAACAAATTCAATTTCAGATATTCCTTTTAGCTTATTCTCAGCATCAATCAGACCTGATTTCACGCCCCGTGGTAAATCTATTTGTGTTTTGTCTCCATTCACTATCATTTTGGAACCAAAACCCAGTCGTGTTAAGAACATCTTCATCTGTGCAACAGTTGTATTTTGGGCTTCATCTAAAATTACGAAAGCATCGTCTAGAGTCCGTCCACGCATATAGGCGAGAGGTGCTATTTCAATGACGCCTCGTTCCATCAAACGGGTTGTATGTTCAACTCCATAAATAGCGTATAACGCGTCATACACTGGGCGGAGATAAGGATCAACCTTTTCTTTAAGATCTCCTGGCAGGAATCCGAGGTTTTCACCCGCTTCAACAGCCGGACGTGTCAAAATAATTTTTTGGACTTGCCCTTTCTTTAAAGCTTGTACTGCCATAACAACTGCCAAGAACGTTTTCCCAGTTCCAGCTGGACCTATCCCAAATACGATATCATTTCTCTTAACAGCCTCGTAGTAAACCTTTTGACCAACGTTCTTAGCCCTGATAACTTTGCCGGTGTACGTTTTGCTGATTTCTTCATCATACAAATTGGAAAAGAAGTTGGAGCTTCCTCTTTGTGCCATTTGGATTGCTGTTACAATATCACTTTGGGAAATAGAGATGCCTTTTTGTATCAACTCAACTAGTTGCAGAATCAACGATTTTGTAACAGTCGTATTATCTTCTGTCCCTTTGATCTCTATTTTTGTTCCCCGTGAATTGATGATGATGTCTAGTGCTTCTTCCAGTAATAAAATATTTTTATCTTGCGAACCTAAAAGTTGCGGCAAAGCAGAAGCATCTTCTAATTCGATTTCAATCGTTACTGGATAATGCTCATTTTCAGTCAAATATCGTTACACTCCCCATGAAAATAAATTTTCTATATTTTATTTTATTATAGCATAGTCTGTCCTGTGTTTTTAAGTGTTATATCTAATCTCGGAGCATAAGAAAAAGCTAAGACATTTATAGTCTTAGCTTTTATAAAAATATGTAAACAATTAGAATTTACGTTTTCTAGCTGCCTCAGATTTTTTCTTACGTTTTACACTTGGTTTTTCATAAAATTCACGTTTACGTGCTTCTTGAAGAGTACCAGTCTTGGAAACAGTCTTTTTAAAGCGACGAAGAGCATCGTCAAGAGATTCGTTTTTTTTGACAACTGTTTTGGACATTAAAATTCCCTCCCTCCGAGCGTTAAAAGTAACCGTCCCATTATTATTTAAATAATTAAATCATAATGAAATTGTTCTTTGGATATTATACCACAGGTACAACCTTTTGCAATATTTATTATGAAATTATTTGTTCTTTTCTACACAGTGATCACAAATCCCAAATATTTCAAAACGATGCGACTTCAATTGGCAGTTTATGAGTTGTTGTTCAAAGAAGTCCATTGGGCACATTTCCAGTTGAATGCTTCTTCCGCAATCCTCACATATAAAGTGATGATGATGGTGACCGTCGTGCAAGCAAGACATTCGAAACAATTTTTCATTATTCAATTCGGTCGTTTCCAAAATCCCAATGTCTACAAAGGTATATAAGTTCCTATAAATCGTGTCAAAACTTATGTTGGGATAGCGCGTATCCATTTTTTTCTGAACATTTTTAGCTGATAGATAGCGGTCCTCATCAACAAACAAACGAATTAAATCGATTCGTTTTTGCGTATGCTTCAGTCCATTCTCTTTCAGCTTTTCAAGTGATTCTTCTAATGGCATATGCATGTAAATCCCCCTTTCACTGTTAATTAAAAGCTTACTATAGTATATTTAAATTATAATTTGATTAATCAGAAAATGAGGTATAACAATGAATCAAGAGTCTATTCATTTTTTTATAATTTCCGATTCCGTGGGAGAAACTGCCCGAAAAGTACTTCAAGCCGTTTTATCTCAGTTCCCAACTGTCAATGCTGTTTTGCACCCTTATCCTTTTATCAGAAATGCGGAAGATTTGCAAGAAATTTTGCTGGAAGCCAAGGCAAAAGAGGGAATTATTATCCATACATTAGTAGTTGATGATTTAAGCAACCAAACAGCCGAATTTTGTGATAAAGAAAATTTAAGATGCCATGATATTTTAAGAAGCTTGGTAGATGACATCTCTATACAGACAAAAGAAAAGCCCACAAAACGTGCTGGAGCTTTACACCGCCTTGATGATGAATACTTCAATCGTATCAGTGCCATTGAATTTGCGGTGAAATATGATGATGGAAAAGATGCAAAAGGCCTTCTCGAAGCCGATTTGGTACTATTAGGCATCTCTCGTACTTCTAAAACGCCACTTTCAATGTTTCTTGCTAATAAAAATGTTAAAGTCGCCAATTTGCCCATATTACCGGAAGCTTCTATTCCTGAAGAATTATGGGAAGTTAACCCCAAAAAAATTGTTGGTTTAACAAATAACATTGAAACTTTGACAAATTTCCGCCGTGAACGGATGTTGGCTTATGGACTTCCAGCGGAAACTGTTTATACAAATTCTGCCCGCATCCAGGAAGAGATTGACTTCGCCATGGATCTCTATCAAAAATTGGGCTGTTCGGTCATAAATGTAGCCCATCGTTCAATCGAAGAAACTGCGGAAATTATCCTGCAAAATATTTTGGCTGACTAATCATGAGTTCAGAATATCTGCCATTAGATTAGGATTCAATTTTTGTGTTTTAAACATCTCTATTTCAAATTTGTAAGGTGCTTTTTTATTTTTCTTGTCTTCCCCTACATATGGCGTTTCCAATATTTTTGGCAAATCAACCAATTGTGGGTGGTGGACTATTTTGTTTAGTGCTTCAAAACCAATATAGCCTTGACCAATATTAGCGTGTCGGTCTTTGTGAGCCCCTAATTCGTTTTTTGAATCATTGATATGGATGACTTTTAGACGATCCAGTCCTATGATCCGATCAAATTCTTCTAACACGCCATCGAAATCATCCTGAACATTATAGCCAGCGTCGTGTATATGACAAGTATCCAACGTCACGGACAATTTTTCATTATGTGTCACACCAGCTATGATAGCTGCCAATTCTTCAAATGTCCGCCCAATTTCCGTGCCTTTACCCGCCATCGTTTCCAAAGCAATTTGAGCAGTTTGATTTGTTTCCAACACTTCATTCAAACCTTTGATAATTTGAGCAATTCCTTTTTCTGAACCGGCCCCTACATGTGAACCAGGGTGCATCGTGATTTGTTTGGCGCCTAGCGCCTGTGCTCTCACTATTTCTTCGCGCAGAAAACCAATGGCGAACTCAAAATGATCAGGTTTTTCAGTATTGCCTAAATTAATAATATAAGGTGCATGGACAATTAATTCCACTAAGCCATTATCTGCCATAAATTCCATTCCCGCTGGAATATTCATATCATCTATATTTTTTCGACGTGTATTTTGAGGTGCGCCTGTGTATATCATGAAAGTTGATGATCCGTAAGAAAAAGCTTCTTCCGCTGAACCTAATAACATTTTCTTTCCACCCATTGAAACATGTGAACCAATTTTTAACATACTAAATTCCTCCAATAAATTAGGGCTCTATATTACGATTGTAACATAGAGCCCTTTTTTATATTAGTCTTTAGTCTTCAACCGTTAGGCGCAGACTCAATTCATTTAATTGTTGACCACTGACTTCTGATGGAGCATGCGTCATTGGATCAAATGCTTTACCGTTTTTAGGGAAGGCAATGACTTCACGAATATTGTTTTCTCCCGCTAAAATCATAACCAAACGATCTAAACCAAGTGCTAAACCACCATGTGGCGGGAAGCCATAATCAAATGCTCCTAACAAGAAGCCAAATTGTTCTTCCGCTTCTTCAGGCGTGAACCCTAGAACACCAAACATTTTTTCTTGCATTTCACGTGTATTGATTCGTAGCGAACCACCACCGATTTCATAACCGTTCAAGACAATATCATAAGCTTGAGCACGGACTTGTTCTGGGTGTTCAGCCATTAACGCTACGTCTTCTTCTTTAGGACGCGTGAATGGATGGTGAAGGGCTACATAACGCTTCTCATCTTCATCGTATTCAAGAAGTGGCCAGTCAACAACCCACAGGAAATCCAATTTCGATTGGTCGATCATATCGAATTCTCGACCGAATTTCAATCGTAATTCTCCTAGTGATTGGGCTACTATCTCTTTCTTATCTGCTACAAACATCAGTAAATCTCCCGGTGCAGCATCCATAGCTGCAATAAGCGCATCACTATCGTCAGCAAAGAACTTAGCAACAGCACCATTCAAACCTTCTTCTGTTACTTTTACCCATGCAAGGCCTTTGGCACCATATTGTTTGATGTAGTCGGTCAAGCCATCCATATCTTTACGGGAGTAGTTATCAGCTTTACCTTTTAAGTTCAAGCCTTTAACCTGTCCGCCATTTGCCAAGGCCTGTTTGAAGACATTGAAGCTTGTATGTTCAGCAAACTCTTGTAAATCAATCAACTCTAAACCAAAACGTGTATCCGGTTTGTCAGATCCAAAACGGTTCATCGCTTCATCATATGACATACGAGGGAATGGCACAGGTATATCAAGTCCCAATGTATCTTTGACGACTTTCTGCATCATACCTTCAGTAAGTGTTTGAATTTCTTCAGCTGATAGGAAGCTTGTTTCCAAGTCAACTTGCGTGAATTCTGGTTGTCTGTCGCCACGTAAATCTTCATCACGGAAACAACGTACGATTTGGTAATAACGGTCAATTCCTGCTCCCATCAAAAGTTGTTTGAATAATTGTGGGGATTGGGGCAAAGCATAAAAGCTACCAGGATAAACACGTGATGGGACGACATAGTCACGTGCCCCTTCAGGCGTTGACTTCGTCAAATAAGGTGTTTCAATATCCATGAATGCAGCCTCATCCAAATAATTACGGATAGCGTGCGTCGTTTTGTGGCGTAATTTTAAGTTATTCAACATTCTTTCTTTACGCAAATCCAGATAGCGATACTTCATACGAAGCTCATCAGTGACTGGTTGGTCATCATCGATTGTAAAAGGCGGCGTTTTAGCTTTAGCCAGAATTTTGGCATCCGTTACATCCAATTCGATGGTTCCTGTTTTAATATTCGGGTTAATTTGATCTTCTTCCCGTTTTACGACTTTACCAGTCGCTTCGATAATGTATTCATGGCGCATGCTTTCAGCTAATTCGAATAGCTTTGCGTCTTTTTCTTGATTGAATACAATCTGCATAATTCCTTCACGGTCACGTAAATGGATGAAAATTAATCCACCTAAATCACGACGGCGGTTAATCCATCCTTTTACAGTAATTTCTTGGCCGATGTATTCTTCTTTAACAAGGCCACAATATTCAGTTCTTTTACTCATTTCATTCACTCCTTAATTCTGGGGTTACTCTTTGCCGAAAAACTCTTCAAAAGCTGTCATATCGGCTGTGCTAGTATTATAAACTGTTTCAAAGTTTGCATAGATATCAGCAAATGATACAGAAATTTCTTTTCCGCTGGACATTACTTTAAGCTTAGCTGTTTGTTTAGCTAATTCATCGTCACCGATTGTAATAACGACTTTTGCCCCATTGCGCGAAGCGGTACGGAATTGGGCTTTTACTTTACGGTCCATGTAATCCCGGTCACATGAATAACCAGCAGAACGAATGGCTTGCGCCATTTTCAATGTGACTACGTTCGTATTTTCACCCATGCCAACAATATATACATCCAGTTCTGATAATTCAGGGATTTCGATTTCTTGTTTTTGGATCATTAAAACCAAACGTTCCAAACCTAGGCCGAATCCAAAACCAGGATCACTCGGGCCGCCGATTTCTTCAATCAGACCGTCATAGCGACCACCACCACAGATAGTCGTTTCAGCTCCGAACACTTTAGATGTAGTCATAATTTCGAAAATAGTATCTTGATAATAATCTAATCCCCGAACCATGTTGCTGTCGATTTCAAATGGAATATTTAACTCTTTTAGCATTAACTGGACAGCATCAAAGTGAGCCTGTGATTCTTCAGATAAGAAATCTAGAATACTTGGCGCTCCAACTATGATTTCTTTATCGCGTTTGTCTTTACTGTCTAATACCCGAAGCGGATTTTGATGGAGACGTGTTTTGGAATCTTCACTCAAATCATCAAAATGTGGCTCCAGAAAGGCAATTAAAGCTTCACGGAATTTTAAACGTTCTTCTTTACGGCCCAACGAATTAATGACGAGCTTGATGTCCTTTACGCCAATTTCTTTCAACAAATCCCAGGCAAGCGCCATTGTTTCAACGTCCACTGCAGGGTTTGTACTTCCAATCACTTCTACACCAAGTTGGTGAAATTGACGACTACGACCACTCTGCGGACGTTCGTAACGGAACATCGGGCTTAAGTAATACAATTTCATCGGTTTCGGAAACTCTGGTCCGTATAATTTATTTTCAACATAGGCACGTACGATTGGTGCTGTCCCTTCAGGTTTAAGGGCCAATTGACGATTGGCTTTATCTTCGAAGACATACATCTCCTTGGAGACAATGTCACTCGTATCTCCCACACTACGCGAGAATAAATCGTAGCTTTCAAACATCGGTGTCCGAATTTCAGAAAATTGATAATCGTGCATCAAAATTCTTGCGGTTTCTTCGATATAGTGCCAGATTTTCATTTCATCCAGAAAAATATCGGCTGTTCCTTTCGGCTTTTGGATCATATCTATCTCTCCTTAATCATACTTTTCATTTTCCATTTTTTCATAAAAAAATAGCCCTTCTCCCACACGGGAAAGGACGTTTCGAGGACGCGGTACCACCTTTGTTCGAGAGCTTTTGCTCTCCTCTTGCAAGTAACGCCTGCAGCGTGGTAGCTTTTAACTACCAATCCTCCGACCTGTCTTTCAAAAAAATTCTATGGAATAAGCTTTCAGCCACGGCTCACTCTCTCTAGGCAATCAAATTAATTCTACTTCGGTCTTCATCGGAAAAATAATAAACTAAAGATACAAGATTTGTATCTTTTTGTCAAGGTAAAATGAAGTTGCATTTTCTTTGAAAAGATTTTGCATATCAATTCTAAGATTTGCTATAATAATGGTTAGATATATGATGTGAAGGGGGTCGAAAATGAAACCGTTACAAATAGGTCGCAACACCATACTTATATTGCTTGTTATTTTCTTTATGGGCTTAGGTTCTTTGGGAACGGTAGCGCTGGCAAATTACACGAATGTTATTGTTGAAGCGAGCACAGTCAACGTTAGACTTGGCCCTGGCCTCGGTTACGATATTTTGACACAAGTCCAAGGTGGCACAGTGGTTAACATTTTAACGGAGGAAAATGAGTGGTATAAGGTGCGTATGGATGATGGTCGGATCGGCTGGATTGCAAGTTGGCTTATCAACAACACCGAAGTTGCAGCCTCACAAAACCTGGTTGCTACCGTAAACGAAAATTCCGTAAATGTTAGATCGGAAAATAATGAAGAGGCTGAGATTGTTGGAACTGCTAATACAGGTGAAACGTTCACCCTTCTTTACGAAGAAAACGGCTGGAGTCAAATCCATTACAATAATCAAGCAGCATGGGTATTATCTGAACTTGTTACTATAACAGCTGGTACATTACCAGCCGAAAGTGAAATGACATCAAGTGATAATATGATAACTGATATGAATGGAAATGTTACTGTTTTACAGGATAGCGTTAACGTCCGTTCTGGCCCTACCCTTCAGGATGCCATTATCGAAGTTGCTTCTGCTGGAGATGTCTACACATACGTTGCTGCTAGCGGTGATTTCGTTGAAGTCCTAACAGCAGATGGACAAACAGGTTATGTGGCAAATTGGCTTGTAGAAAATCAATCATCAATCGGCCAACAACCTGTCCCGGCGATTACAACAACATTGTCAGAAGCTACAATCGTCATCGACCCTGGACATGGTGGGGCTGACCCTGGTGCTATAGGTGATTATCTTTATGAAAAACAAGCCACCATGGATACAGCAAATATAATCGCCAAAAAATTAGAAGCTGTTGGCGCTAATGTTATCCTGACAAGAACGGGTGATGATTCTATTTCCTTAGAAGAGCGTGCTTATATCAGTAACAGTCATAGTGCTGATTTGTTTATCAGTATTCACTATGATTCCACACCGGAAGGCGTCTATGCTACAGGAACCACCACTTACTACTACGCAGACTCTGATAACTATATTGCGGAGCTGGTAAATGATGAACTAGGCAGTAATTTGCCTTTGGAAAATAATGGGACACGCTTCGGAAATTATCTCGTTCTTCGAGAAAATGCCCAGCCAGCTCTTTTATTGGAACTTGGGTATATGAGTAATCCGGACGATGTTGCGGCATTTAATGCTCCTTACTACCAAGAATTGGTTGCAGACAGTATCCTTAATGCTTTAACTGAATATTTTAATCGATAAAAAACACGCTGAAATCAGATTTTGATTTCAGCGTGTTTTTTCGTTGCCGACACTTATTTGTTTTTGCTGTCTATTAAGATGGTAACAGGACCATCGTTTATCAAATGCACCTGCATATGCGCTCCAAACTTTCCAGTCTGAACCTCAAATCCTTCAGCCCTTAAAGTAGCGTTTAATTTCTCATAGAGGGCATCCCCCACTTCGGGATCAGCTGCTTCGATAAAACTCGGGCGGTTACCTTTTTTGGTATTGGCTAGAAGAGTAAACTGTGAAATTGAAAGAATAGCACCGCCCACATCTTTCAATGCTAGGTTCATCTTCCCCTGTTTATCTTCAAACACTCTTAAATTTGCAATTTTTCTTGCTAAATATGCGACATCCGTTTCATCGTCTTCCTGCCCTACTCCCACCAGTAGCATAAAGCCTTTGTCTATTGAACCAAGAATTTTCCCATCTACTGAAACGGAAGCTTCTGATACTTTTTGAATGACTACACGCATCTAATTTCCTCCACGAATCAAGACGTCACACGCCGGACGCTATATACGTCCGGAATATTCTTGATTTTATCAACGATTTTGTCCAATTGGCTTAAATTTTGGATGCCAATTTTAAGTGTAATTACCGCAATTTTATTCTTGTCTACTTTTCCATTTACGCTTGTCAGGTTTTTAGTAGTAGAATTGACGACATGCAACACTTCATTTAATAATCCAGAGCGATTATAACCCTCAACCATTAATTCAGTCTCATAATCGATACTTGCACTTCCTCGATCTTCCCATTCTACTTCAATAAACCGATTCTCATTTTCATCAGTTATCTTGGCATTTGGGCAATCACTACGGTGGACTGATATTCCTCGCCCTTTTGTTATGTAACCAATAATCTCGTCCCCAGGAACCGGGTTACAACAGTGGCTTATTCGAATCAGTAAATTATCTGCTCCTTCAATGACGATACCGCCTTCGTGACGTATCTTCATTTTCGAGCTTTCCTTTTTAGTCACTTTTTGATCGACTGTTTCCATGACTTCTTCTTGTTTGAGCTTTTCTCGCTCTTTTCTCGCTTTTTCAGTCAAACGATTCACCAGTGTGAAAGTTGATAATTCTCCGAACCCAACCGCCGCGTACATGTCATTTTCACTCGGCATATTAAAACGTTGCGCAGCATCTTTCAAAGCTGCTTTGGTTAGAATTTCCTTGGGTGAAAAATCTAGTTCATGCAACTGCTTTTCAACCATTGCCCGGCCTTTCTCAATGTTGACTTCCCGATCTTGAAGTTTGAAGAAACGTTTGATTTTATTTTTAGCCTTATTTGTCGTCACCAGATTTATCCAGTCCCGACTAGGGCCGAACGAGTTGGGAGAGGTCATCATTTCGATAATATCGCCATTTTGTAGCTTATAGTTTAAGGGAACAATTTTATTATTTACTTTTGCCCCAATTGTTTTATCCCCTACTTCAGTATGGACGTTATAGGCAAAATCAAGTGGACCTGCGCCACTTGGTAATTCCATTACATCGCCTTTTGGTGTAAATACATACACTTTATCCTTAAAAATATCCTCTTTTACACTTTCCACAAATTCACTTGCATTACGGGAATCATCCTGTAAATCTATTAGGTCGCGGAACCAATTGATTTGGCTTTGTAAATTATCCGATTCAACTTTTTTGGAAATACCTTCTTTATAAGCCCAGTGAGCTGCAACCCCGAATTCAGCAATCCGATGCATATCCTTGGTACGAATTTGTATTTCAATCGGTGTTCCTTTTGAACCAATTACGGTGGTATGCAGAGATTGATACATATTGGCTTTTGGCATAGCAATGTAATCTTTGAAACGACCGGGCATTGGCTTCCATTTGGTATGGATAGCGCCCAATACTGCATAGCAGTCCTTGATGGAATCCACCAGCACTCGTACAGCTAATAAATCGTAAATTTCGCTGAATTGTTTTTTCTGGTCCTTCATTTTTCGATAAATGGAATACAGATGTTTTGGTCGCCCATAAATATCGGCTTCAATACTCAATTCGTCAATGGATTCAGAAATCTTATCAATTGTATCCTTAATATACTGTTCCCGTTCGTTTCGCTTGGAATTCATCAAATGTACAATACGGTAGTATTGTTGTGGATTTAGATACCTCAAAGCGGTATCTTCCAATTCCCATTTAATCCTGTTAATCCCCAATCGATGGGCTAACGGTGCGTAAATTTCCAAAGTCTCATTAGAGATACTGCGTTGTTTTTCAGGACGATGAAATTTCAATGTTCGCATATTATGCAGTCTATCTGCTAATTTAACCATGATAATACGTATGTCGTTCGCCATTGCGAGAAGCATTTTACGGTGATTTTCAGCCAATTGTTCTTCATGGGATTGATACTTAATTTTACCCAACTTCGTAACGCCATCAACCAAAACCGCTACCGTTTCTGAGAATTCATTTTCAATATCAGTTAGTGTATATTCCGTATCTTCAACCACATCATGGAGAAAACCAGTCGCTATTGTATCTGGATCTAATTTTAACTCTGCTAAAATAGCAGCAACCTGGGTCGGATGAATGAAATATTCTTCTCCCGATTTACGAAATTGTCCGGAGTGTGCATTTTCTGCAAAATCTGCTGCTTTTTTGACAAATGCCACATGGGATCCGTTCATATAAGAGGCGCATAAATCTATGACTTCTTGTTTGGTATAATCTTTATTTTTCGGCATTTGGTCACACCCTTCTCTTATGAGATGTTATTTCTAATTATTATACGTCAATTTAGGCAATAACGCCATTCCTGAAAACTAAAAAAAGGGAGTGGGACAAAAGGCGTTTAGCCCCGAATCTTCTACCGCATACCATATCCGTAAGCTACTAAAGTAGCAACGGCTATGGCAACTGGAACGAATAAGCGCAGGATGGTCGCAGACCATCTGAGCATTATTATAGAGGCACTGTGGGCTAACGCCCAAGTGTATCATGTTTGTAAGCTGCTGAAGCACCAACAACCATGACAAAGTGACGTCGGGGCTGCCTTTTGGAGCACATTTACGGGGCAGATGTACGTATACAGGAAAGAGGCTGGGACAAAAGTCCCGGCCTCTTTCAGAAAATTATTTTCCTTCAGTAGTTTTCCATTCATCAACGATTTTCTTACCGCTTGAAGCACCCAGACGTGTTGCCCCAGCTTCAATGAATGCCACTGCATCAGCGTAAGTACGAACACCGCCACTTGCTTTAACGCCCATGTCAGGTCCTACGGTTTTGCGCATCAAAGCGATATCTTCCAAGGTTGCACCACCCGTAGAGAATCCAGTCGATGTCTTAACGAAGTCAGCTTTAGCTTCTACAGCTGCTAAACATGCTTTTTCCTTCTCTTCATCCGTTAACAATGCCGTTTCAATAATAACCTTTAAGATAGCTTGTCCTTTAACAGCTTCTGCAATGGAAGCAATTTCTTCCCGGATGTATTCAAAATTACCTTCTTTAGCAGCCCCAATGTTGATAACCATATCAACTTCATGAGCCCCGTTTTGGACCGCTTGTTTAGCTTCAAACGTTTTAACTTCTTTGGTATTAGCACCATGTGGGAAGCCAATTACAGTACAAACTTTTACATCAGAACCACTTAAAAATGCGCTAACTTTGCTAACCCAATATGGTTGCACACATACTGACATAAAGTCATATTCCATCGCTTCTTGACACAATTCTTTTATTTCGGCTTCTGTCGCTTCTGGTTTTAATAACGTGTGATCGATATATTTGTTAATGTTTGTCATAGTGTAATTCCCCTTTTATTTTAATAATTCCGTTTGGTAAGAAATGGCAGCCAATGCATACAATGGCGCTGTTTCAGTTCGAAGGATCCTTGGCCCCAAGCTACAAGTTGAAAATCCTGCTGATTCCAACGTCGTAATCTCGCTGGGATCGAGGCCGCCTTCTGGGCCAAAAATAATTAATATTTTATCCGTAGGTTGTAACTGGGTCAGTGTCTGGGCAAACAACCCATATTCACCTTCCTTGGCATTTTCTTCATAAGCAACTAATTTATGCTGATAATCCTTGCCATAGCTTACAAGTTCTGACAGCGTCATGGCTTTTTCGATTTTCGGCACATGTTGCCGATGCGATTGTTCTGCGGCTTCTTGCGCTATTCGCTCAAAACGCACTAATTTCTTTTCCATCTTATCTGCATCCCATTTTACAACAGAATGTTTAGAAGGGAAAGGAATGATTTTATGAACACCAAGTTCTGTGGCCTTTTGAATAATGAGTTCCAGTTTATCGTTTTTGGATAATCCGCAAGCTATCGTTACTTCGACCGGCATCTCACTTGTCCGGGTTTCATCGGCTACCCATTCCAATTCCACTTTCCGCTCACTAAAGCCTATAATGCGTCCGACACAACTATAACCTGTTGCATCAGTTAGATACACCTTGGTACCTGGTTTGAAACGCATTACATTCTTCATATGGTGAAAATTGTCCTCATCTAACTGGATGGATTCGTTTGTAAAATTTTGCAAGGATTCTTTAATGATGTAGCGTTGCATTATTCAGCATCCACCTCTTTCTTACAAATTAAGCAGTGCCAATCACCCATTACTTTAGCTTGCTCTAAAATGAACCCTTGCGCCAGTAGAGCGACTTCCAATTCCTCACGTTTTGAATTTATGATGCCTGATAAAATGAAATAACCGCCATTTTTTAGATTATTCCATGCATCCTCTACCATTAACAATAATATTTCCGCGAGTATATTTGCAACAATTAAGTCAGCTTCAGCATTATGAATGCCCCTAAGAAGATTATTAGGTTCTACGGTCACATCTGTGGCATAAGCGTTTAAAGCGATGTTTTCTTTCGCTTGTCTGGTCGCGATTTCATCTATATCATACGCTTTAACTTCTCCAGCACCAAAGGCTTTAGCAGCAATGCTTAATACGCCAGAACCCGTTCCGACATCAAGCACTTTCTCACCGCCACGAATAGTTGTTTCCAGTGCTTCTAATGATAGGCGGGTCGTCGGATGTGTTCCGGTTCCAAAAGCCATGCCCGGATCCATTACCAATAATTTTTCATCACTTTGTTCTTTTTCATAACTTTCCCAAAATGGTACAACGGTCAAATAACGTGTGATACGTACCGGATGGTAATAAGCTTTCCAGGAATGTTCCCAATCTTCTTCTTTTACATCGTTAATAAGTAAGGAATATTTTCCTAAATTTAAATGTGCATCTTTCATCTTCACCATGCTAGCCTTTATTAAAGCCAAGGTTTCATTAAAAGATTCCGAATCCGGATAATAGGCCTTTACAAAGACGTCCTGTTCTTCTGTTGGGACAGGGTGCTCATCTTTCAGAATACCAAATCCATCATCTTGCAGATGGACGTAGTCCCATTCATCTTCGATGACAGTTCCTTTCGCCCCAGCCTCCATCAATAAATTTGCTGTCGCTTCAACCGCCTCGGTTGTCGTCACGATTACGACTTCATTCCACTTCATTGTTCTCCACTACTCCTTCAGGTAATTCAGATGGATACGAATAGATTGTCGCGTCGAAACGACCCGTGTCTTTATATGTCTGCATGGTACTCAAAAAGTTATTGGAATTCCAGTCAATTTCGAAATGTGATAAATCATCACTAACTAAAAACTCTTCCAGTTCGACAATTGCTTCTCCGATCACTAAACGCATTGTTTTGCAAACTGCGTCAATAAGTCCCCCGCTTATACCTTTATCATCATCAAAAGCTATAGTCGTCAAATAATTATCATCCTTCAAAATAGCAAGATGTGGATGATAAAGTAACACGGCGTCTTCGAACACAAATTGATTGCTGCTGTTTACAGTTTGATATTTGTCCGCTACTTCTAACTGTTCGGATGCATTCACTTCAAACATGAATATAATTTCAACTTTTTGCTCACGTTGAAACCACTGAATTCGCCATTCACAGGGAAAATGCAATTCATTCATCGTATTCGTTATACGTTCAATCATATTGTTTCGCATATAATCAACCTCTCGCTTCGTTCCTTATGTATGTAGTTTACCAAACTTTTATTGCAATAACTAATGATGTTATGATATATCTCTATGTTGTTTTTTCATAATATTGTTGCCTGAAACCGACTTCCCAATCGATTGTATTCAGGCGCTTTTTTTGCTATACTAAATAAGAAGGTTATTTTCAATAAAGTGTAAATCAGTATTTTTTTAAAATAAAAGTATATTCTAAGAGGTGCAGGTCATGGCTGATAAAAATTTAACTACTAAAGACATCTTACAAAAAGAATTTAAAAATTCCATGCGTGGTTACAACGTGAGCGAAGTTGACGAATTCCTGGACTTAATTATTCGTGATTATGAATCTTACCAAAAAGACATTGCTTATTTGCAAAGCGAAAACGAGCGTTTGCTTGGCCGTGTGGATGATTTAACGAAGCAAGCAACTGTAGGAAGCCGCGTACAATCTTCAGGTGCTCCAACAACAGGTGTTACCAACTTCGATATCTTAAAACGTTTATCTAATCTTGAAAAACATGTTTTCGGTTCGAAATTAGAAGAACGCCGTGAGCATGAAGATGAATCTCCATTTGAATAATTTTTAAAAATAGCATATAATAAGTGTTTGTCAGGAACTTCCTGACAAGACTGTAAATTCCGGGTAATCGCGATCATCATTTTGATGGTTGAGGAAAGTCCATGCTCGCACAAGCTGAGATGCTTGTAGTGTTCGTGCTTAGCGAAACAATAAGCTAAGGCAATTGCATAATTGACGGCAGAAAAAATGGCTACGGTTTTTAACTATGCCAAAGTATTCTATAAAGTGCCACAGTGACGATACTATACCGGAAACAGTATAGGTGGAACGGGTAAACCCCTCGAGCGAGCAACCCAAACTTTGGTAGGGGCACTCTTTTTAAGGAAATGAACGATGAAAAGAGGCAGAAATGCAGATAGATGATTACCATCACATTAAAGTGCCTGACTTTTTTGTGAAACAGAACATGGCTTACAGGAATTTACAGTCCAGGTTTTTTATTTTTATTATGATCCATTTGCTAAGGGCGGGACAAAAGTCCTGCCCTTTTATTATGAATATTATTCACCAGAGAGGAGTAAATATATGACCTATCAATTAGTCGCTACAGCAGCTAGCGGGATTGAAGCTATCACGGGAAAAGAATTGAAAGATATGGGTTATGAGGTTCAAGTTGAAAATGGCAAAGCTTTTTTCAAAGGAACAACAACCGATATAATTAAAACTAATTTATGGCTTCGTACCGCAGACAGAGTCAAAATTGTTTTTGGTACTTTTACAGCAAAAACTTTTGAACAATTATTTGAACAAACGAAAGCATTGCCTTGGGAGGATTTATTACCCATGGATGCAGCCTTTCCTGTTTCAGGAAAATCCGTTAAATCTACGCTATACAGTGTACCTGACTGCCAATCCATTGTAAAAAAAGCAATTGTTGACCGGCTGTCCAATTTCTATTCTCGTCGTGCAAGACTTCCAGAAACCGGTGCAGAATACCCTATCGAGGTCTCCATTTTAAAAGATGAAGTAAGCTTGACTGTGGACACTTCAGGATCAAGTTTATTCAAACGTGGCTATCGTACCGAAAAAGGTGGCGCACCTATCAAAGAAAACATGGCCGCTTCCCTGATCAAATTAACAAGTTGGTTCCCGGATAAACCATTCTATGACCCAACCTGTGGTTCCGGTACTATTCCAATTGAAGCAGCTTTGATCGGTTTGAATATTGCACCCGGTTTACAACGCTCTTTTGTTTCAGAAGACTGGAGTATTTTTCCTGAAGGAGAATGGAAAAATCTGCGTGATGAAGCAAAAATGCAGGCTAACTTCGATGTTGAACTTGATATCATGGGTACTGATATTGATCAAAATATGATTGAAATTGCTAAAAGAAATGCAGCAAAAGCTGGTGTTGAGGACTTTATTACCTTTAAACAGTTGGCCCTAAAAGATTTCAGTACCGATAAAGAATTTGGAGTAATCGTATCCAACCCTCCTTATGGTGAACGCTTGGATGACCAAGATTATGTAGAAAATCTCTACAAACAAATGGGCCAAGTTTTCCGTCCTTTGGAAACTTGGAGTAAATACATTATCACGAGCGACTTGAATTTTGAGGAATTCTATGGACAAAGAGCAACGAAGAAACGGAAACTCTATAATGGCCGTTTAAGAACTGATTACTTCCAGTACTGGGGAAAACGTAGACCACGCAATAAAGACTAACATGAAAAGACATACCCGCCGCTAGAACGGTGGGTATGTCTTTTGTTTTACTTGAATTTAGGAATGAACAAATTTCCGTTTGTGGCGGCCATAATTGCTTTAATCGTGTGCATTCGGTTTTCGGCTTGCTGGAACTGGCGGGCCTGCGGGCTACGGAATACTTCATCGGTTACTTCCATTTCCTGAATACCAAATTTTTGCGCAACATCCTTGCCGTAGACGGTATCAATATCGTGGAAGGCCGGCAGGCAGTGCATAAAAATCCACTTATTTTCAATACGGTCTGTCAGATCCTTATTGATCTGATATGGTTTGAGCAGATTCACGCGTTCCTCAAATGTAACTTCCTCGCCCATCGATACCCAGACATCGGTATATAAGGCATCCGCGTCTTTCACCGCTAAGGCCGGGTTGGTCGTAATTTCAATCACCGCGCCGGAAGTTTTGCCGTATTGATTCGCCAACTCGATCAGTTCTTTTTCTGGGAACAATAATTCCGGGGTTGCGATCGTGATACTGACTCCCAAGATGGCGCCTGTAATCAGGAGGCTGTTGGCCACATTGTTGCGGCCGTCACCCAAATAGACTAGCTTCTTGCCTTCCAGATCACCAAATTCTTCCTTCAGTGTCATGAAATCAGCGATCATCTGGGTCGGATGCCAGGCGTCGGTCAAGCCGTTCCAGACTGGAACACCGGCATATTTTCCCAGGTCCTCGACCGTTTCCTGACTGAAGCCCCTAAACTCGATACCATCGAACATGCTTCCCAGTACTTTAGCTGTGTCCTCGACTGACTCCTTCTTGCCGAGTTGGATGTCGTTGGCACCCAGGAATTCCGGGGCTGCCCCCAAGTCATTCGTAGCGACCGTGAACGCAGCTCGTGTCCGGGTCGATGTTTTTCGAACAGCAAGGCAATGTTCTGGCCTTTCAGGTACTGATGCGGGATGCCGCGTTTCTTCAAATCTTTCAAATGGATGGAAAAGTCGATCAAGTACTCCAACTCTGCCTTGGTAAAATCAATTTCTTTCAAGAAATTTCTGCCTTGGAACATATATACTCTCCTTTTTCAAGGCCAAATGGGTGCCTGGGTCAATCCTTTTGTTTCTTCTAGGCCGAACATCAGGTTCATATTTTGGATTGCCTGCCCACTTGCTCCTTTTATTAAATTATCGATTGCTGACATAATAATGATTGTATCCGTGCGTTTATCGATTGCTAGGCCAATGTCACAATAGTTAGATCCGCTGACTGCCTTGGTCGTGGGGGTATCACCTTTTTTCAGCACGCGGATGAAATGTTCTCCCTCAAAGTGGTGTTTATAAAGTGAATGAAGTTCATCTTCACTCAACCCTTGCTCGTTCTTCACATACAGTGTCGACAATATGCCTCTTTGCATCGGAACCAGATGGGGTACGAAGATTACTTGGGTTTTGTTGCCACTGATAATTGTTAATTGCTCTTCTATTTCAGGGGTATGCCGGTGGGTTCCCACCGCATAAGGGTGGATAGTTTCCGTTGCTTGGGTGAATAAATTACCATCTTTAAGTCCCCTACCTGCCCCGGAGATGCCGGATTTGGAGTCTGAGATTATCGGTTGACATGGATGGTAGCCTTCCTTCAAAAGGGGGTATATTCCCAGAATGACGGAAGTCGGGTAACAACCGGGATTAGCCACAAGTTCTGCTCCTTTGATGGCCTGGCGATTAAGCTCCGGGATACCGTAGACGGCTTCTTGCAATGCTTCGTTGGCATGGTGTTCCGTCTGGTACCATTCTTCATAGACTGCCGAGTCCTTCAGGCGGAAGTCAGCCGACAAGTCGATTACTTTCAACCCTTTAGACCGGGCGGCTTTAACAGCTGCTTGGGATTTGGCATGCGGCAAGGCACAAAAGAGAATATCGATTTCATCGAAGTAATCATTATTTTCCAAGTCCATTGCAGCAAAATCAGCGGTAAACAACCCTTTCAAGTGGGGGTAGCGCTGTATAAATGGGGCATCGGAAAAACTGTTGGAATGAACAAAAACAATTTCTACATCGTTTCTTTGAACGAGCAACCGGACCAACTCTGCCCCCGCATACCCGCTTGCACCCAATATACCTATTTTTATCACTACATGACCTCCTTCATAGCTTCAATCGCCACATAATGGTAAGCATACCTTGGTTCACCATCTGGTGGATAGATGCGTCCGCAATAGGCAAAACCGTGCTTTTCGATGACATGAATCATCGGTTTGTTGGTCTCATGGGTATAAATACGAACATTTGCGTATTGTTCAATGATCCATTGCATACAAAACTGACTGGCACGCTTTACTTTGCCGTTTGTACACATCCGTTGAATGGTAATGTAAGGATAGTCATTGATCCAGGAGCCATTATCCAGTGTTTCAAAAAGTTTGTTCTCTTCCGGGGACAAATTGAACGTTGCCAAAATGGTTCCCTTTGGTAGAACGCTGTGGTCTTGCTCATCAATGACACACACGTAGCTAGTCCCATCTTGAATATCCTGTTCCAAGGCTGCCTGGCTGGGCTCCCCATTGCGCCATTGATAATGATTACCCAGTTCTCGTTGCAATCTTCGACCATAATCGAACATCTTCAGTAGACATGGCAAATCAAAAATAGTAGAGCGACGTATTTTCAAGACGATATCCCTCCGCTTCCTAAAACATTTTGCAAAGCGACAAGCATGGCATCGATTTCCATTTTTGTGATAGTAAACGGTGGCATGAACCGTAGAATATTTTTCTGGGTGCAGTTGATTAAGTAACCTTTTGCAAACATGGCTTCAACAATTGGCTGCCCAGGCACTGTCAATTCCATCCCAACCAACAAGCCTAATCCCCGCACCTCTGTAACGACCGTAGATTTCTGACACAGAGCGCTCAATTTATCCTTAAGGTAGACGCCTTTTTGAGCAGCCATTTCAGCCAAATCGTTATCCACTATTTCTTCCACCGTCGCTTTCCCTGCTGCTGTAGCCAGATGGTTACCACCGAATGTCGTACCATGGTCACCCGGCTTGAATGTTTCCGCAAAATCTCCTTTGGCGAGAATTGCCCCAATCGGAACCCCGTTGGCGAGCGCTTTAGCAAGTGTCATGATGTCCGGCTCGATACCATAATGTTCGTGGGCAAATAATTTCCCGGTTCTGCCCATACCGCATTGGACTTCATCAAAAATCAGTGCACAATCGTATTGGTCGGCGAGTTCTCGTGCTTTTTTCATGAAATTCATTTGCGCTGGATAAATGCCGCCTTCCCCTTGCAACGGCTCCAAGATGATGGCAGCGGTGTTCGCATTCACGGCGGTTATCAAAGCTTCGACATCATTGAACGGTGTAAAAACGAAACCGGCTGGGTGGGGACCGTAACCTTCCCGGTAGAGGGGATTATCCGTCATATTCAAGGTGGCTAGCGTTCGTCCATGGAAAGATCCCTTCATCGCCACGATTTCGTTTTTTTGCTCCCCGTATTTCAAATAAGCCCGCTTACGCGCTAATTTGATTGCACCTTCGTTGGCCTCCGCACCCGAGTTACCGAAGAAAACTTTTGCTGCAAAAGAATGGTTGCACAACAGTTCTCCCAGCTCTCCCTGCGATTCAATATGAAAGTTATTGGAAGTGTGAATGATGGTATTGACCTGGTTTAACATGACTGCTTTTACCTTTTCGTTACTGTAGCCAAGATTGGTTACAGCAATTCCGGACAAAAAGTCGGTATATTTGCGGCCATCCTTATCGATCAAGGTAGAATCAAACCCATCCACAAAAACAACCGGGAAGCGTCCGTAGGTTCCCATCAGGTAGGTTTCACTTTTTTCAATTATCGATTTCTCAGCAATTTGCGTCTTCATAGGTATCCCCCTCGTTCGTAATCATGGTTCCAATTCCTTCTTTCGTGAACAATTCCAACAGGATCGCATGCGGGATAGTGCCGTTAATGATGTGGCAGCGTTTAACTCCCCCTGAAATTGCCCCAAGGCAACATTCCATTTTGGGAATCATTCCACCTGTGATAGTCCGTGTATCGATTCCCTCTCTAATTTGTTTAGGCGTCAAGCGGGACATAAGTGATTGGCTATCGCCAGGTTCGGCAAGCACGCCATCCACATCTGTAAGCAGGATAAGCTTGTCCGCTGCAAGCGCCGTAGCCAAGTGTTTAGCAACTTCATCTGAATTTACATTCAGGCTGCTGCCATCTTCACCGTAGGCAATGGGCGATATCACCGGAACATAGCCCTCATTGATTAGGTTAGTAATATATTGGGTGTTGACTTGGGTTACTTTTCCCACCAAACCCAGTTCGGGGCATCTTTGTTCGGCAATAATGGATTTGCCGTCTTTGCCGCTCATGCTGATGCTCGGTACACCATTCTGATTGAACAAAGCTGTAATTTCCGGTGAAATACTGCCCGTCAAGACCATCTCGGCAATTTTCATCGTTTCCGGTGTCGTCACACGCAAGCCATCGATAAATGTCGTCTCGATTCCTTTCAATTCCATGTAATGGGTAATTTCAGGCCCTCCTCCGTGGACAATGACCGGATTCATGCCGATGTATTTCAATAAAACAAGGTCCTTAATGACCGAAGCCTTCAGTTCATCGTTTAACATCGCATTCCCGCCATATTTGATTACGACTATTTTGTTATGGAATTTTTTGATATAGCTCAAACTGTCCAGTAAAATTTCTGCTCTTTCATCTGCGGTAATAATCATGTTTTCCCTCCTTAAAAGTATAAAAAAAGCCCATCTCTATTATTAAATAGAGACGGGCTTTTCCCGCGGTACCACTCTTTTTGACAGATGGATCGTCATCTGTCCCCTCAACCTGCTTTATCGCTCAGCATGCGTCGTTGGCTACTGTAATGTTCACCAACATGTCTCCAAAGTGCGGTTCATCTGCCCTTGATTGATAAGCTCCCACCACCCTTATCTCGCTGAAAATACTCGGACAAATTACTCTCTTTTTCATCGACTTCCTTATTAATTTGAACACAAAAAACCCGTCCCTCGCTAATCGCAAGAGACGGGTTCATATATAGGTTGAATCCGCGGTACCACTCTAGTTGACATGCTCATGGCATATCCACCTCATTGTAATAACGCATGATCTGCGGAAGAAGCTACTTAGGTTCACCTCTTCATCGATAAAGTGCGTTTCAATTGGTTTTTTATTGACAGGCTTCCACTCTACCCTGACTCGCTGAAATAAAACAATCCAATTTACTCTCTCTATCATTGATTTTTTCAATATTAGAATGTAACAATGAAATTATTATATTAGACTATGGTTAGGATGTCAACACCTTTTTAATCTTCCTCTAACAATTCGAGCAAGAAGCTATTTAAGCGCATTTCGTGCCAGTCTATCGGCCCCCTTATTTTCCTTTTCGGGTACCCATTTCAAGTAAAATTGGGGAAATTGTTTTAAAGTACGAAGAATTTCACTAAGGTGTCGAACATGACTCTCTTTTCGACTATATTTCTTTTCTATTGCGTCCACCAACATCTTGCTGTCTGAATGACAGAAAATAACCTCATTTTGTTTTTTTATACTTAATAAGTAATCTAACGCATACTGGAGTGCAATAAACTCCGCTTCGTGATTATCAAAGTATGTCTCCAACTTTTCGCTTAATTGCACCTGTTTGCCTGATTCAATTATGACAATGCCCATCCCAGATATTTTCTTTTTGGGATTTGCAGACCCATCAATATACATTCTAATCATAATTCGTGGAATCTTCCTCTAATTCTGGCCTTTCATCCTCATTAACATATACATCAGTCGCTTGAGGACCGCGTGCTCCTTCAGCTATTTTGAAGGTTACGAGTTGCCCTTCACTAAGTGTTTTAAAGCCTTCATGATTAATGCCGGTAAAATGGACGAAGACATCTTCCTGAGTATCCAACCTCTCGATAAAACCATATCCTTTTTCGTTACTAAACCATTTAACGATTCCATTAGTCATGAGAGATCCTCCTTCATTTTGAAAACCACAAAGCCACCATATATTTTATTATAGTCTGGAAACGCTTTTACGTCAATAAATCTAGACCTTTTTCAGCCCTCTCCACGTAATCACTCACTCGGGAATTTTTTACCGGAAAGCGTACAGCGGTAAACCAGGCATCCGGATTTCCGAAAATATCTGTTTCAAAGGGGTAATAATACAGAACATGTAAGAAGAAATTTTCCTGAAGGCGTTGTTTTTCCATTTCATCTCTAAAAGTCTGACCCTCGATGTAATAAATACCTTCTAAATAAAACGGAGTTTCATTGGGCTGCTTAAGCTGTGCCAACTTTACTGATTGTTTCACTCCTTCTTTATACAATTCGATTGAACCTGTCATTCCCCTATCTACTAAGAGTGATAGAACTTCTGTTTTAATAAGGGGGTGGACGGATTGATTCCGCAATAATTCATTCGTGGCTATCAAAATATCTTGGTCTGATAACACTTGAATGGATTTAACGAAATTCATCTGGAGATAATAAGGTTTATTTATTATTGATTTGCTTTCCGTTAGAACCTTATCGATTCCTTCTTCCTTTTGCTGCAATTGCTTGGTTTCAACTTGATTAAGATACTGCTCTAATATGTTTTGTATATGCGCGTAATCTGGGTTATTTTTAAAGTTTGCCCATCGTTGATTAATTTGTTTTTTTGCTTCAGATAGTCTTCCACTTTCTATTAATAAAGTAATAAAAATCAAATCATTTTTTTCAACCCGAATAGATTCATATAAATAGGCTTTGTGTTGTTTGATCAGCTCTAAACCTTCCTCCAGACGGTTTAAATCTTTTAATAACGTTAAACAGACATTAAATAATTCCTCATCCATCTGGATGTCTAGTGCTTTTTTAATATAGATAATGGTTTGTTCAAAATTCCCATTTACCATTTCATTCATTGCTTTTTGAAAATACGCTTCAAAGTTATTGGGGAACGGAAAAGAATCCATATACGCCCTCCTTTCGAATATCAAACAAATCATAACAAAAAAAGCTTACCAATCGCAATGAATTGGTAAACTTTCTTTTTAGAACTGTCGGAAACGCTCTTGACGCTGTTGGATAACATACTCTGCATCCCAGGTCATCATTTCCTTCAACCCTTCTTCTATCTCTTCACGCAAACGATTCATTAATTCGAATTTAGTCAATTTAACTTTACGTCTTGTCTCCGAAATGACTTTGTCAACAACGGTTAATTCCAACAAATCGTCTGGCGTTAATTTCATGATTTCTGCTGCTTCTTTTGACCGTGATGCATCTTTCCATAAGATTGACGCAAAACCTTCTGGCGAGAGCACTGAATACATCGTATTCTCCATCATCCATACTTTATTACCCATTCCCAATGCCAAAGCGCCGCCGCTTCCACCTTCACCAATAAAAATGGATAAGATAGGAACGCTTAACTGTGACATAACCAATAGACTTTCCGCTATCGCTTCTCCAATACCTCTATCTTCAGAATCAATATCACAATACGCTCCAGAAGTATTGATAAAAGTGATAACCGGACGATTGAAGCGCTCAGCTTGTTTCATCAAACGGATTGATTTACGGTAACCTTCAGGATTAGGAGAGCCAAAATTGCGATGGATATTTTCCTTTAAATCTCGGCCTTTTTGAGTGCCGATAACCGTTACGGGCATACCGTTTAGAGTAGCGATACCACCGATAATAGCGGAATCATCCCCATATTTACGATCACCATGGAGTTCAAAAAAATCGGTGAAAATACCTTCTGCTAGTTCTTGGGTAGTTAAACGCTCCATACTCCGTGCGTTTTCTACAATTTCATTAGCATCTCGTTTACTCATGCATAACCCTCACTTTCTGCGGGCAATGCAACTCTAATAAAAATCCCAGCTTATCGCGTAACTGTTTTCTTGGGATAATATGATCAATAAAACCTTTTTTAAGTAGATGTTCTGCAGTTTGAAAACCTTCAGGAACAGTCGCTTTGATTGTCTGCTCAATAACCCGCTTGCCAGCAAAACCTATTGTAGCTCCTGGTTCTGCAAGAATAATATCTCCTTGCATCGCAAAACTGGCAGTAACTCCACCGGTAGTTGGATCAGTTAAAACAGTGAAGTACGGTAAACCTGCTTTTTGCAAGTTCGATACCGCCACACTAACTTTTGCCATTTGCATAAGGGACATGATCCCTTCTTGCATTCTAGCACCACCAGAAGCTGTAAATATAATAAGAGGCAGTTGTAATGCA
The DNA here is from genome assembly GCF_052266715.1 of Jeotgalibaca sp. A122. Taxonomy (NCBI): domain Bacteria; kingdom Bacillati; phylum Bacillota; class Bacilli; order Lactobacillales; family Carnobacteriaceae; genus Jeotgalibaca; species Jeotgalibaca sp. A122. The sequence continues at coordinate 295,230 of NZ_JBQPRB010000002.1, read as the reverse complement.
ATAGCTTGTTCAATCGCTCGCGTCAGTTTTTCACCTACAACCGTCCCCATACTGCCCATAAAAAAGGTTGAATCCATAACACATAGGACTGTGTCATTGCCTTTAATCTTGGCTTTCCCTACTATAACAGCTTCTTTAGTGCCAGTACTTTCTTTTGTTTTTGCTAATTTATCATCGTAACCCGGAAAGTTCAATGGATTTACAGTTGGCATCTCTTGGTACCATTCTTCAAAAGATTTTTCATCAACTATCAAGTCAATACGTTCCGAAGCAGGGATACGGAAATTGTAATGACAATGCGGGCACATTTTATCTGCCCCTAAATCTTTACTATAAATCGTCTTACTGCAATTCGGACATTTTTTCCAAAGGCCTTCCGGGACAATTGGTTTTTGGTTTGCTTCTTCTTGGGTTGAGGAAGGTCCCAAAGGTATATATGGACGTTTACGAAATAGTTTCATTTCCTCACCTCTTACCTTCTATTATTTATGGTTGCCAATTTGGTAAAAACGTAGTTTGTAGATAATCCGTATCAAAATTACCATACACGAAGTTATCATCACTTAAGATAGCTTGCTGGAATTCACGGTTTGTGTCCACACCCTCGATGACGAGTTCATGAAGAGCACGTTTCATTTTGGCAATAGCTTCTTCACGATTTTCACCTTTGGTAATGATTTTCGCAACCATAGAGTCATAAAATGGAGGGATTGTATATCCGCCATACATGGCACTCTCAACACGTAATCCATTTCCGCCACTTGGTAAATACAAATATTCTACTGTACCGGATGAAGGACGGAAACCTAATGCAGGATTTTCAGCATTAATGCGACATTCGATGGTATGACCAGTAATTTGAACATCTTCTTGCTTGATACTAAGTGGCAGTCTACTAGCGATTCTTAATTGCTCTTTTACAATATCTATTCCTGTAGCCATTTCAGTTACAGGGTGTTCCACCTGAATACGTGTATTCATTTCCATAAAGTAAAAATTCTCGTCTGTGTCTACCAAAAATTCAATGGTACCGGCATTGCGATAATCAACATATTTAGCTGCGCGAACGGCAGTCTCTCCCATTTCCGCTCGGGTTTTTTCCGAAATATAAGTGGAAGGAGATTCTTCCAATACTTTTTGATGGTTTCTTTGTAAAGAACAGTCCCGTTCGCCTAAATGAATGACGTTACCGAACTCATCTGCCAGTATTTGTACTTCAATATGCCGTGCTGGGCTGATTATTTTTTCGAGATACATACGGTCATCACCAAAAGCAGCTTTTGCTTCAGCTTTCGCTTGGCTGAAAAGGGTTGCCAATTCAGATGCTTGAGAAATTTTCCGCATGCCTTTCCCACCGCCACCAGCGGCAGCTTTTAAGATAACCGGATAGCCTAGCTCATTAGCTTTTATTTCTGCCTCTTCAACGGTTTTAATATATCCTTTACTTCCAGGAATGACTGGAACTTTTGCTTCCATCATGGCATTGCGCGCATTAGACTTATTCCCCATCAAGTCGATAGTCTCAGCTTTTGGACCAATAAAAACAATATTCATTTCTTCACACATCGTTGCGAAGATACTGTTTTCTGATAAAAAGCCAAATCCTGGGTGAATAGCTTGTGCGCCGGTAACGACAGCAGCGCTTAAAATACTTGTCATATCAAGGTATGACTCGGACGCCCGTGCAGGACCAATACAAATTGCTTCAGTAGCCAGTTGTGTATGCAAAGCCTCACGATCTGCTTCAGAATAGACAGCAACCGTCTGGATTCCCATTTCATGGCATGCCCGTATAATTCGAACGGCAATTTCACCGCGATTTGCTATCAAAACTTTTTTCAGCATCGTTTATCTCCCAATAATAAATGTCATTTCTGCTTCCGCAACTTTTTTATCGCCTACAAATGCTTGTCCATAACCAATTCCAGCATAGGATTTCAATTTGACAATATCGACTTGAAGGCGTAGTACATCTCCAGGAACAACTTTTTGACGGAATTTAATTTTATTCAAACCACCTAAGTAAGCAGTTTGACCTTGGAATTGTTCCAATTTCAACAAAGGAATGGATCCAGCTTGTGCCAAAGATTCAATAATCAGAACGCCCGGCATTACAGGTTCGCCTGGGAAATGGCCTTGGAAAAATGGCTCATTAATCGTTACATTTTTAATTGCAACTACTTTTTCTCCTGGGATTAATTCTTCTACTTTATCAATGAAGAAAATAGGATAACGGTTAGGAATAAGATCCATTACTTCTTGTGAATTTAATACGCTCATGTTATTAGCTCCTTTTTAGATAACGCGAAATAGCGGTTGGTTGTATTCAACAACTTGTCCGTTTTCAACTAGAATTTCCGCAATTTTTCCTTGGTATTCTGAATTAATTTCATTCATGATTTTCATGGCTTCAACCAAACAAAGTACTTGGCCTTCTTCGATTGTATCCCCAACAGCCACATACGGGGCTGATTCTGGGTTCGCTTGTAGGTAAACGACCCCAACGATTGGAGAACTGACGATTTTACCTTCTGCTTCTTCCGCGATGTGGCTAGCCTCTGTTTGAATAGTTGGAGTAGATGTTACGACTTGTTCTTCAGTCGCACGCTCTGTTTTTGCAACAGTGGTAGCCACTGCTTGGTTCTCGTTCTTGGATAAACGCAAGAAAACACCATCTTTTGCGTATTCCATTTCTTTTAATGAGGAAGCATCAATTAAAGAAATAAGTTCTTTGATATTTTCGTAATTCACTAAGCTTCCTCCCACTTTTTAAAGCATAAGACCGCATTGTGGCCACCAAAACCTAGTGAATTGTTCAATGTATAGCGAACTTCTTGTTCACGTCCAACATTAGCAATATAATCAAGGTCGCATGCTTCATCTTTTTCTTTCAATCCGATTGTTGGTGGAACGAAATCATTCATTAAGGCTTTAACACATGCAATCGATTCGATACCACCGGCGGCACCTAATAAATGACCTGTCATACTCTTAGAACTTGAAATAGCTACTTTATGTGCCAATTCTTCGCCTAATGCATATTTAATTGCTTTTGTTTCAGACGAATCATTTGCTGGCGTACTTGTTCCATGTGCATTGATATAATCAATATCTGATGGTTCAACACCTGCTTCGCGCATGGCCATTTTCATTGCTTCCCCTGCACCACTACCATCAACGCTTGGAGCCGTCATATGGTATGCATCAGAGTTTGAGCCATAACCAACGACTTCTGCCAAAATATTAGCGCCGCGTTTTTGTGCATGCTCAAGGCTCTCGAGTAACAAGACTCCTGCACCTTCACCCATAACAAAACCATTACGTTCTTTGTCAAATGGTATGGATGCACGATCTGGGTCTGTACTTTGAGATAATGCTGTTAGGGCAGCAAATCCAGCGATACCAATTTCACAAATCGTACCTTCTGAACCTCCGGCAATAATAGCATCGGAATAACCATGTTTAATATTACGATAAGCTTCACCAATAGAATTGGTTGCAGAAGCACATGCTGTTACGATGTCAAGAGAAATTCCTTTAGCACCGACTTTAATAGAAGTATTACCAGCAGCCATATTCCCAATCGTCATGGGTACGAACATTGGTGGCACACGTTTTGGTCCTTTATTATGCATCTTGATGATGCCTGATTCCATTTCGTTTAATCCACCGATACCAGAACCGATAATAACGCCAAAGCGCGTTGCATCAATTTTGTCTACTTCAAGACCTGCATCTTCAACTGCTTGAACAGAAGCTGCAACTGCATATTGGGAATATAGATCCATTCGTTTATATTCTTTACGATCCATAAATAATGATGGATCAAAATCTTTAACCTCTGCAGCGACAGTAATTCCTGTTTCAGAGGCATCAAATTTAGTGATTGGGGCAATTCCGTTCTTGCCGTTCTTTAATCCATCCCAGAATGCTTCAACAGTATTTCCAAGAGGCGTGATTGCACCCATACCTGTAATAACTACACGATTCATTTGTCTCCTCCTTACATGTACATACCGCCATTAACGCGGATTGTTTGTCCAGTAATATATTCACTTTTGCTTAAAAACACTGCTGTTTCAGCAATATCTTTTGATTTCCCGAATTTTTTCAACGGGATTTGTCCTAACATTGCTTCTTGAACTTTATCAGATAAAGCAGCGGTCATATCAGTCTCAATAAAACCAGGTGTAATAGCATTACAAGTTACACCGCGCATGGCAGCTTCACGTGCAACTGACTTAGTCAAACCGATAAGTCCAGCCTTGCTTGCTGCGTAATTCGCTTGCCCAGCATTTCCTGTTTCACCGACAACACTGGATATATTAATGATAGATCCTGCCCTTTGTTTCAACATTAGAGGTAAAGCATGACGGATAGTATTGAAACTCCCTTTTAAGTTAACCTCATAGGTCGCGTCAAAGTCTTCCTCATCCATCCGCATAACTAACTTGTCACGATTGATTCCGGCGTTATTGATCAAAACATCCACGGAGCCAAATCTTTCTTTTGTTTGGTCGATTAAATGTTTTGCAGAATTAAAATCACTTACATCACCAAGAATTGCTTCAACTTGTACGCCATAAGATTGCAACTTTTCCAACATTTCTTCTGGAACAGCTTTTCTGGCATTTAAAACTATGTTAGCACCTTGTTTTGCAAATTCTTCAGCTATTGCTTCGCCAATTCCACGGGAACTACCTGTTACCACAACCGTTTTACCTTTTAATTCCAATTGTGCTCCTCATTTCTCCTGGGTTATTCAGCATTAATAGTTGTTTTTGTTTCTTCGAAAGACTTCAAATCTTCAACATTTAATACTTTTACGGTTTTGTCGATTTTCTTGATAAATTTGCTAAGGGTTTTTCCTGGACCTACCTCGATAAAGGTATCAGCACCCATCGCAATCATCTCTTTAACGCAATCTTCCCATTTAACCGCTGACTTAACTTGTCTTTCTAACAGTGAACCTATCTCTTCTTGATGCATTACTTTAGCTTCAGTATTGCCCACTAGAGGAATAGTAGGTTCATTAAATGTCATTTTCGCTAGTTCTACCTTCAGCTTTTCAGCTGCAGGAGCCAACAGTTCAGTGTGAAACGGTCCGCTCACTTGTAAAGGAATAATTCGGCGAACGCCTTGTTCTTCCAGTAATGCCACTGCTTTATCAACACCCACCGCTTCGCCACCTATAACGATTTGTGTAGGCATATTGTAATTAGCTGGTGCCACGTATGCTGTTTTTGAAGCTTCTTCACATGCCGCTTCAATCACACTACGCTCAGCATTCATAACCGCTGCCATTTTTCCTGTTCCAGCTGGAGCTGCCTCGCTCATGAACTTACCACGCTTAGCAACTAACGAAATACCCTCATTAAAAGAAAAAGCATTGGCTTTCACCAGTGCTGTATATTCTCCGAGGCTTAATCCAGCAACGATAGATGGCTGGATACCAATTGATGCTAGTAGTTGATCAATTGCGTAACTAACAGTTAGGATAGCTGGCTGGGTATATTCAGTTAAATGTAATTTCTCATTTTCTTCAAAACATAATGCCGCTACATCGTATCCAAGAACTTTTGAAGCTTCATCAAAAACGTTTCTTACAATCTCAAACGAATCATAGAGCTCCTTACCCATTCCTGTATACTGGGCTCCTTGACCACTATATACAAATGCCAAAGACATCGATTTCACCTCTGTTTATCAAACAGACCATAATGCGGCTTGTTTCCGAATGGTATCTTCACAAACAGTCATATAGTCTGTGATAATTTCTTTACATGATTCTTCTTTTTTGATCATCCCGGCTATCTGTCCAGCCATCATGGATCCGTAATCTTTGTCGCCTTCAACAACTGCTCGACGCAAAGCACCGGCACCCTTTTTTGCTAAACGTTCTAAATCGGGATTCTCTTTACTTGTTTCTTCTTTTTCAATTTGCATGTATTCTCGCGTTAATTTATTCCGTAAAACTCGAACAGGATGACCTGTGATTTGTCCCGTTACAACGGTATCAATATCTTTAGCTTTAAGAATTGAATTTTTGAAGTTTGGGTGGGCATTGGATTCATGAGCCACAACAAAACGCGTACCAACCTGAATACCAACTGCGCCTAGCATAAAGGCAGCTGCCATCCCTCTGCCATCTCCAATTCCTCCGGCTGCGATTACAGGAATATTAACAGCATCAACCACTTGGGGAAGGAGCGCCATCGTCGTTGCTTTACCAATATGACCGCCTGCTTCCATACCCTCTACGATGACTGCATCTGCACCATCTTTTTCCATTCTGCGGGCAAGGGCTACAGAAGCGACTACTGGAATAACTTTGATTCCAGCAGCCTTAAACTTCTCCATGTATCTCCCTGGACTACCTGCACCGGTTGTTACGACCTTAACACCAGAAGCACAAACCGCATCGACAACATCGTCAACATTTTGATTAAGCAACATAATATTGACGCCGAATGGCTTATCCGTTTTTGCTTTTATATCAGCGATTTTATGATTTACTATGTCGACTGTATCATGCCCAGTCCCAATTAAACCGAGACCTCCTGCGTTAGAAACAGCGCTCGCTAAATCAGCATCCGCAACCCATGCCATGGCTCCTTGAATAATTGGATATTCAATTCCCAGCATTTCACATAAAACAGATTTCATACAAGTGCCCACTTTCTTTTTTCGAATTAAGCTAATTGAGTATCTACGTATTTAACAAGATCTTCTACTGTGTTGATGCCTTCGTCGCTTTCGATTTTGATGTCGAATTCATCTTCAATGTCGTTGATGATTTGGAATAAATCTAAGCTATCTGCATCTAAATCTTCACGGAAGTTTGTTGTCAATGTTACTTCTGCTTCATCTTTGTCTAATTGGTCCACGATAATTGCTTGAATTTTTTCGAATGTCATAATAAATTCCTCCAAAGTTTTGTTTTTTATAGTTTTATTATTAGCGAACCCCATGTGAGGCCGCCACCAAACCCGGTTAAGAGAATGTTATCTCCTGGTTGGATTTGTTTTGATGCTATCATTTGGTCCAGCAAGATTGGAATACTTCCTGCTGAGGTGTTTCCTGTTTCAGAAATGTTCAACCCAAATTTTTCGAAAGGTATCTTGGTCTTTTTACTGATTGCTTCTAACAGCCTTTTATTTGCTTGGTGAGCAACCACCCATGAGATATCTTCTTTATTTAATTTGCCTTTTTCGATGACATGATTGATTGTGGTCGGTACACTTCTTATTGCAAAATCAAAGATTCCCCGTCCATCCATTTCCAAATAATATGATTGTTCCTCATTATTCGGAATAAAAGGATTTTGAGTATTTTTTTGATCAGCAACAAGTGCCATGTGACGCGTCCCATCGGAGTGCAAATCTTCTGCAATGAATGAGTCTTCTTCCGAATCCATTGCTTCCAATAAAACACCACCCGCACCATCACCGAATAAAACAGCTGTTGAACGGTCTTGCCAGTTAATGACCTTGGACATGGTTTCTGCCCCTAGCACAAGTCCTTTTTTATAGTTACCACTTTTCATAAGATGACTAGCAGTGGAAAGTGCGTATATAAATCCCGAGCAAGCTGCACTCACATCAAAGCAAAATGCATTTCCTGCACCAATCTTATCCTGCACTACGCAAGCTGTTGAAGGGGTCAAGGAATCCGGTGTCATCGTTGCAAGGATAATGAAATCCAACTCTTCTGCAGAAATGCCCCGTTTAGCCAAGATTCTCTTTGCAGCTTCACTTGCTAAATCAGAAGTATTTTCACCGGTTGATATGTGACGACTTTTAATTCCGGTTCGCTTCTGAATCCACTCATCACTTGTATCCATAAACTGAGCTAAATCATCATTTGAAACAGTGAATGCTGGTAAATAGTGACCTGTAGTGGTTATTTTAATTCCCATTGCCTCAATCCCGTTTATCGATATTTTCAACCAGTTCAAATAAGAAACTGTGAAGATTTTTCAAACCCTTTAGCAATACTTCTACCTCTTCATCTTCCATACCTACAATCGTTCTTTTAACCATTTCGCGATGAAACTTATCATGAAGTCGGTAGACAAGTTTTCCTTTTTTTGATAATCCTAGTCTGATGACACGCCGATCGTCTTCTCTCCTTAGACGGACTACATATCCTTTATTTACCAGTGTTCGAATCGCAACCGATAATGTTCCAGCTGTAATATTCAATTTTTTGGCAACTTCAGAAGACGTATGTTCTGCATAAAGACCGATAGCTTCGATAGTGTGCATCTCGCTGATAGATATGTCAGAAAAATTACTTACTTGCAATGCCTCCTCTTCAATATCCAGTACTTCGTTAAAAATGGAAACCAAATAATGATTGATTTGGTCTATGGAATGACTCAAAGAAAGGCCTCCCCTTAATAAAAGTATTTTTAATTAGTTCGATAACCAAATAGTTTGATACTCAAACCATTTGACTTACAAACTATAAATAAAATTCTGAAACTTGTCAAGAAAATTTGTAAAATCCATCCGAGCTTTACTTTTTTTTAATATTTAACCCCGCGAATACGTGGTTTTAGAATATTGTTTTTTATAGGTTCCGCGCTGAATAGACAAAAAACCGTTGAGAAATTTCACCCAACGGTTTTAATCTTTATTCCTGTAAATATGTTGTACTACTCCCGATTTATAAACATTCGTCTCAACCAATTTCAATTCCACTCGATTTTTAATTGCCACAAAAAGGGGCTTCCCGGCTCCCAAAATGACAGGATGAATGGATAAGCGATATTCGTCTATTAAACCTTCATTGACAAATGCAGTTATTAATTCTGAACCTCCATATAACCAAATCCCTTTTCCTGGACGTGCCTTAATCTCAGCCATTTTTTCACTTATAGCTCCACTTAAGTACTCCGCTCCATGGCGTGTACGTGAAAAAACTAATATCTCTTTTTTAGCCAATGATGTGTCATCCAGCTCACGATACACATCATAACTTTTTCGACCCATAATAACGGTTTCGATTTGATTCAAATATTCACCAAATGCCATTTCGTCATCCAAAATACACCAATCTATTTCACCGTTTTGTCCTTCGATAAAACCATCGAGTGTGACCGCTAAATCCAGACTTATCTTTCTATTGCTCATTTCCCCATCTCCCATAAAGATACTTTTTTGATGACGTGAAGAACTTACTGAATAGAGTATAACAAAAAAGGTCCACCCAATAAATGGATGGACCTTTCTTAAGACGTCTCAGGAGGGATTCGAACCCCCGACCGTTCGCTTAGAAGGCGAATGCTCTATCCTGCTGAGCTACTGAGACATTATTTTTAAACCAGAACATTGATTATTGTACGATATATTTCGAGAAGAGTCAATACTATTTTCAAAATAAATAAAAGAAAAATGACATGCCGTTTTTTGCCAGTGGAAAGCATTTATGTTTTCTTTTGAGATGCGACATAAGAAAAAAATTATCATTAGGTACCCAGTTCTTTCACCTGAATTTTGTAAAGACAGTTTGGCCAGAAAGCTTGTGAATCTCATTCAAGAGAAAAGTATGCTATAATAGATACAAATAGCAGGTTTTGGTTCTTGCTGATAAAGTGAGGAGACATCAAATGACGAAAAAGATTTCTAAAGAAACAAAGACTATGATTGAAACTCAGTTACGAAAAGGTACTAGTAATTCACGAATTGCAAATTTGTTAGGTGTATCGTACGAAGAAGCTTTAGAAGTAGTTGATAGAATTAAGGAATCCATTCGCCCTGATGTTGGTGATGAAATACGGTTTACTTTCCGTGAGCATAAAATGGTCGGAACAATTCAAAAACTACTTACTAATAGTGCGGTCGTTGAAATAAACTGGGATCAATCCTCAGAAATTATGCGCGATATCTGCGAAGATAAAACGATTGTAAACTTCAAAGATATTGATGAATTTATGAATATCGGTTAATAAAATACAAAATAAAAGAACCTTCCAAAAGTGGAAGGTTCTTTTTTATATTATAGTTTGGCGACGAAAACTTCTTCTACCGCTTGGGTTACTGCCAATTTGACATGTTCAAATGTCAGCCCACCTTGAATATACAATAAATAAGGGGGACGAATAGGTCCGTCTGCTGATAATTCAATACTTGCACCTTGAATGAACGTCCCTGCCGCCATAATGACTTGATCCTCATATCCCGGCATCGGTGCAGGTATGGGCGTAACATTTGAATCAACGGGAGAATATTTCTGTATCACTTGAGCAAATTGAATCATTTGCTCTTTAGCTGGTAAAGCAACCATTTGGATGAGGTCCGTACGTGGATCATCCCATTTAGGTGTCGATTCCACTCCAAATTTTTCGAGCATTGCAGCAGTATAAACTGCCCCTTTAACCGCCTCACCAACAACGTGAGGAGCCAAGAATAGCCCTTGGTACATTTCCAATAAGCTATATAATGAAGCACCCGCTTCACGCCCTATTCCTGGCGTTGTAAGGCGATAAGCACACTTCTCGATTAAGTCCTCATTACCCACTAGATAACCGCCCATTTTGACAATTCCACCGCCAGGATTCTTAATAAGTGAACCTGCTATCAAATCCGCCCCAACTTCCAAAGGTTCCCGTGTTTCCACGAATTCACCATAGCAATTATCAACGAAGAATATAGCATTTGGAACGTGAGGTTTAATTGTTGAAATTATATTTTCAATCTCATCAATGGTAAAAGACGGTCGATTGGCATAACCACGAGAACGCTGAATACCAATTATTTTAGTTTTATCAGAAACACGATCCAGAACAGTATTAAAGTCAACGCTGCCATCTTCCAATAAATCGATGTGTTGGTAACCGATATTAAATTCTTTTAAGGAGCCAATGCCATTTCCTGTGACGCCCACAATATCCAAGAGGGTGTCGTAAGGCTGACCTGTCACATACATCAATTCATCACCTGGTCGTAATACGCCTAATAAGGCAGTTGAAATAGCATGTGTCCCTGAAATGATTTGTGGCCGAACAATGGCGGCTTCTCCTTTAAATATATCCGCGTACAATTCTTCCAATGTGTCGCGCCCCATGTCATCGTATCCATAACCCGTACTAGGATTGAAATGATAATCGCTGACATTACATTTTCGGAAACCATCCAAAACTTTTTTTTGATTTTTAAGGGCTATTTTTTGAATCCGGTTAAAAATCGGTTGAATTTGCAAGTCTACTTTTTCTACTATTTCATCAATAAGACTAATTTCAGTACTACTCATTTAAACGTTTGTCTCCTAACCATTTTGAATTAGCTTTCGCATAACCTGTAACTACATATTCATTTGTTTCTTCATTCAAATCGATTGATTCAACGAATGTTTCTTGCTGAATTTGATTCAGCTTTGATCCGCCATCCAATAAAGAGACTGTTTTTGTATAGGGAACAAGTAATTTTTTAACTTCTTCCCATAAAAAACTTTTCAGGCGGTCAATATCTTCTGCATCCAATGCTGATATGACAATATTTGGTTGTAGATGCGGTATGAAGTCTGGATGCATAGCATCCTTTTTATTGTAGACAGTAATCACCGGAATTTCTTCCATATCAAGATCCCGGATTAGGCCCATTACTGTTTCTTCCTGCTGCTCTACAAACTCTTGTGAGCAATCGACCACATGCAACAACAAGTCAACACTCTTACTTTCCTCTAGCGTGGACCTAAACGCATGAACCAACTGTGTGGGCAAATTTTGGACAAACCCTACCGTATCTGTAAGTGTAGCCTGAAATTGATTGGGAAATGTCATTTTGCGTGTTAGTGGGTCCAAGGTAGCAAATAGCAAGTTTTCCTCAAAAGTATCGGCGTCAGTTAAACGATTTAGCAAGGTTGATTTACCTGCGTTCGTGTACCCTATTAAACCAATTTGGAAAACATGACCTTCTTTTCTTTTTTCACGTGAACGTTTACGGTGCTCCTCTGTTTCTGCGAGACTTTTCTTGATTTCGGTTATTTGACGATTGATATGACGACGGTCGGTCTCTAATTGCGTTTCACCAGGTCCTCTCGTGCCTATACCACCACCAAGACGGGACATATTAATCCCTTGCCCGGTTAAACGAGGTAACAAATAATTCAATTGCGCAAGGGAAACTTGTAACTTCCCTTCTTTACTTTTTGCCCGCATGGCAAAAATATCCAGTATTAATTGGATGCGGTCGATAACTTTACAGTCAATTACATCCTGGATATTACGCATATGTCTAGGAGAAAGCTCCTGTTCGAAGATGACCGTTGACGGTTGTAATTCTTCTACCAGGTGGCTTAGCTCCTCCATCTTTCCTTTACCAATGACAGTTTTTGAATCGATGCTGTCCTTTTTTTGAGTTAAAACAGCCACAACTTCCCCTTGAGCCGTTTCAGTCAATCTTTTTAATTCTTCTAATTCATACTCAAATAAATCATCACTTTGTCTTGTTTGAACACTCACTAAAATAACTTTTTCTCTTTCGTTTGCTGTTTCGATGGTGTTTCCTCCTTTCTAAATGCTTCAGTTAGTTGCTGTACTTCTTTTAAATAGCTTTGATCGGTCACGTCGAACCAGTGAACGTTTTTCATCCGATTGCGAAACCAAGTCAGCTGACGTTTGGCGTAACGACGGGAATTTTGTTTGACACTTGCTATTGCTTCTTCAAAAGCAATCCTGCCATCTAGATATGGGAACCATTCTTTATAGCCGATTCCTTTATGTGCTTGATTCATTTCTTTATCAGCCAATCCATGCAATAAACGGGCCTCATCGAGCACTCCAGCTTCAACCATCATGTCCACGCGTCTATTAATACGGTCATACAAGACTTCCCGTTCACAATTTAAAGCAATTAATAGCGCCTCAAATTTTGGTTCCTGAGAAATATCTTCCTGTTCAGAAAATAAAACCCCACTTACGTGGATGGCTTCCAACGCACGGATAACTCGTCTTGAATTATTAGGATGGATATTTTCAGCTGCTGTAGGGTCAACTTCGTTTAATTTCTGCCATAATGCTTGAGCACCAGCGTCTTTTAAATATTCCTCCAGCATGCCACGATACACTAAATCTTCACCCGCATTTCCAAAATGCATGTCATTTAACAATCCCTGTATATATAACCCTGATCCGCCTACAATAATCGGGAGCTTCCCTTTTTCCAAGATAAGCTGGATAGCTTGCTCAGCTGCTTTTTTAAAGTCACTCGCATTATAGGGTTCGTGGACATCAACGATATCTATTAAATGATGGGGAATACCCGCCATTTCTTCTTTTGTTACTTTCGCCGTACCAATATCCAATTGGCGGTATACCTGCAAGGAATCGCCATTAACGATTTCACCATTGAATTTTTTAGCCAGTGAAATACTAAGAGCTGTCTTACCAACGGCAGTTGGTCCCATGATTACAATAATTTTTGGTTTATTACTCACCTTGAATTTGTTTCCTCACTTTCATTGCCCTACCCGGATAATCGGTAATAATCGTATCCACATTTTTACTTAAGCAGTAACCCAAATCAAAAAGGCTATTAACTGTCCATAGACGCAAGGGGAAATTATCGGTATTGGAACGAATCATCCGGTTTATTAGCGTAAAACGACCATGCCAGGATTGAACAGGAATACCATTTGACAAGCGCTTGGCTTCCAAACCTTGCTTACCGAATAAAATGCCAAATTCTGCCTGGGGATTAATCGCTAAAAGCCTTTCTAATGTATCATAATTAAAACTGGAATAGATAATCTTGTACGTCGGCTGGATAGTCTCTACCAAATTTAACACAATAAGCTCTATGTCTTGATAATCAATCTGATCAGTCTTTAATTCTATATTCAATATTCCGTCAAAATGTTCATGTTTCAAAAAAAGTAATACTTCTTCGAGCGTGGGGATTTGTTCATCCGCGAATTTTTTCTTGAACCAGCGTCCCGCATCCAATTTTTTCAATTCTTCGACCGTGAATGATTGGACTAAGCCCTTCCCATTTGTCGTCCGATCAACAGATTCATCATGTATGACAACGGGAACTTTATCTTTGGATAGATGAACATCCAACTCGATACCGTCACATCCGGTTTCCAAGGCTTGTTTAAATGAAATCAAAGTGTTTTCAGGTGCCGTTCCCTTACTGCCGCGATGCCCCAAAATATGTGTCCGCATAATCACGCTCTCCTCACTTTTCCTTCTTTGCTAAATCCAGCAATTCTTCAGCGTGAGCAATAGACAAATCTGTAATCTCGGTCCCCGCTAACATTCTGGCGATTTCAGTCGTTCGTTTTTCGCCGGAAATTTTTTCAACATGCGTATATGTCCGTTCGTTGCTGACTTCTTTTTCAATGAAAAAGTGGTGGTCACTTATGGCTGCTACTTGGGCTAAATGTGTAATACAAAGAACTTGCGAGTGCTTGGATACAGCATGGATTTTATTAGCGATAGCTTGAGCAACTCTTCCGCTGACACCTGTATCCACCTCATCGAAAATAATGCTGGTAATACCTTGTGTTTGCGTGAAAATAGTTTTCATGGCTAACATCATACGGGACATTTCTCCCCCACTGGCTATTTTTGCCAATGGTTTTGGCGGTTCACCAACATTAGGCGCAATATAGAATTCCAGGGCATGGAGACCATGCGGTCGGATGTTTTGTTGGGAGTCAAACACAACTTGGAAAGTTGCTTTTTCCATATAGAGTGCTTTTAGCTGGTTTTGGACTTCCAACTCTAATTTACGGGCTATCTCTCGACGCTTTTCAGTTAATAACTGACCCGTCTCAACTAGTTGTGTATACGCAGTATCAAAGCGTTTCTGTAACTTTTCCAAATAACTTTCCTTATTTGAGATCATGTCCAGTTCCACTTGTATGGATTCATAATATGATTTTATCTCAGTAATTGATTCACCATATTTACGTCGCAATTGCTTCAATGTTTCCAGCCGCAGTTCAATCTCATTAAGACGACCTTCGTCATAACTCATTTCATCGATTTCATTACGGGTCGTGGTCGCAACATCCTGGAGTTGAAAATAGGCCTCAGATACACTGGTAGCCAATTCTTGGTAACTTTGTCCAAATGTTTCTATCCGTTGGATCGCTTCTAGACCTAATCCCACTTGATCGATAGCATTACCCTCTTCGCCTTGAAGGACTGCATATAAAGTAGTCAACCCCTGCAAAATTCTCTGGTAATTCGCCAATAATGTACGTTCTTCTAACAAGGTTGTTTCTTCATTATCATCTTGTAAATTTGCTTGTTCAATTTCATTTATCTGAAAGGTCAAAAGATCGATTCTTTGAATATTTTGTTGTTCATCCACCATTAAATTTGAACGTTCACTTTGGATTTGCTGGAATTCCCTGTACAAATTGTCATAATCATTCACTAGCTTTTGAAGTGATGCGTCTCCAAACTGATCCAGTAAATACAAATGTTTCTGCGGATTCATTAATTCTTGATGTTCATTTTGCCCATGTATATCAATGAGATAACCGGCAATTTCTCGTAAAACAGCAACAGTGACAATGGTCCCATTTACACGCGTAACATTTTTTCCGCTAACGCTGAGTTCTCGTTGGAGAATGACTTGGTCGGGGTCAGGGGTTATACCATATTCTTCCATCAAGCGAGCAAGTATGGGTGTTGAGGGCATTTCAAATAAGCCTTGCACAACTGTCTTATTCTCCCCATGACGTATTAAATCTGAACTTGCTCTTCCACCTGCCAATAAACCAACAGCATCAATAATAATGGATTTACCGGCACCCGTCTCACCTGTAAGTACGGTCATTCCACCATCAAAACTAATTGTTAGGTTATCGATAATTGCGAAATTTTTTATTGCTAGTTCTTGCAACATGTCAATTCTCCTTACGTATCAGTGAAGCCGAATGGTTTTATTTTTTAGTTGCTCATGCGCATCCTCGATAACAGCGTCTATAGAAACTTCTCCAGAGGTCGTCCCCAGAGCACTATCTTCTGTCGCTACTAAATGAGCCAAGAACTCTATATTCCCTGTTCCTCCGGTAATAGGAGAAAAATCCAGGCCAGCTACATCAAAGCCTGTCAAATTTGCAAATGCAAGTATTTCTTCCAGTACTTGTTTATGAACGCTCGGATCAGAAACAATCCCTTTTTTCCCGACTTTTTCTTTTCCAGCTTCAAATTGCGGTTTAATCAAAGCTACGGCTGAACCACCAGGTTTTAGAATTGTCTTTAAGACGGGAAGAATCAGTTTTAATGAAATGAAAGATACGTCCATACAGGCAAAGCCCGGTTGCCCTTCTTTAAAATCTTCCAGTTTACTATAGCGGAAATTAGTTTGTTCCATTGTTGTGACACGTTCATCATTTCTGATTTTCCAATCGAGTTGGTTTGTTCCTACATCAAGTGCATAACAATGAGAAGCGCCATTTTGTAGCGCTACATCAGTAAAACCGCCTGTAGACGAGCCAATATCCAATACGATGATTCCCTCTAGCGAGATATCAAAAACATCAAGTGCTTTTTCTAGTTTCAATCCCCCACGACTCACATACTTTAACGTTTCCCCTTTTATGTGCAGTTGGGTAATGACTGGTACCTTTTCACCGGGTTTATCATAACGTAAATTGTTTTGGTCATAAATTTGGCCTGCCATAATCATTCGCTTTGCTTTTTCGCGTGAATCAGTAAGTCCTTGTTGCACTACTAATAAATCAATCCGTTCTTTTTCCATCTTTTATGCTCCCATTTCAATCCTGACATAATCCATCATCTGGAGTAATATATTCAAACTTTCTAAATTGTATGTTCCAGATTCAAGCGAACGCGCTAAATTATTAATTTCTTTTTCTGCAGCCTCGATTTCGCCTTCCAATTGTTTTAGGGCAGGTTCCAACCCTAATAACGAAGGATACGTATTTTTCCCTAATTCAGCGTCTTGGCCTGCTTTTTTTCCGGATTGGTCAGAATCATAAACAACATCTTTTAAATCATTATGAATTTGATAGGCTAATCCTAAATGTTTTGCATAACTCAAAAGTGAGATGGATGCATTTACCGGTATATCCGCAATGAGGCTACCGGCAGAAATCGCATATTCAATCAAGGCACCCGTTTTTTGACGATGGATTGCTTGTAATTCTTCCAATGTTAACTCTTTGCTTTCGCCTTCGATATCCGCCATTTGTCCAGATACCATTCCTTTAGGACCAGCTGCGACCGCCAAATTTTTTGCAAGTTGGACCCTTTTATTGAGCGGCAACTCTTCATGATCCAAAATCATCGTGAAGGCGGTAGTCAGCATTGCATCACCCGCTAAAATAGCTATCGCTTCATTAAATTTTTTATGGGTCGTAAGCTTTCCTCTGCGATAGTCGTCATTATCCATCGCAGGTAAATCATCATGAATTAATGAATAAGTATGAATCCATTCTAATGCCGCTGCTACCGGAAAAGCTTGAGTCATATCCCCGTTACCGAATTGAACAACAGCCAAGAGCAACATAGGGCGGAACCTTTTTCCACCTGTAGAAAGTGCATAGGTCATGGCCGATTTGAGAGTATCAGAATCATTCGCATAGCGATTTAAATTTCCTTCCATATACTCTTCAAATTCCAGCATATATTTTTTTAATTCCTTTTCCATTATTTCACCCATTTCTGATTATTCCAAAGTCTCTAAATCCTGGATATCCCCGTCAGGAGAGATCATTTTAGTCAATGTCCGTTCAGCATTATTTAGGGTATCTTGACAATATTTGCTTAAGACCATTCCCTCTTGAAAATTTGATAACGCATCTTCTAACGGTACATCGCCAGATTCTAACTTTGTAACAATGGCTTCCAATTTCGCCATGGCATCTTCAAAAGTGAGTCCATTTAATTCTTTATCAGTCATGTTCATTCTCCTTGATTTCAATGATTTTAGCTTTCAAGTTTCCGTCGAGCAAGTGGATCTCTACAGTTTGATTTAATTTTGCATCATCAACGGATTTTAAAATACCATTCTCATCCTGGATGTATGCATATCCACGGTTCATGATTTTTAGGGGGCTTAACATATCAAGGGAAACCATTTTTTGGGAAAGCTCTTGTTTTTGTTTATCCATATAACGCAACATCGTTTCATGCAAATCCTCATCCGCATTTTTCCAGGTTTCTATTAAGATGCGAACTTGATTGAGTGGATTTACATTTCTCAATTGCAGTTCGAGACGGTGATGGTTATGGGTTTGCTGTTCCATCATTTTCATGGCAACTGTTTGAAGATTGGAAGTTAATTGATCTACCCTCATCAAATGCCCTTCATACAAACGCTTTGGTTGCCTGAAAACATAGGAGTGCATGAGGCGATTTAATTTTTCACTTCCGATGGCTACTTTATTACGCATCACTTGATAGAGGCGCTGTTCTTCTTTTTGAATAGATAAGAGCACTTCTGCCAATACGGGAACGGATAATTCTGCTGCAGCTGTCGGTGTCGCTGCTCGTACATCAGCCGCCAAGTCAGAAAGTGTTGTATCCGTTTCATGGCCAACTGAAGAAATAATTGGAATATTCATGGCAACTATTTGTCTGATGACCGCTTCTTCATTAAAAGACCATAAATCTTCAATGGAACCCCCACCACGTCCGATAATTGCCAAATCAAAATCTTCCGTTTCATTAATCCGTTTTAAGTTCGTAACAATGCTCTGGGCAGAGTCTTTTCCTTGAACAACTGTTGGATAAAGAACTAATTGGACAATGGGATAACGTCTTTTAATCGTAGTCATGATATCTTTAATGACTGCCCCACTCTGGCTTGTTACTATTGCTATTTTTTTTGGATATTTTGGTAAAGTTTTTTTCGGGCGACTGAACAATCCTTCTTTGGACAGTCTCTCTTTTAATTCTGAATAAGCTTGATATAAGGCGCCGATGCCATCGGGCTCCATATGTTCAACGACTATATTGTAGCTTCCGCTTGGTTCATAAACATTTACCCGACCGATGACCAAAACTTTCATGCCATCCTCAAGCTTGAACTTGAGTCGGTTAAATTCTCCCCGATACATGACTGCTGCTATAACAGAGTTATCATCTTTGATACTAAAATATTGGTGATTCGGCCGTTTTCTATAGTTAGAAACTTCACCCGTTAAAAAAACCCGTTCTAGATAGGGATCAGCATCAAATTTACGCTTTATGTATTTTGTTAGAGCTGTTACCGTTAAATATTGTTGGGTGCTCACTTAACCACCTCAGTCTGTTTCTACTTTATTTATTGTTTGGTCCAATAACATGGTAATGGTCATCGGTCCAACTCCCCCTGGTACGGGTGTTACGAAACTCGCAATACCCTTGACAGAGTCTGTATCTACGTCCCCAATAAGCTTACCCTCAGCACTTCGGTTCATTCCCACATCAACGACAACGGCACCTGGTTTAATAAATTCTCCCGTTATCATATGACCTCGCCCAATAGCCGCTACAAGGATATCCGCTTGTTGTGCCAATTCTTTCAGGTTTTCAGTTCTTGAATGGGCGATGGTGATGGTCGCATTTTTCTGCATTAACATCAACGCCATTGGTTTTCCAACAATGTTGCTCCTACCTATGATTAAAGCATTTTTACCTTCTATAGAGATATCATAAGCTTCCAGCAACTTCATTATTCCATAAGGCGTACATGGCAACGTACTGTCATTACCTAATAGAAAATTTCCCATATTCATCGGATGGAAACCATCGACATCTTTGGAATAATGAATGGTGCGTAGAACTTTTTGCTCATCGATATGTTTTGGAAGTGGTAATTGAACCAATATTCCGTGGACAGTCTCATCCCTATTTAATAACTCTATTTGATCGAGCAATTCTTGCTCGCCTATTGATTCGGGTAAGCGAATCACTTCTGATTTTATACCTACTGTATTAGCTTGCTTTTCCTTATTTCTTACATAAACTTGACTGGCTTTATCTTCACCAACTAAAATAACTGTTAACCCAGGAATTTTACCCTGCTCCCGTAAACGGTCCACGCGATTTTTCATATCAGCTTGCATTTGTTGTGCTAATTTTTTGCCATCTAATATTTTTGTTTCCATAAAGTTACCACATCCTGAGTTTTTTCTTTATTCTATCATAATGGGGAGAACTACCAAAGCACCTTAATCAAAAGAAAAACCCTAATGATTTTACTCATTAAGGGTTTTGGATTTCTTTAAGTAAATTTGAAAGAACTGCATTTATGAATTTACGTGAACTGTCATCGCAATACTGCTTAGCTAGTTCTATCGCTTCGTTCAAAGCAACTGTTTGTGGAACATCAGTGTTTTTGGAAAAAACCATTTCATAGGTCGCAATCTGTAAAATAATGACATCAGCTTTTGCCAGGCGGTTCATAGTCCATTTCTTTAAAAAGGGCTGAATTGCCTCATTAATCGCTGCTTCATTGTCTAATACACCGTTTACCAACTCATCTAAATAAGGATATTCTGGAATGACAAATTCATCGCTTGCTTCTTCTGAATCGCTAAGAAGTGCCATCGAAATTGCTTCTTCGCGGTCTAATTCCGCGTTTGATCGAATTTGGAAAATCGCCTGTAATGCTTTTTCTCTAATTTGGTGCCGATTTAATGAAGGAAAGCTCACGCTTGCTCCTCCAATCCTTTGGCTAGGGCCGCTTGATGTTTTTCAACTTCTCTAGGCGTAACCAGACCAACTACATGAACGTTGACAATCGCAATGTCTAAATCACTCATGAATAAGATTT
Source organism: Jeotgalibaca sp. A122 (assembly GCF_052266715.1). Classification (NCBI taxonomy): domain Bacteria; kingdom Bacillati; phylum Bacillota; class Bacilli; order Lactobacillales; family Carnobacteriaceae; genus Jeotgalibaca; species Jeotgalibaca sp. A122. Next base: position 274,483 of record NZ_JBQPRB010000002.1, on the reverse strand, counting down.
GTTCTTTAATTTTTGTTTGCATTTCAAGAGCTACTTTTGGCACGGAGACCCCGTATTTTAAGTAGCAATACACATCAATGGACAATCCATCTTCAGTATTATTCAAATGAATGCCTTTATTGTGTGAGGAGCGTCCTAATAATTCGTTTACCCCACTCTTGAATGAACCTTGCATCGCATAGACACCGTCGATTTCATTTACCGTAATGCCAGAAATGATTTCCAGTACTTCAGGTGCAATTTCAATCGTACCAAGGCCTTTATTTTTTTCTTCTAAAAGAATGTTTACTTCTTCCACACTCTTCAACCCCTCTTCAGTCATTATTATCCACGTGATACGTATGAACCATCCTCAGTGTTGATAACAAGTTTGTCTCCTGCATTTACAAAGAAAGGGACGTTAACATATAATCCGGTTTCCATTTTAGCTGGTTTTGAACCACCTGAAGCTGTATCTCCTTTGATTCCTGGCTCAGTTTCTTCAACTGTCAATGTAACGGTATTAGGTAATGTCACACCTAATGTTTCTGTTTCATACATAATAATATGTACTTCCATGTTTTCCAACAAGTAGTTTAGTTCGTGCTCAAGTTGTGCGGCTTGCAATTCAACTTGTTCATAGTTTTCAGTATCCATGAAAACATAAGAACCGCCAGATTCGTATAAATATTGCATTTTACGGTTAGAAATGTGAGCACGCCCAACTTTTTCGCCAGCACGGAAAGTTTTTTCTTGAACAGCACCAGTACGTAGATTTTTTAATTTAGAACGTACAAAAGCTGCCCCTTTACCTGGCTTAACGTGTTGGAAGTCAACTACTTTCCAAAGGCCACCATCCATTTCGATTGTAAGACCGGTTTTAAAATCATTCACTGAAATCATATTGAATCCTCCTGAGACATCATTTTGCTTAATTTTACCACATTTTCGTTCTTTCTACCTACGAATTATACAATAATTAGCTCTTTGGGTGAAAATGTCAATACTTCATTCCCATTTTCGGTAATTAATAAGTCATCTTCGATACGAACCCCGCCCAAGCCTTCAATATAAATACCTGGTTCGTTGGTGATAATGTTGTTTGGAACTAATACTTTGGGTGATTTCTGTGACGTGTTTGGACCTTCGTGAATTTCCAATCCAATACCATGACCGTTAGAATGGCCGAAGTATTCACCGTAACCTTTTTCCGTAATATAATCACGCGCTACACTGTCTACTTCGATACCGCTCATACCTGCTTTTGCTTCCGCGTTTACTTTCAACTGTGCTTGAAGAACAATATCATAAATTTCTTTCAACTTAGGATCAGGTTCACCCACAGAAACTGTACGTGTCATATCAGAAACATATCCTTTGTAATAACAACCAAAGTCAAGGGTTACAAAATCACCTTGTTCAATTAATTTATCACTTGCCACACCATGGGGCATTGCAGAACGGTAACCACTCGCCACGATTGTTTCGAAAGATACGCCAGTCGCTCCTTTTTCACGCATAAAGAAATCTAATTTATTGGCAATTTCGATTTCTGAAACCCCAGGTTTGATGAAATCAAGAATATAAGTGAATGCTGCATCAGAAATAGCACAAGCCGCTTTAATAGTAGCAATTTCTTCTTCATCTTTAACTTCTCTGAGTTCTTCAATAATACCTGAAGCCGGAACTAAGTCACTGGACAGTAAAGATTCCAGTTCATCATAACTTCTGAATGAAACATAGGCATCCTCGAAGCCTAATGTTTCGATTTTGCAATCTTCAACAATTTTTGCAACTTCTTTAAATATTGGTCCAAGGTTGCGAACCACTTTAAATCCTCTTGCTTGATCTGCCGCTTGTTTTGTATAACGGAAATCCGTTACGAAATATGCTTCATCCTGGGTAACGACAGCCAGACCTGTAGTACCGGTAAAGTTGGAAACATACCGTAGGTTATATGGGCTGGTCACCAGTATTGCATCCATTTTTTCTTCTTTTAAAACTGCTTGTAATTTTGATAGTCTGCTCATAAACAGCAACTTCCTTTCTGCATTTCAGAAATCATTCTTATCTATTATAACAAAGAATTAAACGTTTCGGAGAAAAATACCGTTTGCCAACTGATTTTTTTCAGTTGGCAAACGGTTAGTTGATAATTATAGTTTTAATTTCAGTATAACCGGAAGGCAGATGGCAGGTTAGCAGGTAACTCTTATCACTGATTTTTTCAATTTGTACCCTACCGATATTAAATGCAATTAATTTTGCATGATCATTTTCACTTAATTCACTTTCCGTAATAGAAAGTAGAGTTTGGGCCTGGTAGTGTTGGGATAAGAGAATATAGGTTTCCATTTGATTCTCATATATTTCCATAACACTAAAAAAAGTAAGTTGGGTAATAACGAGTGCTACCAATACAATTGGGAGGACTGCGCCTCTATTGCCTTTTCTTTTCAATCGCCATCGACCCTCTCAAAATTTGACCATTTTTGAAATGAGATTCTATTGAAAGACCATTTTCAGTTTCCTGAAATTTTACATCCTTGACTTTATTTAACATGGGAACATAGCCAGTGCCGTTTCTCAGCCATTTAATTTTTGCAGCTGAAAGCGAGTAGGTGATTTTATCTTTTGTTTGATTTTCCTCTAGGGTCACTTCGTAAGGGACGACTTTTATCATTTTTTTATCAATAACATCATTTTCAACTTGATTTAGAAATATATGCCACTCAATATTTTGTTTTTGATCTTCCATAACGGTTTCTGTTTTCACCATTGTCTGCAGTGTCGTTCCCACCAATAGCAACACCAAACTGTTTACCATCAACGCAAACAAGCTTTCTAGGAGTGTGAATCCTTTGTTATTTCTGAATTCAAGGCAATATTTCCACATATAACACCTCTATTCCTTCGGGATAAGAAATCGTTATTTGCTGCTTGTTTTCTTGTCCACTCCATATCATCTGATAACCGTCACTAGTCCTACTGGAAATAACGCCACGGTCTTTATGAAGAATCACACTATCCTGGAAATAGCGCCATCCTTCCACTTCTCTTTGGATATTTTGAACTTTTTGCATCATTTGTGCGATTACAGGAATCATGGTCACAATCACGAGACTGATTATGCTCAAACTGACCAAACTCTCAACTAACATGAAACCACCTTCATTTTTTAGTTTCTTCAACTTCCATCCTCCCTAATCCAAATTGGAAAGATATTCTGATATTCAAATGATTGTTCCAAAAATTGACGGTGGAAGGAGGTATGTATCCCGTATGACTTTTAATCCAGAAGGAACTGAAATTAGTGGCTGTTACTGATGAAGGTAAAACAAGTCGTTTTTGAGTTCCCATTTTGATTGAGTCATCTTGGGAAAAATAATAAATAGTTTCTCCATTCTCTTTTTTTCTTTCAACAATGACTCCTCTTCCTGTGACGACCGCCTTATTTTGTGCATTTTCGATTTCACTCATAAATTCTTTAACAAAAAAACGTAGTTCGTAATTATCTGTTTGAATACTTTTAACTTGTATACCAACCATGAATATTATGGATGTAATCAAAAGCACAGTAAGAGTTTCGAGCAAAGTGAATCCTGCTTTTTTCACGGTATGGTAATTGCCCAAATCTCAGCTTTATCAACCTGTTCTTGCGTGAGGTATCCACCCTGTTCTAACTCTGCCAGCGTACTTGGGGCGGTTCCATTCTCTAACTTATATATGCTGGCTTGTGACTCAATAACCCGGGTTAAAGCATACTCAGCTTCCTCATCTACATTTTCGGTTGTTTTGGAAATATTTGGAACAATCAACAAACTCAGTACTGAAACAATTACCAGCACAATCAGCATTTCTATCAATGTAAAACCTCGTTTATTTTTAATTGCTTTCATTTTAATAGACTCCTCTCATCATGTTTAGCATCGGCAACATCAACGTTAAATAGATTAGTATAACCAGTAGCCCTATCCCCATAAAGATGACTGGCTGAACAATTTGAATCAATCTCTCAATCCGTTCAATTAATTCTTTAAAGCATGTCACAGAATAAAATTTTAGTTTGATAGCCACTTGACTAGTAAGTTCACCGTGGTGAATAATCCATGACATTTCTTGATTGAAAATTAGGGTATCTGATATAAAGTGAGGTAAGGTATCCCCTGAAAGAAGACTATTGGACATTTTATGTGCTAATTCTGCCATCAAAGGATCGGTTTTTAATTGTTTCATCATTTCAATCATTTGACTGACTGAAAGCCCATTCTCCAAAAAGCAGGAGAGTTCCCTGGCAAAATAAAAAGAATAATAAAGGCGCACGTAGTTACCAACTAGGGGGATTTGTGTCAAAAAGCACGCGCGATAATATACGTCTTTCTTTTTCCAATAAAATCCAAAACAACATAAGGTAATAAACAGGACGCTCGTCGTTCCCCATGCAATGTGAGGTAAGTATTTCAAATACCAAAGTACAAATCGCGTCAAGTTATTAGCATTCCCCCCTACTGACTGGAGGGTCGGCAGCATAAAACGTCTAACAATAAACAACATCGTAATGGCCATAAAAACAAGAAACAAGGGATAAATGGCAACTTTTTTTAACATCCGACGTTGTTTATCAATTGTTTGAATATATTCGGCACAAAAATTCAATGTTTCAACAAAGTTACCGTTTAGAACAGATAAATGAAGTTGGGTTAACATTCTATGGTTAAATCCTAATGGTTGGATAGCATCAACGAAAGAAAAACCTCGTTCTAATTGTTGTGAGACAGCGTTGATTGCTTTTTTTTGTGATCCCATTGTAATTTGTAAAAAATGAAGACCATCAATCAGAGGAAAACCTTCGTGTAACAATTCTGATAACTGCAATAAAAAATTCACCTGTATCTTAGAGGACCACTTTTTATGTAACATAGTGGTTTTTAAAGTCTTTTTCGCTAATATAACCACAACCATAGGCTTTTCGTAACTTTGCATTCATTTTTGCAAAGTCTCGATTCCCCTCCTTACATTTCAAAGTCGATTCTAAATTTTTTGAGGATAAAATTTCAAACATAACGGCTTTTTTCTCGGTCGTTTGATTATGACGACAGTATATTGAACAAGCGCCTTCGCATAATGGACAGAATTTATTAATCAGACGTTGCGATAACACCCCAATCAGGGACTGACGTAATTGCTCCATTGAAACCCCTAATTCCAATAAGCGTTCAATTACACCAACGCAGGATTTAGCATGAATGGTCGCTAATACTAAGTGCCCAGTTAATGCGCTACGGATAACCATTTTGGCAGTTTCGACATCCCTGATTTCTCCAATAACAAGAATATCGGGATGATGCCTGAGAGATTGTTTAATTAAAACCTCGTACGATAGACCTGCCTTTTCATTGACTTCCGCTTGTAAGAATTTGGGTTCCTTAATCTCAACGGGATCTTCCATAGTGATTACTTGCATGGGTTCACTCGCATACTTTTGCCTTAATAAATGATAGATGGTGGTAGTCTTCCCTGAACCAACAGGACCAGAAAATAAAATCAAGCCACTTTTGTGATTGAGTAGGCGTTCTAGTTCATCGTATTCACCTGGAAAAAATAATTGCATTTTTTCATTTGATTGTTGGTGATGGTCATACAGGATTCTTAAGACCATTGATTCCTGATACAAATAATTTGAAATAGTCGATATTCTCAATTCCAATACTTGACTATCAATCTGAATATGACAAGATCCAGATTGCGGTCTACGCCTTTCACCAATATCCATACTAGCTGAAAATTTAAAATGAGCCAGGTAACGCAATCCAGTGTCTAACGGCATTTGAAACATTCGCTGTAGTCCAGATGGAACACGAAAAAATACTTCGTACTGAGAGGGGCTTGGTAAGACATGAATATCCGAGATGCCGTTTCTCATGGCCAGGCGTAGCATTTCTTGAATCTGCTTTTCCAATGTTAAATTCCTCCTTTCATATATATATAAGCAAAAAAAGCTAAAAAGCTTTTTTTTAAAAATTAATTTTTTCTCATTAAGGGATTTGTTTTCTGAAAACTGATTGCTTCGGGCTATAATGGATTCATTCATGTAAGAAAGGAGTTTTGAAGAATGAAAAAAAATATATTTTATTCCCTTTTGTGGTGTACACTAGGAGCTTTCATTTTCTCAATTGCTATTAACACATTCTCGATTCCCAATAATCTGGGTGAAGGTGGCGTAACCGGAATTGGATTGATGATTTATTATTTAACGAGCTTGCCTGTTTCTGTCACCACGTTAATTTTAAACGGCATTATATTAATTATTGGCTACCGATTCTTGGATAGAATGACGATGAGACTAACAATTTTTTCTATGCTGATGACTTCTATCTTTCTCCAATTGACTTATGGCTGGTCCTATGAGATGGATTTAATCATTTTGGCACCGTTATGTTCCGGAGCTTTAGTGGGAGCTTCAGTTGGAATCATTATGCAAGCGGGAGGATCAACAGCAGGAACTGATATCATCGCTTTAATCATGAACAAGTATTTGGGTTGGAGTACAAGTATCGCCTTGGTAGTATTGGACATCATTATTGTGACACCTTCCATCTTTATAATTGGTTTGGAGAATGTGCTGCTGACGATAGTACATCTATATGTACAAACCAAAGTGCTAAACTTTATTCTAGAAGGGTTCAATCCCAAAAAATCTGTATTCATTGTGAGCGATAAGCACGAAGAAATTGCCAAAGAGATTGAACATATTATTGGTCGGGGCATGACCTTATTCTATGCAGAGGGATATTATCGTAAAGATAATAAAAAAGTCATTATGGTTGTGATTAACCGTCAACAACTGATGCCTCTGAATAAACTCATTACACACATTGATGACAAAGCTTTCGTTGTTATTAGCGAAGTACAAAATGTGGTTGGTGAAGGGTTCTCATACATTGTTTCAGACGAAGAATATCAAGTTAAAATGACAGAGTATATCGAAAATAAGGAATATGAGAGTTAATCTGTACAAAAAAAGGTTTGGCGAAAAAATTCGCCAAACCTTTTTGTTATTCTTCATCATCTAAATTTGCGTTGTGATAAACTTCTTGCACGTCATCGTCTTCTTCTAACTTTTCAAGCATTGTGCGGAACATTGTTTCTTTGTCAGCATCAATATCAACCATTGTCTGCGGGATCATTGTCGATTCGGCTTGCGCCAAAGTATAACCTTCAGACTCCAAAGCATCACGAACTGCATTCAATTCAGAAGGGGCAGTATAGATTTCGAATACATCTTCACTTGTTTCCAGTTCTTCACCACCTGCTTCCAATACACTCATTAACATTGTATCTTCATCAACGTCTAAACCTTCACGCTCGATTGCGATATACCCTTTGCGATCAAACATATAAGCTACTGAACCGGATTCTCCTAGAGCCCCACCATTTTTATTAAATGCAACACGAATATTTGTGGCTGTACGGTTACGGTTATCTGTTAAGGCTTCAACTAATACTGCAACACCGTTAGGCCCATAACCTTCATAATAGATTTCTTCATAGTTTTCACCTTCCCCAGAAGATGACGCTTTTTGAATTGCTCGATTGATATTATCATTTGGCATATTTGCCGCTTTTGCTTTTTCGATTTTCAAACGCAAAGCCGGATTAGATGAGGGATCAGGACCGCCTTCTTTCGCTGCAATATAGATTTCCTTAGAAAATTTTTGGAAAACTTTCCCTCTTTGTTGATCTGCTGCACCTTTAGAATTCTTGATCTTACTCCATTTTGAATGTCCTGCCATTCAAATCCCTCTTCTCTCATAGTTTATTTACTCACATATTCTATCAATGAATGATGATTCATGCAATTCCTTTTGCGTTTTAGAAAGTAATAGTCTAAAGTAAATAATAGTAATTAATGGAAGGAAGTTTTCAAATGAAATATGCATTGACATGGGACTTGGAAAGTATTTTCTCCGGAGGCAGTCACTCTGATGCCCTACAGAACAAGCTTAAAGAAATAAGCACCTTATTGGATGAATATACCCAACTAGCTGAAGAATGGAAGCCACTGAACGATAAACCTGATTATCATGGTCTTTCTGTTCTTATATCAAAAAGTGAAGTGATAACAAACGGTCTCGGCCAAGCTGGAAGCTATATTAATGCCGTTCAATCAGCAGACGTTTCTGATGCGCATGCAGGCACTGTACTTTTCCAAGTAGCTAAGCTTCGCGGAAACTATACCATCATACAAAATACAATCGTCAAAAAACTGGCAACCATTACTGACGAAGATTTTAAAACATTAATCAGTAATGATGCTTTTAGTGCATTATCCTTTGCTTTATCAGAAACGCGTGACGAAGGAAAGCGTCTTTTGAGTGAAAAGGAAGAAAACGTGATTTCCAAATTAAGCCAGGATGGATTCCAGGCCTGGAGTAATCATTACGATTCACTTGTATCTTTGATTAAAATATCTGTTAAAGATCAAGATGGAAATATACAAGAATTATCAGCTGGCCAAGCAATGAACCGGATGTATTCAGATCCAGACCCGCAAGTGCGTAAACAAATTTTTGTGGAATGGGAAAAAGCTTGGGGACATTTCGCACCCCTCTTCGCAGATACATTGAACCATTTGCAAGGATTCCGTCTGGAAAACTATAAATTACACGGTGAAACAGACTTTATGGTAGAGCCATTACGCTACAATCGCATTGAAAAAGCTTCTTTGGATGCAATGTGGAACGCCATCAGCAAAAATAAACACCCCTTCTTGGACTTCATGAACCGTAAGGCTGCTTTGATGGGCAAGGAAAAACTAGCTTGGTACGATGTTGATGCGCCAGTTTCCATCGGCGATTTCAAAGCTCGTACATTTAGCTATGATGAAGCCGTAGATTTTATTATCGAAAACTTTGCCAAATTCGGTCCTAAGTTGGCAGAATTCTCACAAAATTTAATTGAAAATCGTTGGGTTGAGGCAGAAGATAGATCGGGGAAACGGCCGGGTGGTTATTGTACAAGCTTACCCGAAACAAAAGAATCACGGATTTTTATGACCTTTACCGGTTCAGCAAGCGATATGAGCACGTTGGCTCATGAAATTGGTCATGCCTTCCATAGCTATACAATGTGGGATTTACCACGCATGAATACTCGCTATGCAATGAATGTGGCAGAAACAGCCTCAACTTTTGCTGAAACGCTTGTCGCTAGTGCAACGGTAGAAGCAGCTGAATCTGAAGAAGAAAAAATTTCATTATTGAACACAAAACTGGAAAATGCGACGGCAATGTTTATGAATATTCACGCGCGTTTCCTATTCGAAAATGCCTTCTATTCCGAACGTCAAAATGGACTGGTAACAGCCGATCGCTTATCAGAATTAATGGTAAATGCTCAAAAAGAAGCATTTGATAATCAGCTAAGTGAATATCATCCCCATTTTTGGGCCTCAAAACTTCATTTTTTCATTGATGATATTTCCTTCTATAATTTCCCTTACACTTTCGGCTTCTTATTCAGTTTAAGCATTTTTGCAGAATACAAAAAGAATCCTGAAGGTTTTGAGGATAAATATATTGCCTTGTTGAGAGATACAGCAGTAATGAGAACAGAAGACCTTGTCCAAAAACACTTAGGTAAAGATATCACCGTAGAAGATTTTTGGAAACAAGGCATTGATATTATGGCCGAAGATGCGAAAGCATTTCTGGAATTAACTGAAAAATATATGGACTAAAGTACAGGAGAGTGTGAAAAAAGGCGTTTAGCCCTGAACCACTGGAACGAATAAGCATAGGAAGGTCGCAGACCAGCTGAGCATTATTATGGGGGCACTGTCGGCTGACGCCCAAGTGTATCATGTTTGTAAGCTGCTGAAGCAGCAATAACCAGGACAAAGTGGCGTCGGGGCTGTCTTTTTGAGCACGTTTGTGTTGAATTATTCGTAATAGATAAGGAGCAGGGAGTTATCTCCCTGCTCCTCTTTATGTAGGTTAATTGGTGTTTGTTGAAGGAAATGCCTTACAGGATTCCCGAGAAGAATACTGGCCAACACCATAAATGATTGAATCTTTATTTTTTTACAATCACGGGTAAAACCTTGGGAAATATTTTAATAACCAGGCTACCTCCTTGCTCTTTTTCGCCATCAATGTTGATGCTCGAATTTTCTGGGACTTCGATTTTAGCCTCTGAAAACGAAAAAATATTTATTTGCGGATTCTGGTGAATTTTGCCCGCTAGTATTTGTGCGACAAAGAAACCGGCTTTTATTAGCTTAAAAATAGGAAAGAACATGATATGCAGCTTACCGTCATTGGGTTTTGAATCTTTAAAAAACTTCTCCATTCCAGCTACAGAATTTCGCAAAGATATGACTAATAAGGAGGTTTCCCCTTCAAATTCCTGATTATCCAACTGGATTTTATAGGGAAAACTTTGTTGTTTAAAAGCATACCGAACACCGTTCATAAAGTATGCTCCCCTTCCCCATTTATTTTTAGCCTGTGAAGTTACATCATGAATAGCCTGGGGAATGCCTCCAAGGGCAATCAACGAGATAAAGTAAGAAGTATTCACTGATCCGACATCAATTTTTTGAATACTATTCTGTCCTAATATGTTAATGGCTTCATTAGGATCTAGGGGAATATCCAAAGAACGAGCCAAGTCGTTAACAGTCCCAGCAGGTACAATACCTAAGGTAGCCATGTTCTCATTTTGCATCATGCCATTTACTACTTCTCGGACGGTCCCATCTCCACCAACTGACACAATAATATCTGCAGTGGTATCTTTCGCAAATTGGGTTGCATCTCCTTTTCCTTTTGTGTAAGCTATCTCGACCGGAAAATATTGTTGATTCAATTTTTCAGTTAAAATATTTAAAAATTTATGGAAGTCTGCTTTTCCGGATGATGGATTAATAATGACGAGACATTTTTTCACACTATCCCCCCTTTTGTTTAAAAGTCTAACATGTGAGCTTTTATGTAGCCACAAATAACTATTAGGACTATAATAAAGAGTAAAAGTAAAAATTATTGGAGGAATTATCATGGCAGGAGATTTTCGTGTCCTACTATTTTATAAATATGTAGAAATTGAAAATGCAGAAACATTTTCTAAAGAACATTTAGAAGTATGCAAAAAACTAGGTTTGAAAGGTCGTATTTTGGTATCAGAGGAAGGCATCAATGGGACTTTGTCAGGAACAATCGAACAAACAGATGCCTATATCGCCCTTATGAACGAAGATACACGATTTAATGACATTATGTGGAAAATTGATGAGGCAGATGGACATGCTTTCAAAAAAATGTTTGTCCGTTACCGTCCTGAAATTGTTTCTCTACAATTGGGAGAGGATGATTTAAATCCTAATCAAGTAACCGGCGATTACCTATCACCGCAAGAATTTAAAGAAGCAATCCTGGATGAAAACACAGTAGTTATCGATGCACGAAATGACTACGAATACGACTTAGGTCATTTCCGTGGAGCGGTTAGACCTGACATCCGTAATTTCCGTGAACTCCCACAATGGATTCGTGATAACAAAGAACAATTCATGGATAAACGTGTCGTAACCTATTGTACTGGAGGAATCCGTTGCGAGAAATTCTCCGGTTGGTTAGTTAAAGAAGGTTTTAATGATGTCGGCCAATTACATGGTGGGATTGCTACTTATGGAAAAGATCCAGAGGTTCAAGGCGAGCTTTGGGATGGCAAGATGTATGTTTTTGACGAGCGCATCGCTGTTGACATTAACCGCAAAGAACATGTTGTGGTAGGTAAAGATTGGTTTGATGGTTCTCCTTGCGAACGTTATGTTAACTGCGGAAACCCAGATTGTAATCGTCAATTCCTTTCTTCGGAGGAAAACGAACATAAATACTTACGGGGTTGTTCACACGAATGTCGCGTATCTCCTAGAAATAGATATGTTTTGGGTCATCATTTATCGGCAAGTGAAGTCGAAGACCGCTTAGCGAAAATTGGCGAGACAATTGAGAGTGTTGAACTTACAAATTAAATCGAAAAGAAACCAGTTATATTACAGTCTGGTTTCTTTTTTATATCTATCAAGCCACAAAATAGATACATGCTCCAATTTTTGGTATAATTGTTCGAGACTATGGATATTAGAGAGAGGGATAAAATGAATAATTCGAACGGGAACCAGTTTGACGCAATTTCAAAACAAGTTTCTGCATTCTCGAAAAAGTTATATGTCAGTACTTCGCTATTTTTAAAAGATACGTATAAGCAACTCAAGTCAAACAAGAATTTACATATGATTGCATCTAAAGGTGCATTTGGTTTTAATGTTACTTACGGTGTGGTAAAAACGATTATGATTTCAATTGCACTGATTATTGCACTTCTAGGTTTTCTGGGTGCCGGTGTGGGCTTGGGATTATTTGCCTCATTGGTTGATACAGAAACTCCGCCAGATCGCACAGTGATGTCACAGGCAATCGGAAACGTAGAATTAGTTTCAAGTCTTCATTACAGCAATGGTGACAGGATTTCTGAAGTGCGTACAGATATTCAACGTACGGTTATCCAACACGATCAAATTTCACCTTATATAATTGATGGGTTGATTTCGACGGAGGATGAATACTTTCATGAGCATAATGGGATTGTTCCCAAAGCTGTTCTAAGAGCTCTCATCACGGAAGTAACGGGTGTGGGTGCAACAACTGGTGGATCAACAATCACGCAACAACTCGTTAAGCAACAATTACTTACAAGCGAAGTCACCTTTTCGCGTAAGGTAAATGAAATGTTGTTGGCGATGCGATTGGAAAATTATTTTGATAAAGACGAAATTTTGACAGCCTACTTGAATGTTTCTCCTTTTGGACGTAATAGCGCCGGTTCAAACGTCGCTGGTATTGAAGAAGCAGCGCTCGGAATTTTTGGTGTTCATGCTAATGAGGTGAACTTACCACAAGCTGCCTTTCTAGTAGGTTTACCGCAGAATCCATATATCTATACCCCATACACAAATACCGGTGAATTATATGAAGATAATTCAGCTGGTATTGACCGGATGAAAACAGTTCTGACACGGATGTTTGAAGAGCAAACAATCACAAAAGAAGAATATGACTCTGCAATGACCTATGACATTGCAGCAGATTTCGTTCTCGAACAAGATAGCAATTTAGATAATCATAACTTCCTTTACCAACAAGTAGAGAAGCAAACGATTGAAACTTTAATGGCTGTCGAGGCTGAAAAAAATGGTTTGAGTTTTGAAGAAGTCGATGCAGATGTTGATTTATATAATGAGTACTATTTTAGAAATCAAGATTACCTAGAAACGGCTGGTTTGAAAGTCTATTCTACTATCGACAAAGACATTTATAATGCGATGCAAGAAGCAGCAGCTGAATATGCTCCGAATCTAGGAGAAGAATATATTGATACTTATGTAGATGAAGAAACAGGAGAAACGAAAGAGCAAATTGAATTGGCTCAATCAGGTAGTGTATTACTTGAAAACACAACGGGACGGGTGCTAGGGTTTATTGGCGGTGTTGACTTTTCAGTTGACCAAGTAGATCATGCCTTTGATGCCCCACGTTCCCCTGCTTCAACCATCAAACCTTTAGCTGTTTATGCTCCGGCCATTGAAATGAACTTAATTTCACCGGCTTCAATGCTGCCTGATACGCCAATGGGTGAAGAGGCGCGTGATTCTGAAGGGATATGGGAAGTTTCAAATATTGGTGAGAAAATTTCCAACAAATTGGTAACAGCCCGCGAGGCTCTGTATCAATCTATGAATAATCCGACAGCTAAACTTTATATTGAAATGTTATCCAAGGGAATGGAGCCCTATAAATACATGGATATGATGGATTATGAAACAATTGATAACGAAAAAGGATTGAGAGCTTTCTCTTTAGGTACGACAAACGTCACCGTAGCGGAACAAACAAATGGATTTGCTACTTTTGCTAATCATGGTGATTTTGTTCCCCATTATCTAATTGAAAGAATTGAAGATGTTGATGGGAATGTCATTTATGAACATGAACCCGAATCACGGGAAGTTTTTTCTGATCAAACTGCGTACTTAACACTAGATATTTTACGTGATGTTGTTGACCAAGGATTCTCCAAGCAAATCAAAAATTACCTGAATTTCAGTTCCGACTTGGCAGCTAAGACAGGTACATCTGATAAAAACACCGACTACTGGTTTATTGGAAGTACTCCTACTGTTACTTTAAGTTCATGGGTAGGGTATAATAATAAGTTTGAAACCCATATTTTCGATGACCCATATTTTACGGGGTGGCCATCGGTTAATAATATGAAATACTGGGCCTTAATAGCCAATAAAGTTAATGCTGTTAGTCCAGAAACTTTTGGTACAGACCAGGTACATCAACGTCCGGGTGGTATCGTAGAAAAATCCGTCGTCGCAAGTACGGGTACCCTTCCTGGAAAAGTAACTATCCCGGGAACAAATAAAACAGTTACTGTTGATGGAGCGAAACGAACAGATTTATTCAAGGAAACTAATCTACCAAAAGCTCCTACTTATAATTTCTCACCTGGTGCAACAGATGTTGACATCAGATTGGCTTTCTGGAACGCGGAAGAGAAAAGATTAAGTGATGCGGAAGCTGCAGCTAAGAAAAAAGCTGAAGAGGAAGCTAAGAAAAAAGTAGAACAAGTCGCATCTGCTGATAAGAAAAAACAGGATGAGGCGGCAAAGAAAAAGGCGGAAGAAGAAGCCAAGAAGAAGGCGGAAGAGGAAGCTAAGAAAAAAGAAGAGAAAGAAAAAACTGAAAATAACAACAATTAACAAAAAACCGTATCCCCAAAATTGGGGATACGGTTTTTTGTTATTCTTCTTCTGTAAGTGTTGTTCCACGATAAACAACTTTGTATGGTAATGTTATTGTTTTTTCGTCAATCTCTTCTTTGTTCATGATTTTTGTCAGTAGGCGCATTGCTACGGCACCGATATCATAAAGTGGTAACATGATAGAGCTCAATTTAGGACGCGCCATATCCGTGATTTTTGAATTGTTACTTGAAACAATTTCAAAATCCTCTGGTACTTTAACGCCTGCATTGATGATTCCATTTAACAAACCAATTGCTAATTCATCATCTGTCACATAAGCACTATCAATTCCTTTTTCAAGTAATTGGGTAGCCAAAGCTTCACCTGCATCCACTGAACCGTCACTTTCAAATACATTTCCTTCGTTAAAAGAAATCTCTGCTGAAAGAAGTGCATTTTTGTAACCTTTCAAGCGATATTGGGCATTGATAGGATTCGCTAAATGTGATGTTACAAATCCAATGTTTTTTCTTTCGCTTTCAATTAATTTTCCGATAACTTTTTCAGTCGCATCGATATAATCAATATTAACACTTCCTACTTGTTGGTCGGGATCAACTGTACCAGCCAATACAACTGGTGTTTTTGAGCGGGAAAATTCAGCACGAAGTTCATCCGTTATTTTATTTCCCATATAGATAATACCATCAACTTGTTTTGCAAGTAGCGTATTAAGAACTTGGATTTCTTTGCTTTCATTTTGATCTGAGTTTGCTAGGATGATGTTATACTTGTACATCGTAGCAATGTCATCAATCCCTCTTGCAAGTGATGCAAAGAACATGTTGGTAACATCTGGGATGATAACCCCTACTGTTGTTGTTTTCTTACTAGCCAATCCTCGTGCCACTGCGTTTGGACGGTAGTCTAGACGATCGATTACTTCCAGAACTTTTTTACGTGTTGATGGTTTAACGTTTGGATTGCCATTAACAACACGTGAGACAGTCGCCATAGAAACATTTGCTTCACGGGCAACGTCATAAATTGTAATAGTTTGTTTCTCCATACCCTTTTTCCCCTTTTTATAAATGTGTTTTTTAATTTAACTTCTGCATAAAGATATAATTACATTCCCAATGAAAACTTATCATTATTTTCATGTAAATGCAAGCGTTTTAATGTTTTTTTCATGAAAATGACAAGATTTATTTCACAATTTTGATTCCATGTTATAATATACCACAAAAAGGAGGAAAATAAATTGCATAATCACTTAAATATTATTACCGAAAAAATGAAAGAAGATCAAATAGACGTAGTATTTTTCAATGACCCAAGTACTATACATCTTTTGACCGGATATCTTAGTGAACCTCATGAAAGAATTCTCGCTCTTATGGTATTCAAAGAAGCATCCCCTATCCTTTTCACACCCGCTTTAGATAAAGAAGGTGCTGAACGAATAGTATCAAGTATGACTGTCCACAGTTATATGGATACTGAAAATCCATGGCAACTTATAAAACAAATAATTAAATCAATGCAGGTTGACGCCACACAATGGGCGATTGAAAAACAACAACTCTCTGTCTTTAAATTAGAAGCGCTCATGTCAGAATTTCCTTCCAGCCATTTTAATCATGACTATTCGCCCGTAATTGAAAACCTGCGAATTCAAAAAACTCCGGAAGAAATAGAAAAAATGCAGAAAGCAGGTTTTTGGGCAGATGAAGCAATTAAAATCGGAGCTCGTTCTCTAAAAATCGGAGTAACTGAGTTGGAAGTTGTGGCTGAAATTGAGTATCAATTAAAAAAACAAGGTATAAGTCACATGAGTTTTGATACTATGGTGTTATTCGGGGATAATGCCGCAAATCCTCATGGGACTCCAGGAAACCGACGCCTAGAGGAAAATCAGTTTGTTCTTTTTGACTTAGGCGTCATGTACAAAGGTTTTGCCAGTGATGTGACGCGGACGCTATTCTTTGGTGAAACACCTTCAGAACAGCAAATTGAAGTCTATCATACTGTCCTTCAAGCCCATGATGAAGCAATGAAGCAAGCTTCGCTTTCCATGACAGCTTCGGAGCTAGACGGGATTGCACGCAAGGTTATTAGTGATAAAGGATATGGAAAATATTTCAATCATCGCTTGGGTCATGGCTTAGGCCAAGGTGTCCATGAATTCCCCTCGATTATGGACGGAAATGATATGAAACTCATTAAAAATATGTGTTTTTCTATTGAACCAGGCATCTATATTCAAAATGAAGTCGGTGTTAGAATTGAGGATTGCGGTTATATCGACGAAGACGGATTTCATTCATTTACGTTCTTCCCAACAGAAATAAGTGCTTACGTAGATTTTATCAAATAATAGTAAAAGAGCTTGTGTGGCAGTGCCACTCAAGCTCTTTTATATATTATCCTAAATCATTTGTTGGATGTTTTTCATTCGCTGTTTTTTCTTTTGCTTCTCCAACAATTTCAGTGGCAACATCTTTCCCTACAGCAGCAGATTCTTTTACATCCGCAACTGATTTATCAACTTCGGTTTTTGCTTTACGGAAATCTTCTGATACTTTGTCTTTCGTTTCAGCATATTGCGTTTTCAAATGACTGGATGTATCTTTCAGACTCACCTTGATATCATCTGTCGTTTCTTTAGCAACTTCTACAAGCTCGCTGCCTTTTTCAACTGCGATATCTTTGTAGTCATACATTGTATCCATTAAATCATCAAATTCATTTGTGATATCCTGACGTAGTTCTTTTCCAGATTTTGGCGCAAACAACAAGGCTGTAATTGCTGCAGCAGCTCCCCCGATAATTGCTCCTAATACAAATCCGCCATCTCTTTTACCCATTTTTCATTCTCTCCTTCATTATTAAATTTATTGTTTAGTAGACATTAATATTGGTGCTTTCAGCATTCTTTTTCTCTTTGCGACGACGATTTAGCGTCGTTGCCGTTCTTCCCAGCTTGCTGACAGTAGACTCTTTTTTAAGCTTGTGTGCTTTTCCAGTGACCGATGTTGCCAAGTTCCGCGTAGATTGATTCACATCAGATACTGTCACTCCAAGATCACCAATCGCTGTGAATAGCGGATCGGTTTTGCTGATTTTACCATTCAAATCATCAACCAATGTATTCGCCTTGTTTAACAATCCTTCGACCTCTATGGAAAGATGGTCTACATCTTTAGTAATCACTGCAACACTCTTATTTGCTTCTTCAGCAATTTTTGAAACCTCGCCGAGAACAACTGTTGCTTTTCGGATTGCCAGGATTAAAAATATGACCAATGCTGCAAATGCTATTGCCGCAATAAGTCCTGCTATTTCACCCCAACTCATATAAATTCACGCTCCCTTGCTAATTATTTGGCTACAATAAAGTGTTAGATACTATACATTATTGCAACACTTAACTTAATGAAATAATATCATAAGATACTATTGAATGCTATTGAAAGCACTTCAGAACCGATTAAACATACTCCCTTTGACCAGGAAATGAAAACATGATAATCTTTTTGTTGAAGTATAAAATAAAGGATGTTAACGGATGAAAATATTAACTACACTTATAGAAGACAACCCTATCGATGAAACGCTTGATTCTGTTGTGGAGTCCTCCAATTACTTTATGCAGTGGTGGCAAAACATTAATTGGTCAAACATAATCTCCCAGTTTATGACTAAAGTGATTTATTTACTTTTTACAATTTTTGTATTTCTACTAATAAAGAAAATTGTGAAATTTCTGTTGAAGCGTACTTTTGAAACGAAACGAAATAAAATGGATATTTCAAGCAGTCGAAGAAATACTGTCTATAAAATGGTTGATAATACGGTCTCTTATGTACTAGCTTTCTTCTTGGTATACACCATTCTCTCTATTCTTGGTATTCCTATTTCAACATTATTAGCCAGTGCTGGAATCGCCGGCCTTGCAATAGGATTAGGTGCGCAATCATTTATTAACGATATCGTCAATGGGTTTTTTATTTTATTGGAAAATCAATTTGATGTTGGTGATTCAGTAATTATCGGGGAATATTCCGGAAAAGTGGTCTCAATCGGATTACGTTCCACGCAGATACAAGGCTTCGATGGCACCCACCACTTTTTACCTAATCACACCATTGATGTTATCAGCAACAATTCCCGCAACGATATGCGTGCGTTAATTGAGGTTAAACTTCCCGCTGATACTGATTTCGAAAAAGTACGTAATATTTTGGAAACTGTCAATGATCGCTTAGTGCCTAATTTTCCAGAAATCGTGAGTGGTCCAAGCTATATCGGGCCCAATAATAGTGTCAATGGTTTAATGGTAATGAAGGTTACTTTCTACACCTTAAATGGCCAGCAATTCAATGTTCATGATCATTTTTTGGCGAAATACTTGGAAGAATTGAGCAAAGCCGGTATTTCACTTCCCACTCAAACATTTATAAGCTAATAAAAAAAATCGCATACACCGAGTGTATGCGATTTTTTTAATGAATTCCGGAAATTGACTTTTCCTGTAAGTCGTATTGATTATGAATCTCATGAACGAGATGATTAACCCGACTGAGAATTTCTTTTCTTGTTACAATCCCTTTGAAGTATCCTTCTTGATTAACTAAACACAAAAAACTGTGATCAATTAATTTTCGTAGAATATCTTCCAATTCATCTGAAACTTCGACAATCGGAACATTTTTATCCATAACGTCTTGAACTTTCATAGTTTCAAGTTCTTCGAAACGGATTGCATCAATACCGATAATTGAATTAATGATCATAGACATTGAAACCAATCCTCGAATATGGGATTCGTTGTCCAATACCGGAATAGCATTGTAGCCAATTTTAGATAATACTAACATAGCATGATTAAGATTGTTGTTTATATTTAAGTTTGCGACATTTTCGCTAGATATGAAAATCTGGCCGTCATCATCTTGAAGGAGCATTCTTCTCACTTCTTCACTGATCATAGGTACCCTCCTCAAATTTTCTTATCTTAAGTATACGATGAATTCGTTTCCAATACAGTTATAATTTGATTAATTTATCGCTTTTAAAGGTTAAGGATTCTAGCTTTTCATGATTATGCCTGAACACTTCAATGACAAGTCGGTTTGATTCAACTGAGAGAATGCAATAAGTTCGTTCTCTCAAGTCTCCTCTGGGAGATTGGATACTGCCTGGATTAATAAAGTAGATGCCGTCTTTATAGTCGAATTTTAAAATATGTGAATGGCCATAAAAAACGATCGGGACTTCTGCTTTACGTGCCAAATCTTTCAGCGGTTCCAAGGACCATTTCACATCGTGACGATGTCCATGTACGATAGCATAATGTTGGCTGAGCTTACGACTTATGAATAATTCATCATAGCCGCCATCATAGTCACAATTGCCCCGAACGGTGTCCATCATTTCCCAAATAAGGTCATCCGAAGGTAACTCAGAATCCCCACAATGGACAAATGCATCCACTTCGTCTCCGTATTTTTCAGCAAGTTCATTCAGTATTTGTTTGTTTCCGTGGCTGTCACTGACAACTAAAATCCGCATGCCTTTCCCTCCAAATTCTTAAACAAACCACTCATCTATTTTTTCGTTCAATTTCATCAATGCCCGAGCACGATGACTAATGGTATTTTTCTCTTGGTCCGATAATTCAGCGAAAGTTTTTCCTAATTCCGGCAAGAAAAATAAGGGATCATAGCCAAATCCATTTTCGCCCTTAGGTATATTGGCAATTTGACCTGTGATGGTTCCATCTACCACCAAACTTTCCTTTTCAGGATGGGCCAATACCAAAGTACAATGGAAATGTGCTTGGCGATTGGACTCCCCCATTTCCCCTAGCATGGCTAAAACTTTTGCATTGTTGGCTGCATCACTTTTTGGTTCGCCAGCAAAGCGCGCAGAAAAAACGCCCGGTTGACCATCCAAGGCATCTATCATAATGCCAGAATCATCAGCCAAGACGGGGGCATTTAATAAAGAAGAGATAGTTTCAGCTTTTAAGCGCGCATTTTCTTCAAAAGTAAAGCCTGTTTCTTCCACCTCGGGGATTTCTGGATAATCCAGTAATGTCTTTATAGTAAAACCTTTTGGTTCAAGTAAGGTTTTAAAGTCTTTGGCTTTTCCAGCATTTTTAGTTGCAATAATAATTGTTTTCAATAATAACTCCCCTTTAAACTGTCACTTGTTCAACTTCTATATTATCTAACTCCAACCATTCTGTCGCAATTTCAGAAAATAGTCGTTCTGATCCGGTTGTGTAAAATTTATACTCCCGATCAGCTCGGTTTGAGTAATTTGCTGAAATTCCGTAGTAGTCCAATAACGTACTTACTTCAGATACTGTTTCAGCCCCCGAATCCACAAGAGTCACTTGTGGTCCCATTACATTCTGTATTTGATGTTTGAGTAAAGGATAGTGAGTACAGCCAAGTATCAAAGTATCCAGATTCGCTTTTGCCAAAGGCTCTAAGCTTTCATACACCACTTTTTTTGCGATGGAACTGTCTAATTGGTTGCTTTCAACTAATGGTACAAACTTTGGACAACTTAAACTCGTTACTTTTATAGTGGGATCCTTAGCTAAAAGCGTTGTTTCATAGACATTACTTTCAATAGTACCTTTTGTCCCAATAACACCGATTCGATTTTTTGTTGAATACTTGATTGCTGCACGACTACCTGGCAAAATAACACCAACCACAGGAATATCCACCCTACTTCTAATCTCATCAAGTGCAACTGCAGTCGCCGTATTACAGGCAATTACTAATAATTTAATTTCTTTTTCCATCAGGAACTCAACAAGCTCCCATGTAAATTGAACAATCTCTTCGGCGGGCCTAGGTCCATACGGACAACGTGCGTTATCACCGATATAGTAAATGGATTCATTGGGCAATTGTTTCATTGCTTGTTTGACTACTGTTAATCCACCCACGCCTGAATCAAGAAATCCTATTGCTTTTTCATTCATAATAAACGTCCCCATACTTTTAGTTACCGTAAATATTATAACAAATATTCGGCAGTTTAGCTTGGATATGATACAATTAAAGAAATATTAACTGGAGGTGGTTCTTTGAGTTATCAAGCAATTATAACGATCATGGACCGTGGAATTAGTGGCAAAGCTGTTGAGGCGGTCACGGAGACAGGCTCCCATTCAGGTACCCTGTTAAAGGGACGAGGCTCCGGTTTGCACGAAAAACAAAGAATCCTCAACGTAGCCCTTGAACCTGAAAAAGATATTCTATTGCTTGTCAGTAAAGAAGAAAATGTTGATGATATTATTCAGAATATCGATGAAAAAATAAAAATAACAGAGCCTGGCAATGGGCTCCTCGTCAGTATGCAAGTCAACCGCATCCACGGAATGCGTTAATCGTAGCGAGCATAGTAAGGGCTAGACACAACCTCGTGTCTAGCCTTTACCCTTTTGCTATATTCTTTTTGATTCTTCTTGCCAGTCCTGAATATATTTAATAACAGGAAGGATAAGCAAGATGAGACCAATCCACTTTCTCAAAGTTCTCATGCAAACAACCACCTTTCATATAGAACTCTTACAAATAAATTATGCATGAAATTTATGAGAAATGCCATTAATAACTACGAAAGAAGGATAAATATGTCTTCAAAAAATCGGGATGCCCTGATTGACTCCACACATTTCCCTTATATACTTATTAGAGATTTTCTGTTATCCAATATTTTGGGAGATGATAGGGATGAAATTTTATATTGGAGTGGGAAGGAGTTAGCGCGACAATTTCTCTTAACTGAAAAAGAAGATATCACAGAATCATTTTCTCATTGCGGATTTGGGGAGTTGGCAGTTTTAAAAAAAGATAAAAACAAACAAACATTCCAATTAATGGGTGATTTAATTGAAACGCGCCTCTTAAACCCGGCCGCTTCTTTTCAGTTGGAGGCTGGGTTTTTGGCTGAACAAATGACCCACTTAAGCGGCTACAGCTGTGAAACAAAAGTAGAAATCATGGATGGGAAAACCGTTAATTTAATTGTCATTAGAGATTAAAAAGGTTCTATTATTTATGGTGTTGGTAGGTATTCTTCTCGGAAATCCCGAAGGACGGTGGAATTGCTTGTGGCCGTGTCAAGGAGGCAATGCGAAAGTAGGGACCGTTGATGCTTCAGCGTCTACGGTCCCTTTGAGGCTTGTAAGCCCGGTGACTACAGGCTCAGGGCGGTCCCACGGCAGTACACAAGCAAACACGCAGGCCGAAGGGCATTTCCTTCACCAACTCCAGATAACCAAGAATCATTAAAAAAGAGAAACCGGAAAATATCTCCGGTTTCTCTTTTTGTAATTATGCGTATTGTTCCAGAACTTCTTCAAGTTTTTCTTTTGGTGTGTAACCCACTAATTTTTCAACGACTTGGCCATCTTTTTTAACCAACAACGTTGGAATTCCCATAATACCGAATTGTTGTGGTGTTTCTGGGTTAGCATCCACGTCCATTTTTGCGAATGTTACTTTATCGCCCATCTCTTCATCCAATTCATCGATAATTGGTGATTGCATCCGACATGGACCACACCATGTAGCCCAAAAATCTACCAAAACTAAGCCATCTTTTGTTTCTGTTTCAAAATTTGCATCTGTAATTTCTTTAACCATTATAATTACCCCTTTAGTTTGCTTTTTTGTATATATAGTATATCAAATTATTTTTTTGAAACCTACTTATCTGCCTACCCCTTGAATACCGCTATTGTTGCACCATCTCCACCTGAACTCGGTGGTGCGAACGCGAACGATTTAACCTGGGGATGCTTCTTAAGAGCCTCAGTCACACCCTTACGGATTGCGCCAGTCCCTTTACCATGCACAATTGTAACGTTTGGGTATCCGGCTAATAAAGAGGCATCCAGATAACGATCCAATTCTTGCATCGCCTCTTCATACCTTAAACCACGTAAATCAAGTTGGGTCGCAACATGGCTTTCTGCACTCGAGCGAATTGTGGCAATCTGACGTTTCTTTCTTTTGGTCTCTTTCTCAGGCTCAGGTTGAATTTTCCTTAAATCAGCTTCCGGGAGTTTCATTTTCATAATTCCCAATTGAACAACCCATTGATTTTTTCCTGCTTTTTCTACCAATATGCCGCGTTGGCCATAAGATTCTGTAATGACTTCGTCGCCTGGTTTAAGTTTCTTTTTCTCTTTTTCGCGACGGAGTACTTTATTATCTGGGATTGTTTCTTCTTGATGAAGTTTATCGAACTGACTGCGCAAGCCAATTAACTCATGTTCTTTGACTTGGGCATTTTTTGATACATTCATCTGCATTTCCCTGATTTCCTGCATAAGAAATTCGGCTTCTTCTTTGGTCTTATCAACTATTTGGTTCGCTTCTTTTTTTGCTTTCTCAATTTCTTTTGCTTTCGTTAATTCTAGCGTATCGGTGGCTTTTTTCAGTTCTTCCAACAACTTATCTGATTCTGCAATTTGTTGACGCAACCGATGTGATTCTTGTTCAGCTTTGCGTCTTTTCTGTTCTAAATCAGCAATCATTTCATTCAGTGACTGATTTTCTTCTTGAATGAAGCCGGAAGCTTGTTCAATTATTTGACTGGGGATTCCTAAACGACGAGAAATATCGAAGGCATTGCTTCGACCAGGTATACCAATCTGAAGACGATAGGTCGGTGCTAATGTCTCTCCGTTAAATTCCATACTCGCATTGATGGTTCCAGGACGATTGTAGGCATATACTTTCAGTTCAGGATAATGGGTTGTTGCCATCACATAACTGCCCTTACCTCCTATATAATCCAGAATGGAAATAGCTAGAGATGCCCCTTCTTGTGGGTCAGTCCCAGAGCCTAATTCATCAAACAAGAGTAAGGAATTTGCATCTGCTTGATCAAGAAAAGAAACGATATTTGTCATATGGGATGAAAAAGTACTCAAGCTTTGTTCAATGGATTGTTCATCACCGATATCAGCAAATATTTCAGTGAAAACACCGATTTGGCTGTTTTCTGCAGCTGGAATTTGCAATCCTGCCTGCCCCATTAATTGAATAAGACCAAGCGTTTTAAGAATAATTGTTTTACCACCTGTATTTGGACCCGTAATAATTAGCGCCTGATATTCTTCACCAATTAAAATGTCGTTTGCAACAACAGTATCTTGATCAATCAAAGGGTGCCTTGCTGCCCAAACGGCTATATGCTTATCCTTATTTAAATAAGGTTTGGTCGCATTGAGGCTGTCGGCATAACGCGCTTTAGCATTCATGATATCCAAATCAGTCAAGATAAGATGATTATAACGAAGCTCATTAATGTTCGGTTCCAGTAAAGCAGATAATTCGTAAAGAATACGTTCTTCTTCACGTGTCTCATCTGCCCGCAAAGTTCTAAGTTTGTTATTCAAATCAAGAACAGCTTGTGGTTCTATGAAGACTGTTTGTCCAGTGGAACTTTGGTCATGCATGATACCACCAAAAGCATTACGATATTCCTGTTTTACTGGCAAAACGAAACGATCATTTCTGATGGTTACCAAAGTGTCACTCAGATAATTAGACTTATTTCGAATTAAATCATCGAGTTTTGTCCGTATTGCTCCTTCGCTCGCTTTGATGGACTGACGAATGCGCCTAAGTTCTGGACTCGCATCACTTAAAATATCACCATCGTCTGAGACTGAAGCACTTATTCTTTTTCTT
This sequence comes from Jeotgalibaca sp. A122, assembly GCF_052266715.1. Taxonomy (NCBI): domain Bacteria; kingdom Bacillati; phylum Bacillota; class Bacilli; order Lactobacillales; family Carnobacteriaceae; genus Jeotgalibaca; species Jeotgalibaca sp. A122. The sequence continues at coordinate 248,950 of NZ_JBQPRB010000002.1, read as the reverse complement.
AATTCTGGTAAATCTACTAATTTTTCAACGATATCATAAAGATGGTAAAACGCAATTTCATGTTCGTGGAACCATTCAAAAAAATGCAAGACATCTTTAGTCGTACTGAGGACACGTCCAATTTGAGCGATTTCTTTACCGTTCAACGAACCACCAATTTGAAGACGTTTCAGAGGCATGCCTATATCCTTCAACCTAGGAACAGGAATGCCTCCTTTTAACCGAAGTACTTTTCGTCCATCATCAGATTCATCTTGTTTCCGTTGTACATCTTCAAAATTTGTATAAGGTTCCAATACCAATAAATCTTGCTTACCATTTTCCGTAGCAGCATACTGTGCTAATTGCTGCCTAATTTTATCAAACTCCAAAGTTTTAATAATCTTTGAATTCAACCCGTTCACCTCTCTTGCGGTTGATTCTTTTTTTTATTAACCTGCAATAACCCCGATCCACCAGTCATAAATTGTTTGAGATAAGAATGGTGTGTTTTGGATTATCCAATTAGCTAAACCACTTCCACTCAGTTGATTCTGAATAAAATCAAAAGGAATAAAAGTTAAAAATGTTAAAGAAAGGAAAATACCAATATACTGCATGATAAAACCTAAAACTCCTCCACCCAACGTGTTTACTTGTTTCAATACAGGTATAAAAGCTAAAGAATTCAACATGTATCCGATAATGCGAGTCACTAACCAACCTACTGCAATAATAAGTAAGAACGATAAAGCATTATAAAAAGCTATATCAAGATTTAATTTCTCGATAGTATTGTAATATATCATCTCGTCCCCGATTCCAGGTTGGGAGTAAGGTATCAACATTTCCAAATGTTCAGATAATTGTAAATAGTAATTTTTTGCTACGAAAAACGAAATGACATAGCCCACTGTATGGACAACTTGCAGAATCAGTCCCCGACGCATGCCGGCATAAATTCCGATAAATAAAATGAATAAAATTATTAGTGTTAACATAATATCACCTTTTTTCAGTTTCACCTGGTCTGTTCAATAGCTTTTCTTTTGACGCACTTGGCATCCCAGGGGTATTTGTTCTTTTTGTTGCAGTACGTTTTTTTGTTATCAATCTGTTCTCAGCCCGAACAGGTTTTTGTTGGGACTGCAATACTTTAGAAGCTTGAGTCGTAACTTTACTTACAGAACTCTTATTTTGTGTCGTTTTTCCCTTCTCCAATTCTGAAATACGTTGTTTCAATTCGTTTATTTCTACTTGCTTACTGATAGCATCTGAAATAGCATTCACTGCAACCAATACGGATCGTTGTTCAATATCCAATTCAGGCATGGCAGCTTTTATTTGGGTGATTTTATCATTTGCAATTTCCGAAACCGTTTTAAGATGCTCTTCAGGTTTATTAGCTAAAATTGTATAAGGTCTTCCGGCAATGATGGTTTTGAACCGACGCTTCTCTTCGCTCATTCTCGTTCCTCCTTTGGCTACATCTTTTATATTTTAACATGTTTCCTTCTTGTTTTCAGTAAATTAACAAGAAAAAGCCATCCAAACATGAGATGTTGTTCGGATGGCACTTGTTACTATCTTATTGTTGCATTTAGCTCTTCACTAAGCGCTAATTTTACTGTTTCAACTGCTGAAGTAACTTCCTCATCTACTAATGTAGCTGTTGGGTTCAGGAAGGCCAACGAATAAGCCATTGATTTCATACCCTCTTCAATACCTTTACCTTGATAGATATCAAATAACTGCACGTTTACCAAGTTTTTGCCAGCTTTAGCTTCAATTACAGCTTTGATTTCTTCATGCGTTACCGTTTCAGAAACCAAAATGGCCAAGTCGCGACTTATTCCTGGGAATTTAGGAATTGGTTGTTGAGAAACCATTGTTTTATCAACATTCAGAACAGCATCTAAATTAAATTCAAAAACGTAAGTATCTTTTAAATCATATTCAGATGCAATGCCTGGATAAACTTGTCCGACATAACCAATAACTTCATTATTCAAGATAATATTTGCTGTACGACCTGGGTGCATCCAATCAATATCACGGTTTGCTTCAAAACGAATTGCTTTAAGAACGCCCATCGACTCGAAGTAAGCTTCTAAAATGCCTTTAACGTGGTAGAAATCAACCGCAACAGATTCTTGTTGCCAATTTTTACTTGCCACATTCCCCGTCAAGATCCCAGCTACTTGTTCTGCTTCAATTGGAAGAACATCCGCTTCGTTAGGTAGGAAGATCTTACCTATTTCATAAAACTGGATATCGGAATTTTTTCTCGCCACATTATATGTGGCATTTTCTAATAAACTAGCTAGTAAATTCATACGAAGTGTTGAACGATCTTCACTCATCGGCCAGGCTAGACGAATAGGTTCGCCTGTTTCAAGTGTGAAAGCCTTCGCTTTATCTTGGGTTGTTAAAACATAACTGATATTTTGTGTAAGTCCTGCAGCTTCCAAATAATTACGTGACTGACGAACAACTTTTTGTTTATTCGTCAACTTACCTGGAGTACCTGCTGTAACTGGAAGTGTTGCCGGCAGACGATCATAGCCATAAATACGCGCAACTTCTTCAATAATATCAGCTTCGATACTGATATCCCATCTTCTAGGAGGAACAGAAACGGTAATTAAATCACCAGTAACTGAATGCCCGAAACCTAACTGTTCAAAGATAGCTTCTACTTCAGTTAGTGGAATTTCGGTTCCTAAAGTACGATTTATCTTTTCCAATGTAATGGCCACAGTCACATCAGTAGATTTTATAGTATCTACAGAAGCTGTACCCGCAACGATAGTACCTCCAGCCAATTCACTCATTAATTGAGCAGCATAGTGGCCCGCTTCCTGAATGGTTGCAACATTGATACCTTTTTCAAATCGTGCACTTGACTCACTACGCAAATTGAATTTTGTACCTGTTTTACGGATTGATAAAGCATCAAATAGTGCAGCTTCTAAAGCAACGTTTACCGTTTTATCAGTTATTTCTGAATCTAAACCGCCCATTACGCCAGCCAAAGCAATCGGTTCGGAACCATTTGTAATCACGATATTAGATTGATCAAGTGTACGTTCAACACCATCCAGTGTTGTGAATAGTTCGCCTTCATTGGCACGACGCACTTTGATTTGTCTAGATCCGATTTCATCGTAATCAAAAGCATGTAGAGGTTGTCCATACTCAATTAAAATGTAATTTGTAATATCCACCACATTATTTATTGGACGAATTCCAGCATTCATTAATTTGGTTTGTAACCAAAGCGGACTCTCAGCAATTTTCACATCTTTTATGACTTGGATATGGTAAGCTGGCGCATCTTTGGTATCGCTCACTTCAACACTTATATAGTCATTAATGTCCCCTGTTTGCTCTGGCAATTGTGGCACTTGGAAAGTCGCTTTTTTATTGTAAATAGCAGCTACTTCATGGGCAACACCACGCATACTGAGAGCATCGGCTCGGTTAGGAGTGATATCAATATCAAGGATTTGATCATCCATATTCAGGACTGTTGTTACATCCAGTCCAATTTCTGTGTCTTCTGGCAGCACGAAAATGCCATCTGCATATTTCTTCGGAATAACACTTTCCGGATAACCTAGCTCATCTAATGAACAAATCATCCCGTTGGAAACTTCACCACGGATTTTACCTTTTTTGATTTTATAATTGCCCGCAATGCGCGCCCCATGTAAGGCAACGATTACCTTTTGTCCTGCCGCGATATTTGGCGCACCACAAACGATTTGGATAGGTTCGTCCGCTCCAACATCAACTTGGCAAATATGGAGGTGATCTGAATCCGGGTGATCAACGACTTCTAATGTTAATCCCACAACAATTTTTGACAAACCTTCACTAGGTTTAATCACACCATCTACTTCAACCCCGGTACGGGACATTTTTTCAGCTAATTCATCAGCAGTAATATCATTTATATCAAGATATTCCTGTAACCATTTATAAGAAACTTTCATCGATTATTGCTCCTTCGCTTTGAATTGATCTAAGAACCGTTTGTCATTTTGATAGAAATGACGGATATCATCAATTCCATATTTCAACATAGCCACACGCTCTGCTCCTACACCGAAAGCGAAGCCGGTATATTTATTAGAATCTACGCCTGACATTTCTAAAACATCCGGATGAACTTGTCCGGAACCTAAGATTTCGATCCAGCCGCTGCCCTTACATACATTACAACCATTGCCACCACATTTAAAGCAACTTACGTCTACCTCAACGGAAGGTTCAGTAAATGGAAAATAACTTGGACGGAGACGGATTTCGCGTTCCTCACCAAATAGCTTTTTGGCAAATACATCCAAGGTACCTTTTAAATCACTTAAAGTAACATTTTCCGCCACTACTAAACCTTCAATTTGAGTAAATTGATGGGAGTGTGTCGCATCGTCACTATCTCGGCGATAAACTTTACCCGGACTGATCATTTTCAAAGGCCCTTTTTCAAAGTCATGTTTTTCCATTGTCCGCGCTTGAACAGGTGAAGTATGTGTACGCATTAATATTTCATCGGTAATGTAGAATGTATCTTGCATATCACGAGCTGGATGATCTTTAGGCAAATTCATTTTTTCAAAGTTATACGAGTCCAATTCCACTTCCGGGCCGTCAATAACTTGATAACCCATACCAAGGAAAAAGTCTTCTATTTCTTCCATAATTTGCGTCAGAACATGCTTCGTTCCAATGGTTACTTTTTTACCAGGTAACGTAACATCAATCGTTTCTGATTCGATTTGTGCTGTTAATGCTTGTTCTTCTAAAACGACTTTAACACCTTCAATTGCTTGTGCGATATCATCACGAACGTTATTGGCAATTCCACCAATGACGGGACGCTCTTCAGCAGCCACATCCTTCATCCCGCGCAAAGCCTCGGTGATAGGTCCTTTTTTACCTAAATATGCGACACGATAACTATTTAATTCATTCAAGTTCTTTGAAGCTTTAATCTTGTTTAAAGCTTCTAAACGGAGTGTTTCTAGTTGCTCTTTCAATCCCATTAACTTTCCCTCACAGTCTATAATTTTGCACAAAAAAATACCTCATCCCCAAAAAGGGACGAGATATCGCGGTACCACCCTTGTTTTGCCCGAAAAACCGGAACAACACTTCATTCGTTAACGACAAAACTGCCGGGTCTTTATTCATTGCAGTTGCAAATCCCAAAGCCTGCTCCAGGAGTGAAAATCTTGCCGTCCACGTCCATTTGCTCTCAGTCACGGCAAATTTTCCTGTAGTTCGTTTTTCTGGCAGATGGTTCCCATCAGTGCATTTATACTATTTCATTCAATTTATCAGTAAATCGGTTCAACGTCAAGATTAGATTGTAATCCATTTATTTGACCAATCCTGAATTTCAATCATGACCTTCTCTAAATTTTTCCCTTTTTCGGTCAAGCCATATAAAATTCTTATTGGACCATCTGTCAATTCTTTACGGACAACAATTTCTTCGTCTTCAAGTTCTTTCAATCGTTCCACTAAAACGCGATCACTCACGCCTGGGATTTCCTCAGCAATTTCTTTAAACCGGTGATCACCCGTTAGCAAGACTTCGATAATTAGACCTGACCATTTTTTTCCAAATATCATGAACGTCTTTTCGAATTTCGGACAAATGCATGAATGCATCTCCATTGTTTCTTCCATAGCGTTCACCTCTTTTCCTTGAATAATATTTATTAAAAAAGTAGGCAGTTTAGCCTACTTTTCGCGTTTTTAGAAAGAAATCGAATTTGCAACAATCGTTTGCTTAACCAAATTCCATTTTTCTGAAAGCGATAGTTTCGCTTTAGCAATAACTGGAGAAATTGCTTCATCGCAAGCACAATACTTATCAACTAAAGTGACAACGAAGCTTTCTTTATATTTTGGCATGGCAACCGTCGCACCCCACATATGTTTGAGGATGATGTCTTTTTCTAAATCTGAGAGCTCCGTGAGCTTTTCGGCATTCGCACAAGCAATCCGTGGGTGAACGTAAGCATGTGAACCCTCGTCAAATTTAGTTGTGCGCCAGTCATAATAAAAAAGATCGTGTAAAAGACCTGCTCGGGCAATAGCGCGCGTATTACAGTTAAATTTTTTGCCAATACAGAAGCTACGATAAGCGACAGAAATAGAGTGATCTAAACGAGTGCTATGGTAATGTTGCGTAATACCTTTAAGTTGTTGGACTTCTTCATACGCTAGTAAATCACTGATATGCGATACAAATTCTTCGTCCAATTCCCATTTCTGTAATTCCATTCATCATGCTCCTTTTATTTGTTCGAAGTTTATTATACATGAAAATGTTACTTTGAAAAGACTTTTTACTTACTTTTAGTCAAATTGTAACATTATTCACAATTATACAAAGTGGTACATGAGTATACCGCCAGCAATTGCTACGTTCAAAGACTCTGCTTTACCGACAATTGGTATATAAAGGTTACGGGTAGTTTTACTCAACACTTCAGAAGAAACACCGTTTCCTTCGTTTCCTAGCACGATGGCAACATTATCTGTTTTTGAAACGGAACGAAAATCTTTCGCATTTTCATCTAGAGCAGTCCCATAAACATATTCAAAATGATCCATTATGGATGCAATACTTCCTCGGTATATGGGGATATGAAATTGACTTCCTTGCATCGAGCGCACCACTTTATCGTTATAAGGGTCCACACTTCCATTCCCAAAAATGACACCATCGAAACCTGCGGCATCCGCAGTTCTTACAATAGTCCCCCCATTCCCGGGATCTTGGACTCCATCCAGAATGACATATTTTCCATCGAAAGAATCTGGCAATTCTAGTCTAGGTATGTCAAGGATACAGAATATACCTTGCGAAGTCTCTGTTTGTGACAAAGACTTCATGATGTCTTCGGTTACGAGGATTGCCTCGTCTCTTTGGTCAGCAGATAGTTTGTCAACAAATTTATCGGTCACAATAATGGTATTGAGCTTGACATTACTTTTAATGGCTTCTAGATATAAATGTTCCCCTTCGATTACGTATTGATTCGATTCTTTTCTTCCTTTGGTAGTATGTAATTTTTTCCACTGTTTAATTTTTTGATTTTTTACAGAGGTAATATTCTCCATTTTAGGATCCCCCTCATTAATTAGAAAAGAGTCATTGTTCCTAATGGAAAACAATGACTCTTCATATTATGCATTATAGTGAAAAATAATTCAACGGGTTAATGCGAACACCATTTTCGTAAACTTCAAGATGCAAGTGGACACCGGTAGATTCGCCAGTAGTCCCCATGATTCCGACTTGTTGTCCTTGGCTGACATACTGCCCTGGAGCAACCATCAATGACGGAGTCATATGTGCATACAATGTTTTAACGTTATTACCATTAATGGTACCGTGGTTTACAACTACGTAATAACCCCATGAAGGGCTGTAAGTTGCCACTTCCACAGTTCCTTCGCGGGCTGCAACGATTGCACCACTACCTGCGAAGTCAATACCATTGTGTGAATGGTATGTTCCAGAAATCGGATGGAATCTCATTCCGTAAGGTGAAGAGATATACCCGGATGCTGGACGAATGAAACCACCTGATCCAGAATTAGAAGATGCCGGTGCTGCTGCTACTTGTTCAGTAGAGGCAACCATATTTGCTGCTGCTTCGGATTCTGCAGCTGCTGCTGCGGCTGCTGCTTCAGCTTGTTCACGAGCCAATCTATCGGCTTCAGCTTTTTCACGGGCGATACGCTCTTGTTCGATACGTTTTTCTTCTGCTGCAATTTCTGAACTGATTTCACTTGTTTGTGCGGCTAAATCAGATTTTGTAGATTGCAATTTCTTTTTCTCGTTTTCGGTCAACTTAACGTTTTCCAATACAAGCGTGATTTGATGATTCAATTCATTTTGTTGTGAAACAACATTATTTTTGCTGACAATAATTTGTTGTTTCATCGCTTCAGCAGCAACTTTTTCGTCTTCAACTGCCGATTTTGTATTTTCAACTTCTTTTTTATCATTTTCTTGCTGTGTAACAATATCTTTATTGGCTGTAATCAAACGGTTTACAGTAGATATTTTCCCTACCATATCAGTTAAAGATTCAGAATTCATGACAATAGATACCATATCCGTCATACTAGCTTCTGTTTGAATAACACGAGCTTGATTGTTCAACTTCTCTGTACGTTGTTCAATAATGTTTTGAAGTTCTTCAATCTTGGCTTGTAATTCAGTAATCTTTTGTTCGATTTTTTGTAGTTCAGCTTCTTGTTTTTCAAGTTGCAATAATAATTCATCTATACTCTTTTGTAGTTCCGCGACGCGGCTTTCCAAATTAGCTTTTTCGTCTTCTAAGTTCTTTAAAGAAGATTCTTTTTCATTGATTTTATTTTGAACATCCTGAGACTTTTGTTCTAATTGGCTTTTTTCTTTGTTAAGTTCATCTAATGTTCCTGCTTGTACTTGCATCCCGCCTACTAGTGGTGATAACAAGACCATTGAAGATAACAATGCTATATACTTTTTATTCAATGTTTACTCTCCTTTGTCATTTCTCACAATGAGCAGTATAACATTGATGGCATCGTAATTCTGTAAAGGGAATATGACATTTTGATTGCATCAACCCTGAAAAGGTGGTAGCTAGGCTTGTTTTATATTTTTAAAATAAACCTATATAACGAAATCGAAATGTTCATTTATGAACACAATGGCTGATTATAAATCACTATATTATCTATTAATTGTTGTTTCACAAAATTATATTTATAGTTTTCAAAGTTTGTTCATATTTCGATTGTAACATTTGTAATCTTTCTGTAATGATTTTCGCATTTTTATTCACTAACTCAAAAAAAAGAGCCGCAATTAGCGACTCTTTCAACATTATTTAATTAATTCATAGATAGCATCAGCATAAATGGCCGTAGCGCGGAACAAATCGTCCAAAGCCAGGAATTCATTCGCTTGGTGCATGGTGTCAATGCTATCCGGGAATAAAGCGCCATAAGCAACACCGCGTTTCAATAGACGACCGTATGTGCCGCCTCCAATAGAACGCTCTTTGCCTTTTAACCCCGTATGTTTTTCATAAACAGCCAGAAGTGTCTTAACTAGCGGATCATCTGCCGGGACATAATGCGGCTCTTTGCCTAATCCACCTTTTGCAATTGTAATGCCGTATTGACTTAAAGCTGCTTCAAGATTAATTTCCAGACCTTCCGCTGAAACACCCGTTGGATATCGGAAATTCAAGGCGATTTGGCCACCCTCTTCAGCTGTAAAAGTGAAGATACCCGCATTCATTGTTAGTTCGCCCATGATTTCATCGGTATGAGCCAGACCAATTTTTTCTGCCGTGAATTCAAGATGGATATAATCAGTAATTAGACTAAAGAATTTTGCTGCTTCTCCGCCAAAGTTGAACTGATTCAAGAAAACAGCCAAATAAGTACCGGCGTTAATACCAGCTGCTGGGTTCATCCCGTGTGCAGATTTACCAACTACTTCAATTGTGACAGTATCGCCTTCAACAGTAACGGTCCCTTTAACAGGGTTGTTTTCAACGAAATTATCCCAAGCCGTCTTAATGTTTGCTGTTTCAGAACTTGTAAATACGACAGTCGCATCTTGCGGAACCATGTTTTCTCTTAAACCAGCATCAAAGCTGGTTAATTGATTCTTTCCGCCTGCTACCTCATTTCGGAAGCGAACGTATAGAGATTGATTCCCTTTTTCACCGTTGATGATTGGGAAATCAGCGTCTGGAGAGAAACCAAAAGCTGGGGTTTCTTCGTGCTTAAGGTAATGTGTCATACATTGCCAGCCACTTTCCTCATCTGTGCCGATAATCATGCGGACGCGTTTAGAAACTGGTAAACCTAAATCACGAATAATTTTGATGGCATAGTAAGCTGCCATCGATGGGCCCTTGTCATCACTTGATCCCCGTGCATAAATACGATCGTTCTTGATAATAGGTTCAAAGGGATTTGTTTCCCAACCCGTTCCTGTAGGAACCACATCAACGTGACCAAAAACGCCCATCAATTCTTCGCCAACACCATACTCAATATGGCCTGCTAAATTATCAACATTTTTTGTAATAAATCCATCCCGTTCACCAATTTCAAGGAAAGCTTCTAATGCTTCTTTTGGTCCAGGACCAACAGGCATTTCCGGTGTCGCCTTTGAATCATCTCGCACACTATCAACTCGTAAAATTGTAAATAAATCTTCTAGAAGTGCTTCTTTTCGCATTTCTACTTCTTTTGTCCAGTTAATTTCCATAGAGACACATCCTTTTTTAAAATCATGTATATAGTTTAACACTTTTAGCGGTTTTCGGGCAGAAATTCCTTCAAGTCATTCAATTCTTGTTCCGTAAGTGGACGGAATTTTCCTTGTTTCAATGTGTCATCCAGTTTCAGGCTACCCATAGTCAAACGCTTCAAGTAAGTCACTTCTTTCCCACATGCCAAAACCATGCGCTTCACCTGATGAAATTTACCTTCTTCAATGGTAATTTTCACTTGGGAAGATTCATCTGTACTGCTGATAATTTCTAAAGAAGCTGGTAGGCATTTATATCCGTCCTCCAAAATAATCCCTGCTTCAAAAGCAGCAATATCCTTTTCATCCATGACACCTTTAACCTCAGCGTAATACGTTTTCTTCACATGTTTTTTAGGTGATAAAAGAAAATGAGCTAATTCCCCATCATTGGTAATTAATAACAGTCCTTCTGTATCTTTATCCAGCCTTCCTACCGGAAAAGGCTCAAATCGTCGGGATTCATCATCTAATAAATCAATAACCGTTTTTTGTACATTGTCTTCCGTTGCACTCAAGTAACCTGCTGGTTTATGCAACATTAAGTAAATGTACTTTTGATAATGTACAGTTTCCCCATCAACTGATACAACATCTTTTTTCACGTCCAGGATAAAGTCTCCTTTGGTGGCAACCGTTCCATTAATCTGAACAACTTTCTTTTTCAGTAATTGTTTAACATCTTTACGACTTCCAAAACCTGTATGAGACAAAAATTTATCTAACCGCATCAAATATTCACCTCATTAACTAATTCGCAATTTTTCTCTTAAAGACCCAACGCGTGAGCCAAGAACAGCGTCGGCTACTCGCAGTTTTAGCAATAAGTACACATAAATCGCACCACCGATACCCGCAATGATCAATACCATGAGCAATGCGATCAGTTTGCGTTCTGGGACCATAAACAAACCCATAATACGACTTACAAAGTGAGCAATCAAGAACATATAACCGGTAGACAAACTAATCAGACCGATGATTTTACCGGTCCCTTTAACATTAAACGGCACCAATTTGTATATCTTCACGAGTGATAATGCGGACGTTACAATAAATCCTAACGCTGTCGCATACAAAGCTCCCGCTGTTCCAAATAATGCTATAAATGGATATTGAACCAGTAATTTAATTAACATCCCTATTACCAAGTAAATGATTGCTTCCTTGTGCTTGCCGAAAGATTGCAGTATCGAAGATACAATCGTAAAAGCACCAAGAATAATACTCATCAAAGAGGAAATAGCTAACAAGCGAATCCCTACTGGTGTCAATTCTGTAATTGGATAAAATAAATTATATATTGGTGCAGCCACTACCATCATTCCAAAGGCAGCGGGGAACATGGCAAAAGCAAACAATTCAAAAATCTGTCTAATTTGATTCCCGAGTTGTTGAATATTTCCCTTGATGTAATTTTCAACCAAAAGTGGGATTGAAGTTGCAGCCATTCCCACCGCTAAGGAAATGATAATCATAATCAACTTATCCGCATTAAAACTAAACAAGCCATAAAGAGTACTGATCATTTCTGAATCAAATTCTGTCGTCATCTCCATAATAGGTTTAAACGTAAACTGATCGACTAACTTGGCAAAGGTGATTCCTGAACCAATAATGATAAAGGGAATGGATTCTTTCACCATTTCTTTAATTGCACTGGCGACGTTTAACTGTGATCCGTTTTCACTACTGGCCTCAATCGCCTCCCCATAAACGCGCATATGTTTCTGGTAATACCACATTAACATCACTAATGAAGCAACCGCCCCAACAAATGCCGCAAAGGTAGAATGGGCTACAGCTGTTGAGAAATCGCCATTGAATACATTCATAACGATAAAAGTCGCTAAAAGAATGTAAATCACCCGAATCACTTGTTCAATCACCTGGGTGATTGCGGAGGGAACCATATTTTGATAGCCCTGGAAGTAGCCTCGAATCAAACTCATGATGGGTACAATCAGCAATGCGGGTGCCAAAGATCGAATTACTAAGGTATTCGCTTCTACCGATACGCCAGGACTATTTGCGCCAATCATCGGTGCTAAGACATACATCAAAATAGCACTAACAAGTCCGGTTGCAATCATAAACAAGGAACTCTTTTTAAATAGTTCCTGTCCTTGACTGTATTGACCTTTGGCATTATACTGGGCGATTTGTTTCGACATCGCCGAGGGGAAACCCGCAATCCCGATTGAAAGAAATAACTGGTAGGGTGTATAGCCGACCGCAAACAAAGCATTTCCCATTTCAGCACTTACTCCCATCATGGCATTCCAGGGAATAATATACAAAGCGCCTAACAACCGTGAAAAAATACTACCAAACGTCATCCAGAAAGTTCCCTGGACCATCTTATCTTCGCCCGTTGCTACCGGTTGGGCAACTTCTGCTGGCATAGGCGCTACTTCTTCCTTTTCAAAATCCTGGATTTTGTCGAGTATTTCTTTCTCTACTCTTTTTCTTTCTTTTCTACTGTTATAATTTGGCATTATTCAACCCTCAATTTTTTTACTTTTTTTACACTTTAATCATTTTACCAAACTGTAGCCTGTTTTCAAATTGCAAATCCAGACTCTTATCTATTTTATAATTTTTAGCAATGTTTTTTGGCGTACATTTGTTTAAGGAGTGTATTAAATACGTGTAAAGTGGTATAATTAGGTTAGTTAAAAGAACAAATATCCCATTGGCAATCGCCCTTTTATAAGAGTACATACAGGAAAGAGGGATTAAGATGAAAAGGTTCAAGCATGTTTCCATGCGGCGCCTAATGACAACTATCTTCTCATTGCTTACATTCCTATTCTTACTCGGTCCCCCTGCTCAGGCAGCCACCTCACAATTCATCATAAAGGGCAATACATCCGAAAAAGTAATTGCCTTGACATTTGACGATGGTTCGGACGGAACCAACTTCAGCAAAATACTCTCGGTACTTTCCAAACACAATGTTAAAGCTACCTTCTTCTTAACTGGTTCAGGAACCAATAACCATCCCTCTGTTGTAAAAACTGCCGTAAATAATGGCCATGATATTGGGAACCATTCTTTCAACCATCCCGACTTCACCACTCTTTCGACAACCCAAATGCTAAGTCAACTTTCCCAAACAGAAACGATCATCAAAAACACCACCGGTAAAAGCACAAAACCATTCTTCCGTGCTCCTTATGGTGCTACGAATGCGACGGTCTTGAATACAGTTGGAAATGCTGGTTATACCTATACACTCCACTGGACTATTGATAGTTTGGATTGGACAGGTAATAGTGCAGCGACTATTATAAATCTGGTTATGACAAGGGTTCAACCCGGAACCATCGTGTTGATGCATACCGGAGATGGAGCATCAGGCACATCTACTGCTCTTGAAACCATTATTCCTCAACTTAAAAATCAAGGCTATCGTTTTGTGACCATTTCTCAGTTACTCGGACTTCAATCTGTACCACCATCTGGCGGCACAACCTATACCGTAAAAGCTGGGGATACCCTTTATGCGATTGCCCTTCGCTATGGCGTGACGGTTGCCCAATTAACTTCTGCTAATAATATTACGAATGCAAATCTCATAAGTGTCGGTCAAGTATTGCGAATACCTGGAACGGGAACGACTACCCCACCACCGACTGGAACGACCAATTATACAGTCAAGGCGGGTGACACACTTTCTGGGATTGCAGCTCGTTATGGCGTAACGGTTGCACAGCTGGCCTCCGCCAACAATATAACGAATGTTAACCTCATTCGTGTCGGACAAGTGCTGCGTATTCCAGGAACCACAGGTGGACCAGTCACACCACCGCCTGCGACTGGAACGACCAATTATACGGTTAAATCCGGAGATACTCTTTCCGGAATTGCAGTTCGTTATGGAGTGACGGTTGCGCAAATTGCTTCTGCCAATAACATTACAAACACGAACCTGATTCGGGTAGGACAAGTGCTGAAAATACCTGGCACCACTCCTCCACCCGCCACAACAGTTCGTTATACGGTCAAATCTGGGGATACCTTATATGCCATCGCAATCCGTTACAACACAACAGTCCAACGTCTCGTTACTGCTAACAACCTTTCAAATGCAAACTTGCTGAGCATCGGCCAAGTGTTGATCATTAAATAAAAATAGAGGCAGACCGATTGGTCTGCCTCTATTTTTATTGATTTAAAGAGAATCAATTACTTCTTTAAGGGATTTTAATGCGTCTGCTGGTAGTTGATCGTTCACATTATCCTGATTATATTTCTCCAGGAAATCAACCCGCATTTGCATTCTTTCTTTTACTAGTGCTAGATACTCATCCGTAACTTCGGGATTAAAACCTGGAACATCCAAGTAACTCAGTCCAGAAACGGAACCAAATGGCTTAAATTCACCTGTTTTATCCACTACACTCTCAATGACACCAATCGTCACTTCTTTTGGTATTTTCTTACCCATAAAGAAACCGGTATTGATAATATAACAACTCATATCTTCACGTTGAAGCAGTTCTTTGAAGTCATTGAAATCTTCGCTTAATGGGTAAACACGGAAAGGATTGGCATACGGCTCAATAACAAGCTTGTCAGTGGACTCACCTTTTTTGATATTCTCAGCAGTGGACCGCTTCGTTGCTAATGTAGCTCCAAACGCAGATCCCAAAACTGGGTCAGCAATTTTAACTAAAGGCGGTAAAGCATCGTCTTTCATAATCCAGTATACAGCATTGATAGGCTCAGAGAATTTATCAACGCGATTAGGTGTCGAATAACGGGACTTGACTGTCCGTCCATTCCCATTACGGATATCTTCAGTGACAAGTACTTTTTTTCCATCTGTATCAAGAGAGACGCCCACATTCTGTACAGTCACAAAATAATCTTGCTCAGGATGGTCAGCAGGATAATCCTGTGTCTTATCAAAGTAGGCAGGTTCTAATGCAATAGAAGAGCCATCTTGCAGATTAATAATAAAAGCATCATCATGTAAAACCTTGACATCATATTTATTTTCATGTTTTGCGTGCGTCAATGTCGATTTCCCGGATCCTGAAAGACCAAAGAAAGACGCTACGTATGAACTGCCATCATCCAGATAAAATGCTTTTTGACCTCCATGACAAGCGACATATTCATTGCGGTGCGCAGTACCCCAGGCCAATGTCAATGTCCCTTTTTTAAATTCCCCGAAATATTGCATTCCTAAAATACATGCCACATTTTTATCCGGTTCAAAATATGCCAATCCAACAGGATAATCTGGATGACTCCAATCCGGATCAGTGTAAATAAAAATATCGCCTTCTTCATATTTTTTTGAATCTTTATACACTTCATCGTATTCATCATTCGCGGGCTGGAAATTCAACAACCATGAATAAAGGTTGTTTTCTTGTCCCTCTGGAAAGGCAATATGGGCTTTAATCATAAAGTCCTTATCCAACCCCACGTATCCAGTTGTTTTATAATAAAGGCTGTCTCGATTTGCATAGATTACATCGCGAACAATACCCTCTATTTTTTCGTCAACTTCTTTGTTATCACCGCGTATCACTTTTGCCCGGGCAGTACGGCCAACTATTTTGCCACCATTTTCTACCAGAATCTTTGCATCATCTGGTAAACCTAATTCAGAGGTGTGCTTAACCGGAAGATCGGTTACGATTGTGCTGCCGGATTCTTTTGCAAGTTGATATGCTTCTGCGATGTCAGTGACTTCAACCATATTATTACCGTAAAACGCTGTTTCCACAGTCGTACGAAAACGGGATAATAGCGGATTGTGCTTCTTTAAATCTGATTTTTCGTATCTGCCTACAGTTGCCATGTACTACCACTCCTTTAATATTGATAACTCTATTATAAACTTCTTTTCACAAAATGTAACCCTTTTCATTTTTTGGCATAAAAAAGGAATCAACAATTAGTCATGTTGATTCCTTTTTATATTATTTTTTGAATGCATCTCGCATTTTATCGAAGAAACCGCCTGTTTCATCAGAAACTGAATCTCCTGATGCTTCAGCGAATGCACGTAATGCATCTTTCTGTTCGTCGTTCAAACTTTTTGGTGTTACTAACGTTACTTTAACGTGCTGATCACCATTGGTTGTACCTCTCAAGCGAGGGGCACCTTTACCTTTTAGACGGAATGTTGTTCCGGTTTGGGTACCCGCTGGAATTTTCAGTTTTACGTTACCGTGAACAGTAGGTACTTCGACCTCTGTGCCTAATGCAGCTTGGACAAACGAAATCGGTAATACGTAGAAAATTTCTGCCCCATCACGATCAAATATGTCACTTTCTTCAACAGAAAAGACAACATACAAATCGCCATAAGGTCCACCATTCTTACCTACTTCACCTTGTCCGGCTAAACGCAATTGCTGACCATCCTCTACACCAGCTGGAATTGTTACATTAACAGAGTGTGTGTTTTCTACATGACCAGAACCGTGACAATCGCCACACTTGTTAATGATTTCTTTACCCGTGCCGTTACAGACATCACAGGTTGCTTGGGTCATAACGCGACCGAAAGGCGTATTACGTTCAACTTGGACGGCACCCGCACCATGACATTTTGAACATGTTCTTGGTTCAGTACCAGGTTTCGCCCCAGAACCATGACACGTTTCACATTCTTCCTCACGTGAGTAACGAATCGTTTCCTTTTTACCGAAAATAGCTTCTTCAAACTTCAAATGGACACGGTATTGTAAATCCGCACCTTGACGTGGAGCATTCGCATTACGCGATCTGCCACCGCCCCCAAAGAAGGTATCAAAAATATCATCAAATCCACCCGTAAATCCACCGAAGCCACCGCCACCAAAGCCGCCGCCTGCTCCGAAGTTTGGATCAGTACTTGCATGACCATATTGGTCATAAGCTGCACGTTTTTGGGAGTCACTCAATACTTCATAAGCTTCCGCAACTTCTTTGAATTTTACATCGGCATCATCCGCTTTATTAATATCGGGATGGTATGTTTTTGAAAGTTTTCGGTAAGCTTTTTTTATTTCATCATCTGAAGCGTCTTTGGAAACACCCAATACTTCATAATAGTCTCTTTTCGCCATTTAATTTCCTCCATTTGATCACTATGACACGGATGTTTTCCGCTCATGATGTCGAAAGGGATATTATTTATCCATCCGCATGCGATAGTTGCTCTAGAGTTTCGGCAACCGTTCAGGAAAACACGTACAGTCTGTTAACAGAGCCCTGTACGTGTTTAATCCTTATTAGTTGATTAGTCTACTTCTTCGAAGTCAGCGTCAACGACACCGTCATCAGAACCACCGTCAGATGATTGACCGTCTTGAGCTTGTTGTTGTGCAGCTGCTTGTTCATAAAGTTTTACAGTCAAGTTTTGAACAAGTTCATTCAAAGCATCACGTTTTGTCTTCATTGCTTCTAAATCGTTAGCTTCAACAGCAGCCTTCAATTCATCGCGTGCTTCTTCAGCTTTTTTCACTTCTTCAGCGTCAACTTTTCCTTCCAAGTCTTTCAATGTTTTGTCAGTTTGGAAAATTAGTTGGTCAACTTCATTGCGAAGTTCAACTTCTTCTTTACGTGCTTTATCCGCTTCAGCATTTGCTTCCGCATCTTTAACCATTTTTTCAATTTCTTCATCTGTTAAACCGGAAGATGATTTAATAGTGATTTGTTGTTCTTTTTGAGTTCCCAAATCTTTAGCACTTACGTTTACAATACCGTTCTTATCAATATCAAATGTTACTTCGATTTGAGGAACGCCCCGTGGTGCTGCAGGGATATCTGTCAATTGGAAACGACCCAATGTTTTATTGTCGGCAGCCATTGGACGCTCACCTTGTAATACATGTACATCTACGGCTGGTTGGTTATCAGCTGCTGTAGAGAATACTTGTGATTTACTTGTAGGAATTGTTGTATTACGGTCGATTAATTTAGTAAATACGCCACCCATTGTTTCGATACCAAGAGAAAGTGGTGTAACGTCAAGAAGGACAATATCTTTAACATCTCCAGAGATAACGCCACCTTGGATAGCAGCACCCATTGCTACTACTTCATCTGGGTTTACTGATTTGTTAGGTTCTTTACCTGATTCACGACGAACTGCTTCGATAACCGCTGGAATACGTGTGGAACCACCAACCAAGATAACTTGGTCAATTTCAGATTGTTTGATGCCAGCATCTTCGATTGCACGACGTACAGGAATTTTAGTCCGTTCTACAAGATCAAGTGTTAGTTCATCAAATTTTGCACGCGTTAATGTCATTTCCAAATGCAATGGACCAGCTGCTCCAGCAGTAATAAATGGCAAGCTGATTTGTGTTGAAGTTACACCTGACAAGTCTTTCTTAGCTTTTTCAGCTGCATCTTTCAAACGTTGTTTAGCCATTTTGTCGTTGGAAAGGTCAATGCCATTTTCCTTTTTGAACTCTGCTACCATGTAGTCGATGATTTTGTTATCGAAATCATCCCCACCAAGTTCGTTATCACCAGCAGTACTTAGTACATCAAATACGCCGTCTCCTAATTCTAGAACAGAAACGTCGAATGTACCACCACCAAGGTCAAATACCAATATTTTTTCGTCTGTATCAGTTTTATCCAATCCGTATGCCAAAGCTGCAGCAGTCGGCTCGTTAACGATACGTTCCACTTCCAAACCAGCAATTTTACCAGCATCTTTAGTTGCTTGACGCTGTGCATCGTTGAAGTACGCTGGTACAGTAATAACTGCTTTATCTACTGTGTCTCCTAGATAAGCTTCTGCATAGCTTTTCAAATATTGTAGGATCATTGCAGAAATTTCTTGTGGTGTATAGGATTTTCCTTCTGCTTCAACTTTGAAGCCTGGTTGACCCATGTGACGTTTAATAGATGCAATTGTGTGTGGGTTTGTAATCGCTTGACGCTTAGCAACTTCCCCTACTTGAATTTCACCATTTTTGAAAGAAACAACTGAAGGTGTTGTACGGTTTCCTTCTGGGTTAGGAATAATTTTTGCTTCTCCACCCTCTAAAACAGCAACTGCTGAGTTTGTAGTTCCTAAGTCGATACCAATAATTTTACTCATAATCAAATTTCCCCTCTGTGTGTCATTTTTAGAATAAATCGATTAACTAAATTTATTGTGCCACGATAACCATGGCCGGTCTTAATACACGTTCATCTAACTTGTAACCTTTTTGAACAACATTGATGACTGTATCAGCTTCTTGCCCTTCTTCTGCTTCTTGAACTTGGATGGACATATGATAATTCGGATCGAATGGTTCGTTAATTGGGTTGATCGCTTCGATTTTTTCATTTTTCAAAGCTTCTAACATAAGATTATAAACCATCTCTACACCTTTTTTAAAGTTAACTGCTTTTTCATCTTCCACTTCAATTTCCAAAGCGCGTTCGATGTTATCAATAACGGGCAGTAATTCAGTAGCCAGGTTTTGTGAACGGTATTTAGCAGCGTCTTGTCTTTCTTTGGCGTTACGTTTTTGGATATTAGCCAACTCTGCTTGAACGCGTAAATAGCGATCTTGTAACTCCTCTACTTGTTGTTGCAACTGTTCAACTTCTGTCGCTTCAACCATTTCTGTGTTTTCATTTTGCACATTGTTTTCTTCTGTCACGTCAATTCCCCTTTACTCATCTTGATAAAAATCATGCATGCTATCGGATAATTCGTCTCTCGTGATACGCATAATATTAATGATTTGATCGTATGGCATATTGGTTGGACCCAACAAAGCAATGAGACCCTTCGAATTTTGCCCGACATCATATGTTGCGGTAATGAGACTAAAATTGGATAACAAGTCATTTTTCATTTCTGGTCCAATTTGAATATTGAGATCTTCCTGTCCTTTTGTAAGCAAACCTAAAAGGTCCTTAGATTCATGGATTAAGCTGATAATAGCCTTCATTTGTTCTCTTTCATGAATACGTTCAAGATTAAAATGATTCAGCAAATTCATTTCCCCGCCTACATAAATACGGTCACTACTCATTTTTGAAATAACCTCGTGAAAGATAGCCTGTAAATTAATTTCTTTCCCGATATATTTTCTGATCATGTCGGGTATTTCCATCTGTAATTTTCGATGGACATCAATTAATCTCAAACCCACGAGTTCTTCATTGAAAATATTAACCATCGTTTGAATTTTGGCTGCATCGACATCCTTTGATACAGTAAAGATTTTGTTCTCGACGTATCCCTTATCAGTCACCAATATTGCCATATAATGCCCACTGGTAATAGGGACGAGTTGGAAATTCGATAAGCGACTATCCATTTTTTCAGGTCCGATACTCAAAGCTGTATAGTTAGTCATAAATGATAACATTTCAGCTGACGTTTCCAGAATTTCTTCTGCCTCTTTATAAGGAGCCCGGATAGATTCTTGAACTTTTCTACGCAAGCCATCTTGTTTTTGTTTCTGGTTACTCTTCAAAAGAAGGTCAACATAATGTCGATAACCGAGATTTGAAGGAATTCTTCCTGAAGACGAATGCATTTTTTCTAAAAAACCTAATTCCTCAATATGCATCATTTCGTTACGAATCGTTGCTGGAGAAACGGATAAATTAGTTTCTTTCAGTAAGGTCTTTGACCCCATTGGCTCACCATGCTGAATATAGTGCTTGATGATTGAATTCAAGATCAAGAGTTGTCTTTCTGTTAACATCTTTTCACCTCGCTTTAGCACTTGGCATTCATGAGTGCTAACCCATGAAATAACTTATCACGATGGTATATTTTTGTCAACAGGATTACCTTGATTTTTTAATTAAAAAGAAATTCCTGGAACACTTCGTTGCCTAGAAACTTGCCTTTTCTGGTTAATCTCAAATGGTCATCTTCAATTTTCAAGAGTTCTTTGGTCATTAAACCATTAATTTCATTTGCATAAAAGTTTTCGATTGGTTCACCAAATTTTTGCTGGAATCCAGAACGACTGACCCCATTCATAGTACGCAATCCCAGCATCAATTCTTCTTCTATTACATTGGCTCTCGTCAATTCTTTTTGGTAGAGAATTGGCGATTCGCCAGCGCGTAACGGCTCCAAATAATGTTGGATCGGACCATTATTATTGTAACGTATGCCATCAATGTAACCATGGGCCCCCGCCCCGAACCCAAAATAGTTTTCGTTCCGCCAGTAAGCAAGATTATGTTGCGATTGGAAACCCGGTTTGGCATAATTGGAAATTTCATAATGCTCTCTACCGAACTTGGCCATCGTGTCCATGGCTAATGCATACATATCCGCTTCTTCATCTTCTGAAGGCAAAGGAAGCTTTCCTTGTCTCATCAAATTAAAGAAAATCGTTTTATTCTCCAGAATAAGTGAATAAATCGAGTAATGCGGTAAATCCAGCTCCATAGCTTTTTCCAAAGTATTAGCAAAATCAGAAAGGGTCTGGGTAGGCAAGCGAAAGATTAAATCAATACTCATGTTGTCAAAACCGGCTTTTTGCGCTAGTTTTACACATTCATATACCTGATCTGAAGTATGTATCCGCCCAATCTTCTTTAAGATCGCATCATTAAAGGATTGGACACCCATGCTTATCCGATTAACCCCGTACTCTTTCATAACTTTAAATTTATCCATAGTAATGCTTTCGGGATTTGCTTCAACTGTAAATTCTGCTTCTTTAGACATTGGAAAATACGTTTGAACACCAACCAGTAATTTTTCCATTTGTGGAGCTGTTAACGTCGTTGGTGTCCCTCCACCGATATAAAATGTTTCTACTTTTTCATCAGGATGCCGTTCCTTCATGATGGCCATTTCTCTCACGACCAAATCAACATACTCGTCAACCGGCTGCCCTTCCAAAAAAACTTTGTTGAAATCGCAATAAAAACAAATATGATCACAAAAAGGAATATGTAAATAAGCTGCTGTCATAACTCTCTCCCCATGTCCTTTGGTTCCAGGGCTTCAGGGTTTTTCTTAAAATAGTTTTCTGTATCAACTTGGTCTTGTTTTAATTGCTCGATTAAAGCTTCCATTCCAGAGTATTTTACTTCATCCCGCAGAAAATGATGCCATCGAACGATGACTTCTTCACCATAAATCATTTTATTGAAATCTAAAATATTTACTTCAATGGTTTTTTCTCTATTCTCTTCAAACGTGATGTTATAACCGATTGAAGCCATCCCTTTGTACCATTTACCTTGGACTTGGATACTGACAACATAAACACCAACTTTCGGTAACCTTACATTTTTAGCTACTTTAATGTTGGCAGTTGGAAAGCCCATTTCGCGTCCCCTGGCATCCCCATGCATCACATGGCCACTGAACTGATAGGTATACCCCAACATGCTGTTCGCTTTTTGTAAATCCCCTGTGTCCAGTGCCTCCCGAATACGCGTCGAACTTATTTTTTCCTTATCTTCTGCCACTTGAGCTGGAATTTCCAAAATATCAAATCGCTTTTTCGCATATATTGGCAAATGCGCCATATCCGCAATAGTCTTTGGTCCATAGGTATAATCAAAGCCTGCCACAACAGCACAAGCGTTTAATCCTGCAATATATTGGTCAACGAATTCCTGTGGCTTCAATGTTCCAAAATCATAAGTAAATTCGATTACATAGAAGTAATCGACACCCAGTTGTTCCATTAATTCAATTTTCCGATTCATTACAGATAAGTAACGCATTGTTTCAACATTCAATTTCTTAAAAACAATACTTGGATGATGATTAAAAGACATAACAGCTAATTTAGCATTGCGTTTTTCTGCTTCTTTTTTTGCTTCCAAAATTACCCTTTGATGGCCTTTATGGACACCATCAAAAAAACCGAGCGCTAATACAACCGGTTCATTTGGAATTATTTCTTTTTGATATGGATGGTGTATATTTATAATCTCCATTTATCCTTCAACACTCTTTCATTGACCATTAGACGAAAGAAACATCTTTCTTGGCTTTTTCATAGTTGGTTTGTTGGGATGATTCTCATATAAGGCTACCAGATTACCTTCAAAATAGACAGCAATTAAAGGCTCATCTTCCAGTCCGCCAAAAGTCTGAGATGGCAAAACTGCCCCATTTTTTATTTTATCCCAGGTTTCTGTTTCTGCATCAAATCTAGGAAAATCAGCAAATACTGATTCAATGGGGAGGAAAATTGAAGCGATGGCCCCTGCTTCCATTAAGGCCCTTACTTCATCCAAGGTTACACAGTCAGCTTTCTCAAATGGGCCGCTTGCGGTTCGTGTTAGACGTGACATGTGTGCTGGATAACCCAGAGCTTCCCCCAAATCGACTGCTAACGTCCGGATATATGTTCCTTTCCCACAGCTTACTGAAAAATCCCAAGAAACTGTTTTTTCAGTTTCATTATAACGAAGCTCACTTGTACGAATAAAAGAGTAAATTTCTGCTTTCCGTTCGGGACGTTCTACAGATTCTCCTTTTCTTGCATACTCGTAGAGCCTTCTACCATTAACCTTTACCGCAGAATACATGGGTGGAATCTGGGTAATCGTTCCCACAAATTTTGTCATAAGGTCATCAACGGTTTCTAAATCAGGCATTTCTATGATGGCAACCCGTTCCACAACGGGCCCATGGGCATCTTCCGTTTCTGTGGAATAGCCAATGGTTATTTCTCCTTCATATGCCTTACCCATATCTGTCATAAACTCGGCAGCTTTGGTTGCTGAGCCAACACAAATGGGCAAGACACCGTCTACCTCAGGATCCAATGTTCCAGTGTGGCCTATTTTTCTAGTTTTTAATATTTTTCTTAAGTGAAAGATGCAATCATGACTAGTCATGCCGCGCTCTTTCCACAATGGCAAGATACCATTCATCGCTTCTTCCCCCTTTTTCAACTTGCTTATTATATCATAGAAGGCGTAAATAAGGCTGCTTCTGATTTGAAAAGCAGCCTTACTCCTATTAAATTAACCGATACGTTATCCAAGCCCACATCCCTAAACTTGCAGCATATACAAGATAAAAATAGCGATGTTTCGTTTTATGCCGGAACAGATTCATCCCTAACAGTCCACCAACCGGTCCGCCAAAAAATCCCAAAGATAGAAGTAGCTTCTCAGGTATACGTTGTTTTCTTTTACGTGATTGCTGTTTATCAAAACGCATTAAGGCAAACAATAAAATATTAATCACAAAAAGCCAAACAAAAAGCATTTTTAGTAACAATTCGCTATTCATCATGCTATGCGTTAGTTAATCCGCTTTGACGAACAATTTCAATGATTACGGCTGTTGCTTTTTCCATTGCTTCAATTGAAACATATTCATAGCGACCATGGAAATTTTCTCCGCCGGCAAAGATATTTGGTGTCGGCAAGCCCATGTAAGTAAGCTTGGAACCGTCTGTTCCACCACGAATCGGTTCAATAGTAGGTTCAATTCCCAATTCACGCATTGCTTTTTCAGCTAATTCAACCGAACGCATATCATCTTTCAAGATTTCGCCCATATTATAATATTGATCGTTCATCCCAACTTTAATACGTGGTTCTGTGAATTTTGCATTCATCTTATCTGCGATTGCCAACATATTTTCTTTTTTGGCTTCGAACAATTCACGATCATGATCACGGATTATATAAACCATCTTGCTATCTTCCACTGTTCCTTCAATACCCAACAAGTGGTAGAATCCTTCTCTATGTTCGGTTCTTTCCGGAACTTCATCAGCTGGTAAATAACTATCATATTCAAGGGCTAATTTGATTGCATTAACCATGGTATCTTTCGCTGTTCCGGGGTGAACATTTTTACCTTGGATTGTAATGACTGCTTGAGCGGCATTAAAGCTTTCAAACTGTAATTCACCGACTGGACCACCATCCATCGTATAGGCGAAATCTGCCGCAAAGTCCTCCACATCGAACAAATCAGCACCTTTTCCAATTTCTTCATCCGGACCAAAAGCAACTTTGATATCACCATGGCGAATGGCATTATCTTGTTTGATTGTTTCCATCGCTGACATAATTTCGGCAATACCAGATTTATCGTCTGCTCCCAGTAATGTATGACCATCTGTAGTTATTAAAGTTTGGCCAACATAATTTTTTAGGTTAGGAAAATCTTCCGGTGAAAGAACGATGTTTTTCGCTTCATCCAAAACAATTGCCTGACCATCATAATTTTCATGAATTTGTGGGTTAACGTTCCTTGATTCAAAGTCTGCTGTATCCATATGGGCAATAAAACCAATGGTCGGCAAACCTTCCGTATTCGCAGGTAAGGTTGCGGTCACAAAACCATTAGCAGGGTTGAATTTAATTTCAGAAAGTCCGATTTCTTCTAAATGAGGCATAATAATCTCTTTGGCAAAATTCACTTGAGAGGATGTTGAAGGTACTGTTTCGCTGTTCTCATCAGAACGCGTATCATATTTTACGTAGGTTAAAAAACGGGATAATAATTTTTCATTCATTGGTAGGACTTCCTTTCAAAATTAAAATTCATGATCGAAAATAAATGGATTTGTATCAATCCCGGACTGGATAATTTCCAAATTCCATTGCTCTGTTTGTTTCCAATCAGTCAGCATATCTGCTAATTTAGGTATACAGATTTTTTCAATAATATGGCCGGGATCAACAACCATCATGCCATCAGCCTGCATATCATGTGCAGTGTGGTAATAAACATCTCCAGTTATATAGACATCCGCCTTTTTATTAAGGGCATGGTGATAATATTTTCCGGCATCCCCACCACAAAGCGCTACACGCTTAATAGAGGTAATTTTTCTGGATGGCGGTACAACAACACGGAGTCCCTTCACTTTAAATGACTCCTTAACATAAGGAATAAATTCTTCCAAAGTCATTTCTTGTGACAGATTACCTACACGACCCAAACCATATTTTTCGCTTTGCAATTGATCGATTGAGTACATTTCATAAACCGGTTCTTCATAAGGATGTGACTCAAGCAAAGCTTCCATAACGGTACTCACATCATCTTCTTCCAGTATAACTTCGATACGTTCTTCATTAACCAGCTCTGATTTGCCTATCTCCCCTATTGTAGGATTCGCTTGGCCTACCGGCGTGAAACGGCCTACTCCTTTTACGGAATAGGAACAGTCTTTATAATCACTTGTAATTCGACCCGCTCCTGCAGCTGTGATGGCCTTACGGACGGCATCAGCTTGTTCTTCCGGCACATAGACGTTTAATCTTTTAAGCTGCTTGGTGTGTGAGGGTGCCATAATTTCTACATCACTTAAATCCAGGGCAGCTGCCAGCCAATCGTTCATGCCACCATTGGCATTATCAAGATTAGTATGGGCAGCATACACTGTAATGTCATGTTTAATCAAGTCCGCATACATACGCGTTTGTGGATCCGTTAAATCAATACGTGCTAAAGGTTTATAGATAGGTGGATGATGGGCTAAGATAAAATCAACGTTATTTTCAATCGCTTCTTGGACTACTTCTGGCCTCACATCTAAAGTCACCATCACTTTAGTAACGGGCAGACTCAAATCACCGACATGCAAGCCCACCGGATCACCTTTTTCGGCTAACCAAAGGGGTATTTTCTTTTCGAAATACTCTACAAAGTCATAACCAGAAATTTTTTTCATTGTATTTCCTCCTTTATGATTTGCATCATCCGTAAAACTTCTGCTTTTTTTTCTGTTATGTCGCGCTGTGATTGCTCGAGACTATCAAGAATATATTCATACTTATGTATTTCAGACTGCCATTTCTTGATGAACGCCTCATTTTTATTTGACCGCAGGAATTTACCAAAAAGATAATCTTCGAAAGTATAATCCGAAACTTGTTTCGCTGGCTCTGCAATAATTATTTCATATATTTTCTCATTTTCTTCAATGATGGTCTCTTCGATAATTTCAAAACCATTTTCTATTAACCAGCGTCTTAACTTCATCTCTGCATTGTTCGGCTGAAGAATCAAACGTTTAACAGTATCCAATTTTTGGTCCTCATAACCAGCATCCAGAATACGAGCGATGAGATCGCCACCCATTCCGCATATAGTAATCGTATCGATTAAATCATTTGATTGAATAACTTCCAGGCCGTTGCCTAAGCGTGCCTCCACGATACCTTCTAAACGAGAAGCTGTAATTTGTTTTTTGGCTGATGTGAATGGGCCGATGACTACTTCTCCGGCAATCCCAAACTCTATAATACCTTGTTGCGCCATATTGCATGGTAAATAAGCGTGATCCGATCCGATATCAGCTAATCGCGCTCCTTTTTGGATATAAGATGCAGCAGTTTCCAATCGTTTTGACAATTGATTTTCATTCATTTCTGCTCCTCCTTTCATATTTCTTTTAACTTATTAATCTTATCAGTTTAAGAGAAAAATGTGAACTACTGACAAGCGTTCTTCTAGCAAGAAAATCCCAAGCTAATCAAATTATTATACTGTCCCCTGAGATATATCTTCCCCACCCTACACAGAAGACAAAAAAGGGCTCTATAATAAATGGTGTTGGTAGGTATTCTTCTCGGAAATCCCGAAGGACGGTGGAGTTGCTTGTGACCGTGTCAAGGATGCAATGCGAAAGTAGGGACCGTTGATGCTTGCAAGCCCGGAGACTACAGGCTCCGGGCGGTCCCACGGCAGTACACAAGCAAACACGCAGGCCGAAGGGCATTTCCTTCACCAACACCAGATAACCAAGAACCCAAAAAAAGCAGGAACCTATCGAGGGTTCCTGCTTTTCAATCTATTTTATTCTAAAAAGTCTTTCAATTGTTTTGAACGACTTGGATGACGAAGTTTACGTAAAGCTTTAGCTTCAATTTGACGAATCCGTTCTCTCGTAACACCAAATACTTTACCTACCTGTTCAAGCGTACGAACATTTCCATCGTCCAAACCAAAGCGAAGACGTAATACGTTCTCTTCACGATCTGTTAAAGTATCCAGAACTTCTTCCAATTGTTCTTTCAACAATGTTTGGGCAGTATGTTCTGCAGGACTGGTTACATCTTGGTCTTCAATGAAATCTCCTAAGTGGGAATCATCTTCTTCCCCAATTGGTGTTTCCAAAGATACTGGTTCTTGCGCAATTTTAAGAATTTCACGTACTTTTTCAGTTGGCAAGTCCATTTCCGCCCCAATTTCTTCCGGTGTCGGTTCGCGGCCTAAATCTTGCAATAACTGTCTTTGAATACGGACTAATTTATTGATGGTTTCAACCATGTGTACCGGAATACGAATTGTGCGGGCTTGGTCAGCAATGGCACGTGTAATTGCTTGACGAATCCACCAAGTCGCATATGTAGAGAATTTGAACCCTTTTTCGTGGTCGAATTTTTCTACAGCTTTCATAAGCCCCATGTTTCCCTCTTGAATCAAATCCAAGAATTGCATCCCACGACCAACGTAGCGTTTTGCAATCGAAACTACCAATCGCAAGTTTGCTTCAGCTAACTCTTGTTTGGCTTCAGGATCGCCGTGTTGAATACGAATTGCCAATTCTTTTTCTTCATCTGCCGTTAATAAAGAAACACGACCAATTTCTTTTAAGTACATTCTTACCGGATCATTGATCTTAACGCCAGCGGGTGCTTTTGTATCATCTTCGATTTCTTCTGGTTTCTTTTTGTCTGAATCTTTATCTGCGTCAGTCGTCTTCAATTGACGCGCTGTTGGGCCTCCGTCAGCGTCTACAACACTAACCCCGCTATCTTCCATTTTTTGGATTAGTTTATCCATTTCATCTGCATTGAGCTGGAATGGCGTGGCGATTTTATCTGTAAGGTCATCATAAAATATCGACCCCAACAACTTTTGCTCTTTAACTACCTGGTTCGTCACCTGTGTTAATGTTTTACCTTGTTCATTTTTTTCTATTGCCATAAAATGATTCCTCCATCCCGGTATGGATTATTTCTTTGTCATTTTCAGTTGCCTATTGAGATAAATAATATCAGCTAATAAACTCTTTGCCTTTTCTTTATCACTGCTACGGGCAGCTGCCTTCATTTCCTGGTTCTTTTGTTTCAATTGTTCCTGTAGTGTGGAATGGTTTAAGCTGATAATGATGTCACTGATTTCCTGTCTAGAAACTTCTGCCTGAATCTCATTCATGTTGATTGCAGATACGATTTCGATTTGCTTTTGGTTTCTAAGGCGATCCAAAAAGTGATCAATATGTCCAACCGACTGTAGCTCTTCACGAAAAGCACTATAAAGGAAATAAATTGTTTGATGTTCTTCATTGGAAAAATGGAACTCAGGTGAAAGTTCATTGAGATAATGCCAAGCTTCTTCATGATGGAAAAGACGGTTCAGTAATTGTCGTTCCGTTAAATCTGCTTTAGTTAATTGTTGTTTAACCGGCATCTCCATTGTGGTCACAGTTGCATGTTGCTGCTTCGATGTTTCTTCTTGTCGCTTGGTTTTCATGTGAACTTGTTGATATTCCTGCAACTGTTTTTTCAAAACAGCTAAATCAATATCAAAATCTTCAGAAAGTTCGTTTAAATAAAGCTCTCTTTCAATAAGCGATTCAACTTGAACCAACTTCCGCAACATACTTTCCAGATACTCAACTCTGTTTTTCTCGGAATCTAAATCCAATTGCGATTTTAAGAAACGCGCATGGAACTGAAAAGTAGATTCGCGATGGCCTGTGATGCCTTCCTGAAACGCCTTGGGTCCTTTTGATTGAATATAGTCATCCGGATCCATCCCTGGTTCCATTGGGAAAACAGACACATCAAAACGGTGATTGCTATCCAGCAAATCAATAGCTTTTTTTGTTGCTTCCAAACCGGCACGGTCACCATCATAGCATAACACGACTGAGTCTACGGTTTTATTAAGTATGCGTGTTTGTTCGTCCGTGAGTGCTGTCCCCATCGAAGCAACACCATTTTTTATGCCTGCCTGCCACGCGGATATGACATCCATGTAGCCTTCAAATAATACCACTTCAGATGATTTCCGCATGTGTGCACGTGCTTTGTCCAAGTTAAACAAGAAATTCCGTTTCGAAAATAAAAGTGTTTCAGGACTGTTAAGGTATTTAGCCTCATGAAAGTCCGATTCAATTCCATCTTGTGTGGGCACCAATCTACCCGAAAAAGCAATTGTTGCTCCTTTTTCATTTCGAAGCGGAAAAATAATTCTACCGGCAAAGCGATCAAGTAATTCCGACGTGTCTTGTCGATCCGAAAAAATTCCCGTTTCTTTTAGAAGTGAGAGTGGGTAATTCTGTTTGGCCAATATTTGCTGGGTTGCGGTCTTATCAGGTGGTGAAAAGCCAATCTGATATTCTTGTAGCAACTCCTGCGTAAAACCTCTTTTTATTAAATAGTCCAAAGCTGCTTCGCCCGTCACGGTATTCATCAGCACTTGATGATAAAAAGCGGTAGCTGCTTCATGAACAGCGATTAATTTATCTTTTTTATTTTGCAACTCACTGCGCGGTTGGTTATCATCCAAATCGATGTTAACACTTATATCGCTCATTTCAGCTGCTTTTTTTACTGACTCAACAAAACTAATTCCGTCAACTTCCATTAAAAAAGTAAACAAATTTCCACCACGCCCGCAGCTGAAGCAATGGAATATTTGCTTTTCGTCGGTTACAGAAAAAGATGGTGTACGTTCGTCGTGGAATGGACAAAAACCAAAGTAGTTTTTCCCTCTTTTCTTTAATTGCACATATTGGCTGACAATATCGACGATATTTGTTTCCGATCTAATTTTATTGATTGTTTCTTCTGGAATTCTGGTTGCCAAAAAATCCACCTCGTTAATGCAAATCATTCTCAAAATGTGCATAAAGATACAACTTAAATTATACCAAAATCATCTCGAAATAGCAATTACTTACATTGGGCAAAAACATCTAGCTCCGCCTGGCCTATTAGCCACGCGGAGCTGGTGATGCTCTTCTACTCACTTATGCTTTCAGGAATTTTTACAAAAGTTAAAAGGATTCCACCAATAACGAACAGCACAATCAGCGCGAACACCCCATCCAATGAATTACCTGTAGCTTGTGCAATAAGTCCTACCAGAAGCGGCCCCACAACAGCTGCGAATTTTCCGAAAATGTTATAGAAACCGAAATATTCATTTGAACGCCCTTCTGGAATCAACTGCCCAAACAGCGAACGGCTAAGGGATTGGATTCCTCCTTGTGCAGTTCCCACCAACAAAGCTAAAATGATAAACGTCCGCAATGAATCGAGTTGCAGTGCATAAACACAAATAAAAGTATAAGTAATAATCCCCACAAAAATCATGTTTTTTGCCCCGAAACGTTTAGCCAGCACACCGTACAATATGGAGAAAGGAAAGGCAACAAATTGGACCACCAGCATAACCACTATCAGATCATTTGCAGAAAGACCAATATCACTCCCAATGGCTGTAGCCATTTTAAATATCGTTCCAACGCCATCAATGTAAAAGAAATAAGCTAGTAAAAATAGAAAAGCTTGCTTATGTTGGCGGATACCTCTAACTGTCTCCCACAGTCTTTTGAAACTATTCTTTACGATATGGGGTTCTCGTTTAATAAATGATTTTTGCTTAACATTTTTCCAATAGGGAATGGTAAAAGCAAACCACCATATTGCCGTTAAAACAAATCCCAGCTTAATGAGTGCCACTTGGGAAATAGGTAATAGACCGGTTAGCTGAAAAATAATAAAGATAATAAAAGGAATTGAACTTCCAATATATCCCCAACCAAAACCGGCTGCAGAAATCCTGTGCATACGGGTCTTCGTTGTCACATCAACGAGAGAACCGTCGTAAAAAATATTAGCACCGGAAAAACCAATGGCTGAAATAATATAGAAGAAAAATAAAAATTGCCAGTTTCCCCCTGGAGCGAAAGCAAATGCAAGTGTTGCCAAAATCCCACCGATTGTAAACCAGGAAAACATGGGCATCCGTTGGTCTTTGTAATCTGCCAAAGCCCCCAAAACGGGTGCTAAAACTGAAATAATTAACGTGGCTATCGAATTCGCATATCCCCAATACGCAGTCGAAGTAACCTCATTCAATCCGCCTGATTCAGCGACTGCCTTAAAAAACAAAGGAAAAACAGCAGTTGTTATCATAATGGAATAAGCTGAGTTAGCCCAATCCTGTAAAATCCAACTTCGTTCTTCTTTTGTATATTTAAAACGTCCCTTTTTCACTTGCTCCATTACAGAACCCCCTCATTTTTCAATTCATACTTGAATCTTATCGGATGGCTTTCATTTGAGCAATATAGATTTAAAATTTTACCTTAAATTTACACTGTCTCATTATTCAAATAGGGTTCTATAACTGCCCAAGCTTTGTCTTTTCCTTCGCCTGTTTCAGATGAAAAGACAATTAAGGATTCCATGCTAGGTAAATTCATTGCTTTTTTTATAACGGAAGCATGTTGGTTCCATTTACCCCGTGGGATTTTGTCGCATTTTGTAGCTACAACGGTATAAGGTAAGCCGTAATATTCAACAAATTCCTTCATCTGAATGTCATCAGCAGTCGGCGGATGACGGAAGTCAACCATCAACAATACGTGACACAGTGTATCGCGTTGAGTGAAGTACGTTTCTAACATCTGGCCCCATTTGGCGCGTTCTGTTTTGGATACTTTTGCATAACCATACCCCGGAACATCGACAAAATAAAAAGCCTTATTAATCAAATAATAATTTAAGGTTTGCGTTTTTCCAGGTTTACTGGAAGTCCGTGCTAAAGCTTTCCGGTTGATCAGCTTGTTTATGAAAGAAGATTTTCCGACATTGGAACGTCCGGCCAAAGCAAATTCAGGTAAACCTGTATTTGGATACTGTTTTGGATCAACAGCACTTATGATAATTTCCGCATCTTGTACATGCATATTTTTTTCACTTCCTCAAGATATTTTTCTATATTATACATGAAAAAACCAATGTTTGGGGCATTACCCAAACATTGGTTTCAATCATGAGATTAACTAATCAAACGTTGATCTTCATCATACAATAAAGGTTTTCCTTCACCATCGATAATGTCTTTCGTAATTACTACTTTTGTTATTTCATCACGGCTTGGGATTTCATACATGATATCCAGCATAACATTTTCGATAATGGATCTTAAGCCACGAGCGCCAGTATTACGCTCAATGGCGCGTTTGGCAATTGCTTTTAAGGCATCCTCTTCAAATTCCAATACAACATTGTCCAATTCCAATAGTTTTTGGTACTGTTTAACAAGTGCATTTTTGGGTTCTGTCAAAATACGGACTAAATCTTCTTCCGTCAATTTATCCAGCGCCGCCATAATTGGCAATCGCCCAATAAACTCCGGAATAAGTCCGAATTTTAGCAAATCCTCAGGAATGATTTGTTGCATCAAGCTCTTGTCGTTCTCATCTTTCGACTGAGTTTTACCAAAACCAATTACTTTTTCACCCAAACGCTCTTTAACGATTGACTCGATCCCATCAAAGGCACCGCCGACAATGAAAAGAATATTGGTCGTATCAAACTGGATAAATTCTTGTTGGGGATGCTTACGTCCGCCTTGTGGTGGAACATTTGCAACTGTACCTTCAAGAATTTTTAGAAGTGCTTGTTGAACCCCTTCTCCACTTACATCGCGTGTAATAGATACATTCTCGCTCTTACGAGCAATTTTATCGATTTCATCGACGTAGATAATACCACGTTGCGCGCGTTCCAAGTCATAATCCGCTGCTTGTAAAAGCTTCAGTAGAATATTTTCAACGTCTTCTCCAACATAACCAGCTTCTGTTAAACTTGTCGCGTCCGCAATAGCAAAAGGCACATCAAGAATTCGTGCTAATGTTTGACCCAAGAAAGTTTTTCCTGATCCTGTAGGACCAATTAAACAGATATTACTTTTTTGTAGTTCAATATCATCATCATTTTGTGCATCCATTTGACCAATACGTTTGTAATGGTTGTATACCGCAACAGAAAGAGTTTTCTTTGCTTTATCTTGTCCTATTACATAATCACTCAAAATTTTACGGATTTCTTGTGGCTTCGGAACATCACCAAAATCTACTGTTTCCCCACTGTAAATCTCTTCATCAATTATTTCTTTACACAAATCAATACATTCATTACAAATATACACATCTGGTCCAGCAATAATTTTTTTTACTTGATCAGAAGATTTTCCACAAAAGGAACAGTGAATGCTTGTACCATCATCTCGGAACATAGGCATTTTCCTTTCTTTACATAAATTTCAAAAATCGACTGGCTGTTAGTCCTTTTTTATAACGCATATAATCTTAACATATTTTGACCAAATCACAACAGTTAAGCTCATACTTAAACAAAAGGGGCAACTGCTGAATGCAATGCCCCTTTCCTTAACATTATTGATGTAATGAATTAAGCTTCAACAGCTGAATCAGTGATTAGAGCCATAGCTTTCTTCATTTGGATGTCGTTGGTAACCATTTCTTGGCTAACTAGACCGCGAACGCGCTCAACATCCATGTTGTATTGTCCTGCAAGTGTTGCAATTTCTTCATTGATTTCTTCTTCAGAAACTTCAATGTTTTCTTCTTTGATGATTTGCTCAAGAACAAGTGTCGTTTTTGTACGGATATCCGCATCAACTTCCATTTGTTTGTGCAAGTCTTGTTCTGTTGTACCAGTAATTTGGTAGTACAATTCAGGATTAATCCCTTGACGTTGCATATCATTCAAGAATAGATCCATTTGACGGTGAACTTCGTCATGAACCATTACGTGCGGCAATTCAACAACTTCTGCATTTTCAACTGCTTGACGGATAGCTGCATCTTGTACAATTTCGTCAGCGGCAGCTGTTTTGCTGTCTTCAAGTTCTTTACGGATTTTAGCTTTCAATTCGTCCAAAGTTTCAACATCTTCTTCTAAATCTTTAGCAAATTCGTCATCTAGAGCTGGCAATTCTTTTGTTTTAACTTCGTGAACAACAACTTTGAAAGTTGCTTCTTTACCAGCTAAATCAGCAGCTTGGTATTCTTCAGGGAATGTAACAACAACATCTTTTTCGTCCCCTGCTTTAGTTCCAACCAATTGCTCTTCAAAGCCTGGAATGAATGAGTTTGATCCCAATTCCAAAGAATGGTTTTGGTCTTTTCCGCCTTCAAAAGCTTCTTCTCCCAAGAACCCTTCATAGTCAATTACTACTGTATCACCTTCAGCAGCAGCATCTTCTTTAATAACTAATTCTGCATGACGTTCTTGGCGTTGTTTCAATGCATCCTCAACGTCAGCATCTGTTACTTCGCGGTCTTGTTTTTCAACAGTCAAGTTTTTGTATTCACCCAATTTAACTTCAGGTTTAACTGTTACATCAGCAGTCAATACCCAAGGTTGACCTTTTTCCATGCTCTTGATGTCAATGTTTGGTTGAGAAACAGGGTTAATTCCTGCTTCTTTAACAGCAGCATCATAAGCTGTAGGCAATGCTTGGTTCAATGCATCTTCATACAATGATGCTTCGCCGTAAGTTTTGTTAAAGATATGACGCGGAACTTTTCCTTTTCTGAATCCAGGAGCGGTAATGTTTTTTCTAACTTTCTTAAAAACTTTATCCATCTCAGCTTGCATTGTTGCTTCAGGTATTTCGAATGTTAAGACACCTTCGTTAGTGCCCGTTTTTTCCCAATTTACAGTCATTATCTTTCCTCCAAAAATGTATCATTTTCGCAATAGTTATACCATTGCATACCCATTTAGTTTACACTAGAAGTATTGCAAAGTAAACAAAAACCGCCAGTTCTACAAGCAACAAACTTGAAAAAATCTCTAAGGGTGATAAAATCTTACAGATGTGATGAGTATGATGAGCATTATTTTTAGTGATTTTATTATAAACTTAAAACTAATTCCATGTTTTTTTCAAATATAATTGCTAAAATTTATCAAAGGGAGTGATAACAAGATGATGAATTACCCAAACGGAAAAGTCTATCGCGCCCCTATGCGAAAAAATGTAGAAAAACGTCCAAAAACATCCGTCAGTCACGCAAAGCGTGGAATGGCATTGGAGGAGCAAATTTCAGAATCAAATCAATATTACCTGCAAAAAGGAATAGCAGTTATTCACAAAAAACCTACCCCCATCCAGGTGGTTAAAGTGGATTATCCAAAACGAAGCGCTGCTGTCATTAAAGAGGCTTATTATCGACACTCATCCACAACTGACTTTAACGGCATTTATCAAGGAAAATACCTTGATTTTGAAGCGAAAGAAACACAAAACAAACAATCTTTTCCATTAAAAAATTTCCATGAACATCAAATCAACCATATGGAACAATGTCGCCAGTTAGGAGGCATAACATTTGTTTTAATACGTTTTTCCGTTCTCGATAGAGTCTTCCTTTTAGAAAGTTCCCACCTTTCCCTTTTCTGGGAAAATCAAAAGCAAGCTGACAAACGTAAGTCCATTCCCCTTACCTACATTGAGGAGCATGGCTATGAGATAACGTACGGGTTTCGCCCTACTCTAGATTATCTTAAAGTAATAGATATTATCATCAATGAACAAAATATATAAGAGGTGAAGGTTATGCCGAATCAGTCACAATCAAGGCAACAGAGAAAAAAAGTAACAAACAAAAGCAAAAGTAGTAAAGGAAAGAAAAAGAAAACTGATCTATGGAAAAAAGTAATCATTGCAATTTTAATCATTGGATTTACAGGTCTATTAGCTGGTGGTGGCCTCTTTGCATATTACGCCAGCAACGCACCGGAAGTTAACCGCGAAGCATTGGTGGATGCTGTTCCATCAAAATTATTAGATATTAACGACGAAGTAGCGATGGAAGTTGGAGCCGGCGCACAAAACCGTGAGCTCGCTGGAACAGAAGAAATCCCTGAATTGCTTCAACAAGCTGTTGTTTCAATTGAAGATCAACGTTTCTATGACCATATTGGCGTGGATCCCATCCGCATCCTTGGAGCAGTTGTAGCAAACTTCCGTGATGGTGGTATTTCTCAAGGTGGGAGTACAATCACCCAACAGTTAATTAAGTTGTCTTTCTTCTCCACTTCTGAAGAAGATCAAACACTAGAAAGAAAAGCACAAGAAGCATGGATGGCTCTGAAATTAGAACGTGAAATTTCCAAAGATGAAATTTTAGCACTCTATATCAATAAAGTTTATATGGGAAACAATGTATATGGAATGGCAACTGCTGCAGAATACTACTATGGCAAAGAATTAGCAGATTTAACCTTGTCCGAAGCAGCTACTTTAGCCGGTATGCCGCAAGCCCCTTCTTATTACGATCCATATTTGAACCCAGCCGAAACAGAAGAACGTCGAAATATCGTATTGATGATGATGGTCGACCACGGCGCCATTTCCGAAGAACAGCGTGCCGAAGCAACAGCAGTACCTGTAACCGAAAACTTAGTCGATCATTCCAACGATGTTGATAATTCACTCGTTATGGATTCTTACTTACAACTTGTCATGGAAGAAGTTTATGAAAAAACTGGTCTTGAAGTCGAAATGGGTGGATTGACCATCGAAACTAATTTAGACATGGATGCCCAACAACATTTGTACGATATCGTTAACTCTGAAGATTATATCCTTTTCCCGGATGACGAAGTACAAACCGCTGTTACACTTGTTGATGTAGATACGGGTGCGTTGAATGCCGTGGTCGGAAACAGAAAAAAAACTAATTTACTTGCGATAAACTATGCGGATCAAAATACGCGTAGTGTCGCCTCTACAATCAAACCATTGATCGATTATGCGCCTGCGATTGAGTATAATTCATTGTCAACGGGTTCTTTAATCGTCGATGAAGAAATGAACTACCCTGATGGCACCCCCATCAGGAACTATGATCTGCTTTATCGTGGCGATTTAACCATTCGCGAAGCTTTAGTGGATTCTCGAAATGTACCGGCGGTTAAACTTTTAACTGATGTTGTTGGCATTGACAATGCAGCTGCCTTCTTGAGTAAGCTGGGAATAGACAGCGTCCAAAAAGACGGTGGCGACGAAATATACCCTTCTAATGCCCTTCAAGGATCTATTTCTAACATCCAAATGGCAGCAGCCTATGCTGCTTTTGCAAATGGCGGAACTTATTACAAACCCTATACTGTTCAATCCGTTACAGACTCTAAAGGGAATGTATATGAATTTAAACCTGACGGAACAGTAGCCATGAAAGACTCTACAGCCTATATGATGACTGACATGATGAAAGACGTTGTCACCGTATCTGCTCCTAACGCACTGGTTCCAGGTGTTCCTGTTGCTGGGAAAACGGGTACTGAAGAATTTTCCGATTCAGATTTAGCGCTTGTAGAAGCAACCCATGAAATGAATGTGGCTAAAGATTCCTGGTTCGTCGGTTACTCACCTAATTATTCGGTTGCCGTGTGGATGGGATATGAAGAAATATTACCAGGGAATTATCTGGAATTTCAAACGCGTGAAATTACACGTTACATCTTCCAAGAGTTAATGAGTTATGTTTCGCAAGACATTGATAACCCAGATTGGGTCAAACCCGATTCGGTAGTGGAAGCAACAATGGAAAAGTTCAGCAATCCAGTCGCTAAGCCTGGTCCGAATACGCCAAGCAATATGCAGATTAACGAATTATTTGTCAAAGGGACCGAACCTACTGCAATTTCACGTAAATACGGTGAAGAACTGAAAGCTCCAACAGGTTTGAAAGCATCCTATAACAAAGATACAAACAAATTAACAATTTCCTGGGATGCATATAAATTAGCAAGTGGCGACAATCGCACACCGCAGTTTGATGTTACCGTTGGTTCAAATTCCCAACCCACAACTGCCACGCAGTTAGTGGTTGATAATCCTGCAAAAGGAAATATCCAAATTTCAATACGTGCCAAACTGGGATCTGCTACTTCACCGCCTGCTTCTATCCAAATAACGATAGAAGAACCGAAAGAACCGGAAAAAGAAGAAAGTAGCGAACCGGAAAGCTCCTCTTCTAGTTCAGAAAGCAGTGAAGAAGTTTCAAGTTCCTCGAGCGAGGAACAATCCTCGAGTGAGTCAAGCGAGACTGAGGCGGTAACTCCATCTCAAGAAAGCAAACCAGAAGAGTCGAGTGAAGCTCCTCAAACGGAATCAGAAGAGTCAGAAAACACTGATAATAACGAATAAAATACGCTCCTGTTCAAGCTCTTAGCTTGAACAGGAGCGTATTTTTTATTCTGAAGAATCCAACCAGTTGAAAAGCGGAACGTGCTCAGTTGGTTCATTACTTTCCGTTTTATCCCCCTGATTTTGAAATTGAGAATAGCGTTTTGTTTCTTCTTTCGCTTGATTCGAAGTTCGAATGTTTTTCTTTTCCCAAGACATCAATATCCGATCAATATAGCGCAGACTGTATTTTTGGTTTAGAACCGCTTCTCGTAAGCCCTCTAAAATAAGCTCTTTAGAATACCGGTCTCTATCCAGCCAATCTCCCACCGTTTGAATTTCAATTGGTGTCAGCAGTCTCCCAAACTCTTGTTGGAAAATTTCAAGTAAATCAATGTCATTGGAGGACGTTTGATTGCTAACCTGTTTCTTATCCAAAAACATTGCTAATTTTTTATAGAGAGGCATTAAGGAATAGCGATCTGAGTCTTTTCCCGCCCCATCTTTTTCGGTTTGAATAATAACAATTTTCCTTTGAATTAAGTCATGTAAGATGGCAAAAACTTTTGATTCCGTTAACCCCATTCGTTCGGAGATATTTGCCATATTGGGGAAATAGTGTTTCTGATCTAAATAGCTCTTCAATTGAATGACGAATATGAGTTCCTCACTACTAAGTCCCAAAGCTTGATAATGCTCTAAAAGACCATTTTCAATGACCGTTTGCCCTTGGTTTAACCAATTTTCCAATAAATCACTCATTTCTTCATACTCCTATTAAAAAGAGAGCAATACAGATAAACTGTTGCTCCCTCATTATTGTATTAATTATGGGTAAAGACGGTTTAACAAACGCGGGAAAGCACTTGCTTCACGAATATGTTCTGTTCCCGTAATCCATGTAACAGCTCTTTCCAAGCCTAAACCAAAACCGGAATGTGGAACGGAACCATATTTACGCAAATCTAAATACCAACCGTAATCTTCGAGAGATAGACCAAATTTTTCGATTTGTTGACTTAGTTTGTCGTAATCAACTTCACGTTCACTACCACCAATAATTTCTCCGTATCCTTCTGGAGCAATCAAATCCGCACACAAAACAACATCATCACGATCAGGATGCTCTTTCATATAGAACGGCTTAATCGCTTTAGGATAATTCAAGATAAATACCGGCCCTTCAGATTGTTGCGCAATGAAGGTTTCGTGAGGCGAACCGAAGTCGTCTCCCCATGTAATGTCTTCAAAACCATTCTTCTGCAACAATTCAATTGCATCATCATAAGAAATGCGTTCGTATGGCAATTGTGTATACTTTTTAAGTAATTCTTTGTCGCGTTCCAATACATCCAAATAATAATCACAATTATCTAAAACGGATTGTACTAAATAAGCCACATATTGTTCTTGCACTTCCAGACTTTCATCTTGATGCATGAATGCCATTTCTGGCTCCATCATCCAAAATTCAATCAAGTGACGACGTGTTTTAGATTTTTCGGCACGGAAAGTTGGCCCAAACGAGAAAACTTTACCGAATGCCATTGCTGCTGCTTCCAAATACAATTGACCTGATTGAGACAAGAAAGCTTCTTGATCAAAATATTTTGTATGGAATAATTCTGTCGTCCCTTCCGGCGCGCTACCTGTTAACACAGGTGGATCAACTTTAATAAATCCTTCTTTGTTGAAGAATTCATATGTAGCACGAATAATTTCGTTACGAATTTTGAGAATAGCGTGTTGCTTAGACGAACGCAACCACAAATGACGGTGGTCCATCAAGAACTCTGTTCCATGTTCTTTTGGTGTGATTGGATAGTCATGGCTCTCGCCCAAAACTTCAATATCCTTTACTAACAGTTCATAACCAAGTTTTGAACGTGTATCTTCTTGGACAACACCAGTTACCATGATAGAAGATTCTTGTGACAAGCCCTTGGCTATTTCAAAAACTTCTGGTTCAACTTCATTTTTCAGGACAATCCCCTGGAAGTAATAATCGCCATCACGTAATTGCAGGAATGCAATTTTCCCACTGCTGCGTTTGTTTGTAACCCAGGCACCAATTTTTACTTCTTTACCTAAATTTTCCTTTGCTTGTCTCATTGTAATTCTTTCCAAGATCACTAACTCCTTTGTTTATGCATTTGCCTTATTAGTAATAAATTCCTTTATTCTATCTACCGCTTCAGTCAAAGTTTCCTCGTTCAATGTATAACTGATACGAATATAATCTGGGAATCCGAAACCATCCCCACTGATAACAGCCACTTTAGCTTCTTCAATCAAGTCAAGTGCAAAGTCACTGACTGATTCATAACCCGTCATTTCGGCAGCTTCTTTTACATTAGCAAAAACATAAAATGCACCGCGTGGTTTAACCAATTTAAATCCGGGAATAGTCTCAAGCAATGGGTATAGATGATTCAAACGTCGCTCAAATTTCAGACGCATCTCTTCGATAACGTCTTGGGGACCATTTAATGCGGCTAGTGCAGCATATTGGCTGACTGCTGCCGGATTTGCTGAGTGACTCGCAAATTCAGTCATTTTGCTGATAACTGCTTTATTTCCCATCGCATATCCGATTCTCCAACCAGTCATAGCGTATGACTTGGAGACACCATTGATAACGATTGTTTGGTTCTTAATTGCTTCCGAAATAGAAGCCAAGGAACAAGCGTCGTTACCATTGTAGCATAGGTTGTAATAAATCTCGTCAGAAACAAGGATAATGTCATTTTCAACAGCCCAGTTCCCAATACTCTCTAACTCTTCCTTAGAATAGATGGTTCCCGTAGGATTATTAGGAGAATTTAAAATCAAGGCAACGGTTTTATCAGTACGCCTAGCTTCAAGGTCTTGAACGGTCACTTTGAATTCACGTTCCGGGGTTGTGTCAATAATGACATTCATACCACCGGCTAGTTTGACTTGTTCTGTATAACTCACCCAATAAGGTGCTGGAATAAGAACTTCATCACCTGGGTTGAGGATTGTTTGGAATAAGCCGTATAAAGCATCTTTTGCACCTGTTGTAACGATGACTTCATTTGTTTCATAAGTAACGCCGTCATGTTTTTTGTGATAAGCAACGATTGCTTGTCTTAAGGGTAGAATTCCAGAAGTCGCAACATAATGATTTACTTTGTTTTGCTGAATTGCCTCAATTGCTGCATCACGAATATGCTGGGGAGTCTCGAAGTCTGGTTCCCCAACTGTCAAACTAATAATGTCCATCCCTTGTGCTTTGAGATTTTGCACCTTATTGGAAGTTCCTAATGTAGGAGACTCCTCTACTTGGAGCATACGGTCTGAAATTTTCACCATATAACATCACCATCCCTAGATATTCTTAAATTCCTTGATTT
Organism: Jeotgalibaca sp. A122; assembly: GCF_052266715.1. NCBI lineage: Bacteria > Bacillati > Bacillota > Bacilli > Lactobacillales > Carnobacteriaceae > Jeotgalibaca > Jeotgalibaca sp. A122. The sequence continues at coordinate 206,112 of NZ_JBQPRB010000002.1, read as the reverse complement.
TTTCGCCAGATTTTGCCGACAACTGATAGTAACCAAGATTGCCTTTTTCGTCTTTATATGCCACTTCCCAAAATGGTTCATCATCAATAATACCGATTCGTGCTTCCAAAAGACTAGCGGGATTTACTGATGCTTGAACAATAGCTTTTGCTTCATCCGCAGTCACAATCTCTTTGGCATCAAAAATCCACTGTTGTCCACCATCTTGTTTGATTACCACATACACATAATCTTCATTTTCTGTAAAGCCAGCTACTGCAAAATACGTCTCATCAGCACCATTATACCAAAAAAAATCTTCAACCTTTTGCACACCTGCAACTTGCTCGGCAATGGCAGTCGCTTCGCTTTCCGCTTGAACAATTGGTCGTTGGGACTGATAAAAAATAGAATAGGAACCAACAATTAAAACAAACAATAAAACGATTAGCCCCATTACAATATTTCGTTTCAAATACTTAACCCTCTTCCTCTACTGCCAAGCCAATACTATATTCTAATATCATACTCAAAAATCGCTAAAAAAGGAATCACTATTTGATTCTTGCTGGATTTTTTCCTAAAATATTAAATCTTCAAAGTTTTTTTCATGAATGGTTATTCCTTCAGGTAAACTATCCTTAATTTTTTTTGCATACGGACTATATAAGAGACGATTATCAAGACAATACAGAATACCTGAATGCCCTTCTTTTCTGGAAATACGTCCCATTCCTTGAATTAAACGCATAATCATTTTGGGAAGGGATTCTGTCCTGAATGAATTTCCGCCACCAAAATCCCTGTAGTAAGTGTCAATCGCCCTATTTTCCGGTGTTTCTGGTGGATCAAACGGTAAACGTGTCATGACAACGATTTCCACTGGTTGATCCGGGAAATCTACGCCTTCCCAATAGGAACCACTCCCTAATAACACAGCTTGTTCCGCTTCTAAAAAACGTCTATGCACGCGTCGTTGGCTCCCAGAAAAGCCCTGGGCCAGAAACTCGATGCCAGTTTTTCCTCTTTCATCCCTGACTCGCAACTTATTTAATACTTCTTCCAGAACTTGATTTGAATTAAATAATACCAGTATTTTCTTATTCGTTTCTGACACTAACTGAAAGATAAAATTCGTTAGCATATTTGTCCAATCATGGTGTCCCATTTTTGTTACCGCGGGAATATCATTAGGAACGTAAATGTCTAATTTGCTTTTTACATCTTCGTATTTTGAAGTGTAAGAAATCGTTTCTAAATCCTCGATACCAATCTTACGCGAAAAATAGTTTGTCTCATCCGTTAACAGAAGCGTCGCACTGATATATAACATTTTGGAAAAAGTGGCGTTTAGTTCCTTCTGAAGTTTTTCCCCAATATCCCAGTGGTTTTTTTCCAGCCCTATCCTATCTCCGCCAAGACGATTTCCTTTTTTGATAGCGTAATAACCAAAATGATCTTTTTTCATAATTTCCGAGAAGTTATGAATGTGTTCACTCATGGCACCTATAAATATTCTCAGGCGACTGGCAAATTGCCCTTCTCCAGCGTGATGATCCAGTTCCAAATAACGTGCACCAGTTAATCTGAGTTCCTCATAATGGAGGATCAATTTACGAGCATACCGTTTAAACCAATTACTTTCCAAAAATTCACTACTTAAATAGTAACTGTCAGTATTTTTTTGCGTTTCCTTTTCATCCAAAAATTCATTTTCGAATTTTGTTTCGAGCTCCATTATGGTATTTATTAATTGGTCCATTGCGAATTCAAGGTTAATCAATTCATAATGCGGAAAGGCTGTTTTCGCATGTTGTTCCAAGTGCTCACGATAACCTCTGACTACACTAGAAAATTTATACACTTTTCTACGAATGGCCGAGAGCTGAAAAGTCACTTTTTCTTTTTCTTTGTACATTTGGGCAAATCGGTGCGCTTCGTCAACTACCAGACTAATGTCTCCGTTTTCGGACATCCCTTTAATATCTTGCATATGATGACTTAAATAAGCGTGGTTGGTCAGCAAAATACTTGCCTTTCTAGCTTTTTCCTGATGAAAGAAAAAGAAATCGAACTCCCGCCACTTTGAGTCTATTTCGTTCTCCTCAAATTTATAGGACAAAGATTCGATTAAAGAACCTATTTTATGGCTAGAACTTAATTCGGACAAGTTTCCCGTTTCCGTTTCTGTTAGCCATACATAAATACTCATCATTATTAATGCGTCTGTTCCAAATAACTCAGAAATTTTAATTTTTTCTACTTTTTCTAAATTTATTAAGTGGTTACGACTGCTAAGTTGAGAAAATAAAAGAGAAAACGGTAGCATCATTTGTACTTTTTTCATTACAGTCTCTAGCTGTTCTTGCAGTAGTAATGTTGAAGTTGAGATAACCACTTTAGATTCAGGCGAAGCTTGTAAAATAACCGGAAATAGGTATGCCAATGTTTTACCAAAACCCGCCGGTGCTTCAATAGCAAAACTATGTCGATCTGAATCTTGAAAAAATGCTTCGATTTGGTTCATCATGTCCAACTGACCTTCTCTCGTTTTGAAGGCCGTTCCCTCAGTGGCTGTTCTCCACAAATTCCTCGTATCAAAGCTATCCTTCATGCGATGACCGGTTTGTTCAACCAGAATTTCTTTTTTTCGTAATGCTATCCCACTTACTATAATAATATCTTCTGAAAGTGGTACTCTTTGTTCTCTGCTGATTTCCAGACACATTTCAAAAAAATCTTGATTATTCCTCTGAGTCTGATGACTAAGCTGATTTAATTTTTCGAGCGTTACAATGGGCAAGGAGACTGCTCTTTCTTGAAGAAAAATGAATAATTCAGCTGTCGCTCTCGCATCACCTGCAGCGTCATGAACTTTATCATGGGCGAAATTAAATTGATTAGATAAATCGGAAAGGCGATAGCTATCCAGTGTCGGGAATAATATCTTCACAAGTTCTACTGTATCTAACCCGAGAATGTTCAGTTCAGGGAGACCAGCCTCTATGAACGATTTACTTAAAAACCGATAATCAAATTCGATATTATGGGCGACAAAGACACAACCCTCAAGTAAATTGAAAACATAATCAGCAATATCTTCAAAATAAGGTGCATTTTTAACATCCTTGTTTGAAATACCGGTGAGGTTTTCAATCATGCTAGGTATTTTTTTTCCAGGATTGACCTTAAAATCATACTCTTGAATAATAGTATTATTTTGAACGAAGGTCATGCCAATCTGAATGATACGATCGCCATTCTTATAGCTTGATCCCGTTGTTTCCAAGTCGACAACGGCAAAAATCTTATCTTTAAATCCCATTTTGAATATTACCCCGATTCTACATTACATTCCTGTTGCTCTTTTTATTTTACTAGAAAACAGCCCATAATAGTAGTGATTCCCAGAAGATAGTGCCAACAAAAAAGACACAATACCCTTGTAGGCACTGTGTCTTTTCAGGTTTATAGATTGGAGTAAATATCGTCTACAGTATGATTGGGATCAACAACGATATATAATTTATCATCTACTACTTTAGAAGTTTGATACTCATTATCATTGCCGTCTGTATCCAACGCTTTGTATGGGAAGTAAATACGATCACTCTGAACAATTGTATCTGATTTTGGATGATCTTCATCAAGATACAAGATATCCATCATTTCAATGTCTTGATATTTTGCAACACGGTCAAACATTCCTGTTTCAATACCGCCTAAGTTGATATCATCAGACTTGACGTGATCAGCTTCTTGAAGGACCTCGATACGCAACGACTCACAAGGGTGGATTTCTTGGAACTCACTGTTGCCAATACGACCATAACTTGTTGAAACCTGTTTTATCCATAAATCCCCGATATGTTCCCGGTTTATTGTCCAGGTTTCGCCATTTCGGAAAATTAATTTTAAATGTGCCATTACTTTTTTCATGTTATCACTCCTATTTCAAATCTTGTGAATATTTTATCATACAACACATACAAAAGGAAAGGGAAAACAAAAAAATATTAATCTCGCAACATTGAAAAGGTTTTCTAAAGCCTTGGTTAACTTGTAATTTTTTTCATAAACTTTTCAGAATCGACTACCGCTCTCGTGTGTTCCCCGATTGCTATTATTTCTTCGCCATCTCTAGCGACGACTGAGAACGAATACTTACTTCCACTTAATTCTTTAATCCGCGCTTCAACAATAATTGTTGCGCCGATTTTTGATGGTGCACTATGTTTCATACTGATAAATGTCCCGACCGTGGTTTGCCCGTTCTCCACTAAACCAGCCATCATTTCTTTACAACAATTTTCCATAAAAGCAATAAGACTTGGAGATGAAAGAACTGTCAAGTCTCCCGAACCCATTTTTTCAGCGGTATCATTTTCAGTTACTGTATATGATTTTGTATGGACTTCATCCAAATAAATAAATCTCCTTTTTTCGATAAAAGTTTTGATGATTTCTTTATCATTCTCAAGGCGTTGCGAGAGGATTCTATTTTTTACATCTGAAAGAATCGTCCCCAAATAAGGGCCCCCTCTCTTAGAACCGAGTAATGCCATCACTTCTTTACCATTTATAGACATATCCTGGATGGAGTGAATCGGCATTGTTTTGTCTAGAGCGAGTAAGCGATTCACATCATTAGTCAGCCCAAAACCAGTAATTAATTCTTCCACTTCAAGGGCTATTGCGATCCCGGTCTCAAACAAGAGATGGAAATCCCAGAATTCATTCAACCTCGATTTCAAGGCATGATATGCTTTTCGAATTTGATTAATTTCCTTATTGGAGAGTTTCCATCCCCGTAGGAATTCATCAACTTCCTCTTTTTCTACATCTAAAAAGTAAAGTAAAGTGGTCCAAGCTGCTAAAGATGTTTTGAACTGCAAAGGAAACAAGGCCAAATCAATCAGTTCGTCTTGTTTGTTTTGCAGACCTGGACACATATGGTACAGTCGTGTTTCAACGAAAAACTTAATGCCACCTTTGCGGTTTCGCCCCAACAACAACTTGGTCCATTCTTCGCGAACACGCTCAATCGCTATTTTGGATAATAGGGGATGATAATCGACGACTGCAGCCTTTGTTTCAGGCTCGATGTTGAAACCGAGTTGACTCATAAAACGTGCAGCACGCATCATTCGTAAGGCATCCTCTCTAAAACGTTCGATAGGGTTGCCAACAGCTCTAATTAATTTGACGTCAATATCTTTTTGCCCATCAAAAGGATCCTTGATTTGTCCCATACGATTCAATGCAATTGCATTTATTGTAAAGTCGCGACGCTTCAAGTCTTCCTCCAGGCTTCGAACATAATCAACCTTTTCAGGCCGGCGGAATTTTTCATATTTCGACTCGGTTCTGAAGGTTGTTATTTCATAGGTCTCTTTATCATAAAGGACCATGACTGTCCCGTGTTTGATTCCCACATCAAAAGTTATTGGAAAAATGCGCTGGATTTCATCAGGTGTCGCGCTACTGGCGATATCCACATCCGAAATAGGTAGATGCAGCAGCGTGTCCCTGACACCCCCGCCTACAAAATAAGCTTCGAAACCAGCTTCCTCAATCTTTTCAATGATAGGAATTGCTTTATTAAATTCTGGTATTTGCTTTACATTAATCATTTTAATCCAATCCATTACCAATAGGATGGTAATTCAAATCATATTTTTTTCGTCGATTTCTCTCAGTTCTTCAGTATATTTTTTGAATTTATCTTCATCTTGATCTACAAGAGCCTGGTCGATTAGTATTAGCAAGTGACGCTTACGTTCTTGCCACGCTAAACGAACCAATGAAACTTCTACTGCTTGTTGTGTTTCTTTTGTTATGCTAACTTCATCCGTTTCATTAGGATTATTTTCCAGGATGCCATAGGCACTTAAAGTTTGATAAGCTCCTTCAAAAAATAGTTCCAAATAAAAGTCTTCTTTCCAATTCAACCGTAAATCATGAAATGCTTGCTCTGGATCCTCGAAACGTTTGCCTTCTTTAAAATAAACAAACGGTTCCTCTTCACTTTCAATGGTTGAAAGACCCATTCCACGGTTAGTCAGTGCAATATTTTCAACAAAATGCACATTTTTTAGCAGGAGCTCATGGTTGAGCAAGTAATTCAAAATCCATAAAGATTCTCTTCTTTTCAATTGGTAATTTTGAATGAACCAAGTTAAAAATTTTTTCTTGTCTTCTAGTGAAGGCCGAATCATGTTCCCACCCCCTAAACAATTTCAACTATGATAAGTGATTTAACATCATATCCAAAAAGTATGGATGATTTGGTTCAATGGTTAATGCATGTCTTACTACTGTTGCTAATTTCTCCAAATTACCTTCTTCTTGTAGGTAAGTACTGTAGTCTTCCAAGAAATCCAAGTTATCATCGAAATAGCGATGTGCTTTTTCGAAATAAGCACTCGCAACATCGTAATCCTCCAACTTATCATGAGCAAGTGCCAACTTCCATTGGAAATGTGGTTGATTTGCGTTGTCTGGATTAGACTCCAGATACGTCACCACATCTTCATAGCGTTCATCATCCAAAGCGAGATCTACTTTTAGCAGGATAGCCTCAATGAACTCTGGTTCTAGTTCAATAGCTTTATCCAGCAATTTTTCTGCTTCTTCCGTTCTTTTTTGTTTGCGCTGCAGATTCGCTGCGGCTAAATAAAATTCCGCTTGGAATGGATTTTCCTCAATGCCTTTCAACATGGCTTCTAAAGCTTCTGGTAAACGTTGATCAGCTTCCAATGCTTGGGCAAGATAGAGGTACACACTCAAATAATCAGGATCTTTTTCTAGCAATTCCTCAAAAATTTGTATCGAGCGTCCATAAGCCTTCATTTGAAGATAGCCGAATCCTAATTGAAACAGGCTATCTGAAGAATGTTCCTCAGAGTGAAGTTGTTCCAAATACTGGATGCCTTCTTCAAATTGCCCAATAGCATGATGGCACTCCGCCAATTGCATTAATATATTATCTTCCCAAGGCATTTCATCATTTAATTCCAATAGTTCTTCATATAATGGAATTGCTTTTTTAAAACTACCGATAGAATAAAATAATTTAGCTAAGGCATACTTCAAGACCGGTTCATCCGGTAATATTTTTATTGCTTCCAATATTTTTTGTTCGCTAACCTCGTAAAGGCCTAGACTTTGATAAGCATCCGCCAAAACCAGTAAAACGTTTGGATAGAGTTCGCTGGATTCATCAAATTGTAATAAGATATCAATTCCATCGGATACTTGATCGTTATCAATTGCTAACTCAGCCAAATATAAATCCCACTCTTCAAATTGCGGCGCCAATTGCTTTAATAATCGATACGTCCTGGTTGCTTCATCCACAAACCCAGCATGGTGTAACTCTTCTGCAAAGTCAGCAAGACCATCTATATCACTTTCTTGAATCGATTGCTCAAGAGACTCGTTGAAATAAACCTGAGCTATTTCAACCTCATTTTCCCTAATTGCTTCAAACATTTTTTCTGCTTTACTATTCACTTGCTACCACCTACTTATTATATCTGTCTTCATTTTAACATAATCTTATAATCCTGGCTCTTTATATTCTTTTAAGTTGCAATTTTAAACAAAAAAACCGCAGACAGGAGTCTACGGTTCTTTTATTATTAGTTCTTAACTGCATCTTTCAATGCTTTACCTGGTTTGAAGGCTGGAACTTTACTTGCTTCGATTTGGATTTCTTCCCCAGTTTGAGGGTTACGTCCTTTACGAGCAGCGCGCTCACGAACTTCAAAGTTACCAAATCCGATAACTTGAACTTTTTCACCGCTTGCTAAAGTTTCTTGAATCACTTCAAACAATGCATCTACAGTAGCTGTAACTTCCTTTTTTGTAAGGTTTGTTTTTCCAGCAACTTTTTCGATCAATTCTGCTTTATTTGCCATATTGTCTTTTCACCTCCTGCCAAAAAAAGAAGATTCCATGTTCTTACTTCATAACAACATGTTAACTACTTTTGAGTGGTCCAAAAATAGTGAAGTGAAATACCATGTTTGTTAGGTGATTTCTTATAAAGAATATCATAGAAAACCTATCACTGCAACGATTATCGGCCTTTTTCCTCGATTTTGACTGCTTTATTTTTTCTGGCGGGCAATCACTCGGAATGGTGTTCCTTCAAATTCAAAGTTTTTCCGAATTTGGTTCTCGATATAACGTTCGTAAGAAAAATGCAACAATTCAGGTTCGTTCACAAACAGAACAAAAGTAGGTGGTTTCACTGCTACTTGAGTCGCATAGTAAATCTTTAATCTTCTACCTTTGTCGGTAGGTGTAGGATTGCGTGCGATAGAATCCATTAGAACATCATTCAATAATGACGAAGAAATACGACGTGTTTGTGACTCATTGATTGCCTTGATTTTCTCAGGAATTTGCACAAGACGTTGTTTCGTTATAGCTGAAACATATAATATCGGAGCATAAGATAGATATTGGAATTCGTCCCTGATTTCTGTTTCGAATTCTTTCATTGTGTGGTTATCTTTTTCGATTTTATCCCACTTGTTAACAATAATTATGATTCCTTTGCCTGCTTCATGCGCGTAGCCAGCAACTTTCTTGTCTTGCTCCTGGATACCTTCTTCCGCATTCAAAACCATCAAAACGACATCCGAACGATCAATCGCTCGCAATGAACGCATCACGCTGAATTTTTCTGTGCTCTCGCTGATTTTACCTTTTTTACGAATTCCAGCAGTATCAATCATCCGGAAGCGTGTCCCTTCATCATCCACAAAAGAAGTATCTATGGCATCACGGGTTGTTCCGGCAATATCAGATACAATAACACGCTCTTCTCCTAAAATGGCATTGACCAATGAGGATTTACCAACATTAGGACGACCAATCAAGCAAAAGTTAATAACATCTTCTTCTGCTGCTAATTCTTCATCAGAAGGAAATTCGGCAATGACCGCATCCAACATATCCCCTAAGCCAAGACCATGACTACCTGAAATAGGATATGGTTCTCCAAGTCCTAAACTATAAAATTCAAAAACTTCTGCCCGCATTTCCGGATTATCCGCTTTGTTAACTGCTAAAATAACAGGTTTTCCGGATCGATACAAAATCCGAGCCACGTTTTCATCAGCATCTGTAATCCCTTCTCTTACACTTGTAATAAACAGGATAACGTCCGCTTCTTCCATGGCTACTTGTGCTTGCAGTTTAATTTGGGACATAAAAGGTTCATCTTTTATATCGATACCGCCTGTATCAATAATGTCAAATGTTCTTCCCATCCACTCACCTTGGGCATAAATGCGGTCACGCGTAACTCCGGGAATATCTTCGACGATGGAAATCCGCTCTCCCGCCAATCGATTAAAAATGGTTGATTTTCCGACATTAGGTTTCCCTACGATTGCTAAAACAGGATTTGGCATTTTCATCACTCCCTAAAAATTTAATTATATTCATCAAAAAGGACAGAGACAAAAGTCCCCGCCCCTTTTGTAATATCATATGGTTATTCGTTATCTTGCAAATCTTTTAATTGATCACCTAGTACATCCCCAAGCGTGAAACCTGAATCGTCTTCGCTATCTGTTTGGTATGTTTCAGTGTATTCTTCTTCAGGAACATCTGTCCCTTTGTCTTGTAAAGCTTTAATACTTAGGGATAAACGATGTTCTTCCGGTTTTACATCCAAGACTTTCACTTCAATTTCTTGACCTTCTTGCAATACTTCATGTGGAGTTGCAATATGTTGGTGAGAAATTTGAGAAATGTGTACAAGTCCTTCAACACCTGGGAAAACTTCCACGAAAGCACCAAAACTAGTCAAACGTTTTACTGTACCTGTATGAACAGAATCGATTGGAGCTTTTTCCGCAACTGTTTCCCATGGTCCAGGAAGCGTATCTTTGATACTCAAGGAAACTCTTCCTTTTTCTTTGTCTACTGAAAGGATTTTTACATTAACTTTTTGACCAATTTCTAAAACGTCTCCTGGTGTACTTACATGTTCATGAGCAATTTGGGAAATATGAACCAAACCGTCCACGCCACCTAAATCGACGAATGCACCAAAATTCGTCAAACGAGCAACCGTTCCTTCAACTGTATCTCCTTCAACCAATGTTTCCATACGTTCTTCACTCATAGCCTCTTTTTCAGCCATTGCAACAGCTTTATGAGACAGAATCAAACGATTTTCACTTGGCTCAAGTTCCACGATCTTAAATTTCAAAGTTTTTCCTTTGTAGTCAGAGAAATCTTCAACAAAGTACTCTTCTACCATGGATGCTGGTACGAATCCGCGTACACCTACGTCTACTACAAGACCGCCTTTAACAACATCTTTAACTGGCGCTTCAATGTATTCATTATTTTCAAATTTTTGTTGGATATCTTTCCAGACTTTCTTAGCATCAATACGACGTTTTGAAAGTAGGAAACTTCCATTTTCTTTATCTTTAATTTGTTTAATAACGACTACCTCAACAACGTCTCCGACGTTCAAGATTTCCGTTACTTCATCGAAAGGTTTAGCAGATAACTCTTTGTAAGGAATAACTCCTTCAACTCCGCGTCCCTTAATACCAACGATGGCTTGGTTGTCTTCAATCGCTAGAACTTCGGCTTGAACTGTATCGCCCACTTCTAGTGGTGGATATGCATTTAACATATCATCCATTGTCATTTCACCATTTTCTTGTGATGATTCAACCTCTTCGTTCAATTCTGGATTTTCATTGTATTCTGACATCTGACTTTTCCTCCCCGGTATCTAAATTACTGGTAGTAGTAGATGATTACTTACTAAATCATCTTGAACTCCCACTTGTAAACGTATAACCATATACTACCATTTTAACATTTACTTCATATAACGTCCAGTAATCTTGATTTTTCAAAAGTTTAGCTGTCTAATTTTTATCTTTTTCAACCATTTCCAGGACGGTTTCAACAACTTCATCAATTGACAATTTCGTAGAATCCAGCTCCACTGCATCTTCTGCTTTTCTTAAAGGCGATGCTTCACGGTTCATATCATAATGATCACGGGCTTTCATATCTTCCGTTAACTTATCCAGTGAGACATCCATGCCTTTTTCGATGGATTCGCGATAACGTCTCAAAGCGCGTTCTTCCGCTGAGGCCACTAGGTAAATTTTTAAGTCAGCATTTGGTAAAACAACTGTCCCGATGTCACGGCCGTCCATCACAATACCGCCGTCCTGAGCGATTTTTTGTTGTCTTGCAACCATTTCAGCACGAACTTTTTCATGTGAGGAAACAAGGCTGACATTTTGCGTGACATCCAAAGAACGTATTGCCTCAGTCACGTCCTCTCCGTTCAGAAATACCTTTTGCTCCCCTTTACTTTGATCAAAACTGATTTGGGTTTCATTCAGAAGATCCAAAAGAGAAGACTCATTTTCAAGGTTAAGCTTACCCCTTATTCCAGCAAGCGTCAAAACGCGATACATGGCACCCGTATCAAGGTAAATGAGACCTAACCGTGCTGCAATTTTTTTCGCAATTGTACTTTTCCCAGCTGAAGCTGGTCCATCTATGGCTATATTATAGTGTTCCAAGTAATATCCTCCCGAATAAATAGAGCAAGGTCTGCGATTAACGCAGACCTTGAAGCTCCGTTTCTATACTATCTACTTAACTTTTAAGACCGAGCCAACCTCAATGCTATCAGCATAAATACCATTAATGGATTTCAAAACATCCAAATCCATGCCATGATTTAAAGCAATACGGTATAAATTATCACCAGTCTGGACAACGTATGTATTTGTATATTCTTCATCTGGTTGCGGTACGGACTCCGGTTCTTCTATACTTTCATCCGGTTTTGATTCTACTGATTCCTCAGAAGAGCTGCTAGATTCATCTTCTTCAGACTGCGTTGATTCGCTGCTTGAACTCTCAGCTGATTTTTCTTCACTACTTTCCACTTCGGAACTTTCGATTTCGCTACTGGTTTCTTCAGACTCAGAATCACTTTTTTGTTTATTTACCATTACCTGTTCAGGCGTTTGGGGATCTGGGGTAGTCCGCGTTCTTTCACTCCAATAATATGTTGCAAATGGAATAATGAGCAAGGCTAGAAAAAGAAACAAGAGCACTTTATATAATGGCGCTACTTCTTGATTTTTAGATTTCCGAGCTGAGCGGGAATATTTTCTGTTGTTGAAGTTTTCGTCTTCGCCAAATCGGCGTGACCATGGCTCTTCGTGATTGTTTTTCGTACTCATCTAACTTTTCCTCCTAAAGATTCATCGCATTTATTGTAGCATATTTTCTTTGCGAAAAAAGGACTTTTCAAAAAAGAAAAAGCCCTTTTATAATTTCTTTCCAATTATTCATATTTTCTCGTTCCGGTCCCTGTATTACTTTTGATGCTTCCATTTCATTTAGCAAGACAGCCGCGTCTTTTTGGCAGACTGAACAACACCATTCCGGCTTCTCATTTTCAGTTTGTTTAAAATAATTTGAAATTGTATCACGTTTACACTCTGGAGTGGTTATTAAATGACCCATTGCTGTAAACTTTGCTACCCTATCTTGAATTCTGTTTTCAACGAGCTGCATTGCCTCATTGGACCTTAGCTTATGAAAAGCGATGATTTTTACCATTGCTAAATCTGAATCCGATAACCCCATTTTCAGGATTTCTTCATTGTTGGATTTAGCTTTTAGAAATTGTTCCGTTAGTTTGGTTTCTCGAATAATTTTATATTTAAAAATAGCGTCTGATTTCGAGTAAAGTAAAGTGGCAATACTCTGCTTTCCGTCTCTTCCTGCTCGACCTATTTCCTGTAAGTACTCTTCTACTGAATTGGGCATGTGGTAGTGAATAACAAAGCGGATATTTTCTTTATTAATCCCCATGCCAAATGCTGATGTGGCACAGATAACATCTAATTCGCCATTTAAAAATTGTCTCTGAACAATCTGGCGATCCTCTGTAGTACGATCTGCATGATAAGTATCAATTCGTAAATGCGTTCTTTGTTTTAACAATTGACACACTTCTTCAGCACGTGGTTTACTGCTGAAGTAAATCACACCAGGAGGTACGTACTCGGACATCATTTCGAGTAATTTATCATCTTTTTCTTGTCTGTTGACTTCCAATATTTGGTAATAGATATTATCTCTATTTGGACTTGAAAGGTGGATGTCCGTATTTTCACTTTCTAGATGTAGCGCTTTGAGTATTTCATTCCTTACCATTTCTGGAGCAGTCGCTGTCAAGGCGAGAGTCAATGGGTTACCAAGCTTATTTCGTACTTCACCCAGAAAGAGGTAATCGGGCCTAAAATCTAACCCCCACTGTGAAATACAATGGGCTTCATCCACTACAAATAAAGCAATTTTCATATTCATGAATTTTTGCAACAACCATTTTGATTGTAGCATTTCAGGTGAAACAAAAAGAAATTTGTAGGTATCGATTCTACTTTCTACTAGGCGCCTTTCGGTCTGTGAAAGCATGCTGTTTAAAGCAGCCGCTCTTTTTTCACCGGCTTGATTCAATTGCATGACTTGATTGTCCATTAACGAGAGCAGTGGTGAAACAATAATAACCAAACCTTCTATGGAATAACCACAGTACTGATAAATAAGTGATTTCCCTGTTCCGGTTGGTAAAACCGATAAAGTGTGTTGGCCATTCAAAATACTTTGAATTGATTCCATTTGACCAGGTCGGAATGCATCATAAGCAAACCATTTTTTTAATTGATTCAAAAGATACTCATTTTCTTTCATGAGACGTTTCTCCTTTCACTTGCATGAGACGACTTTGAAAAAAAGGTATCCCCGGAAATTTTTCTTGCACATCATTATAATCAATTGCTTTTCCTGCGGTCACTTGGTTATTGACATAATCAATTTGCGAGGCGTCGAGGAACCTTTCAAAGGGAAACGCCTCGTAGAGAATTGCCATTTCAGTCAGGTGATCGTTGATAGTACTTCGTTTCAAAAATCTTTTTTCTGCGATTTGCTCAATCGCAAATCCTGCTTTCCATAATTGATAGGTTTCCTTAGCGCTTTCAGAGCATAGGCCGCCATCTCGTGTTAATTCCTTCAGCAGCGAGGCCAGTAAGGGATAGCCTGAATTACTCATTTCAATTGTCTCAATCAACTGAATCCAATCTTGTTGTAATTGTACGTATACTTCCGTTTCATCAAGGTTATATTTACTACCTATTTGATTATTGGTTAGCTTTGTTTTATGATAACCTTCAAACTGTTCCACGAACATTTCTGGTTTTGATATCTTTGCGTTAACAATTAAATCCATCCATTCTTGACCTAGTTTTTGACAATTCTCATTGGTATTCAAATTATGTTCCTTCAGATATTTTTTTAGCCACCATTGTTCGGATAGCCGTGGTTGAAGTGGTAAATAATTTTTATTGTTATGTATCCGTTCAGATAAAACTTGGGTTAAAAATAAACTACGCGCTTTAAAAGGCGCTAAAACAGCATGATATTTAATACGATTCTTTGTTGGACGAGTATGTGAATCGAAATAATTATCTTTTGCAGCCTTTCCCTCTTCTGTCAAGAACAGTTCAAATGTTAGTAAGTCCGAACGAATAAATTGATTGATTTTTTCTTCAAAAATTGTTGGTTGTAGCTTGGGGAATAAAGAAAAATAGGCTTCTAAGTCCATTCGCATCGCCTGCATCAGGACTGAAACTGTTCTCTTGCCTGTTAAAATGTGAAAAAGAGAATTCACCTTGCGCGCTTCTTCAGTTGAAAATAAATCCAAAAAAAGATAATCTAAATATGTCAGTTCCAATTCCAACACCTCAGTTAAATAATAATAGAAAGATGTGTTCTTTATGCATTATACCAAAATAGATCGTGAATCTTGTATAGCGTGTGGATTATGCCAACTAATTGCCCCAAATCTTTATGTGTACGATGAGAATGGCATTGCTTATACGGTAAAAGATAATAATGCTGGTACAACGCCGATATCAGAAGGAGATTTTGAAGTATTTAAAAAAGCTTATACGAATTGCCCCACAGGAGCTATTCTCCGTTCAAACAGTCCCTTCGAATAAGCTCTATACATATATATATGCAAAAAATGTCGATTTCAATTTAAATAATTTATTTCATCTATCACATACGAAATACCAATAAATAACAAAAAAGAAGCTGATTATCCAGCTTCTTTTTTGTTATTTAATAACCATTAATTTATGTTGTTTTTCTAACCAAGGTCTTAGCTTCGGCATTACTATCATGAAAGCGACACTAACGATAACTCCCTTGATGATATTGAATGGTGCCACACCTGCCACGATGTAATCACGTAAGTTTCCAACGCTAAAGTTTAATATGTTTAAGTACAGAGGCGTAATAATTACCCAATTAGCCAGCGTCATAATCACTGTCAAAGAGAGTGTCCCTGCTATCAAAGCTAATATGAAGCCATTTCTGGACTTTGCTCTTCTCCCAAAATAATAAATAGGAAAACAATAAGAAAGTGTAGCCAGAAAACTTGCAAAATCTCCTATTGGATAGCCCATATCTCCACCAGTTTGAATATAATGCAGAACGGACCGAATAAGAGCCGAAACACTTCCTCCAACTGGACCATACAAAATAAATGAAACCAAAATCGATAAATCGCTAAAATCTATTTTCAAATATGAAAATGCTGGCAATACGGGAAATGCAAAGAACATTAATACAAATGCCAATGCCCCGAATAACGAAATACCTACCAAACGATGTGTCTTTCCTTTTAACATATGAAATCCTCCTGTTGAAACCATCTCAGAGAAGTATTTCAATGATATGAAAAAGAACCCATTTCTCCTGTGTCCTCAAAAAAGAAACTGGGAGAAATGGGTTCATTGGATTATATACATACCAAAGAAACCTAATCTTCTTCCATCCAGACTTTACTGTCGGTACTGGAATTTCACCAGTTCAGCTCATTTTAATTTTAGTAAAAATGAGGTCGTGGACTTTACCACCGGTCGGGAATTACACCCTGCCCTGAAGACGTTTCGATATATTATTTATTTACAATTACTACTATAGCTTATCATTATATGATAGTCAACCATTTAATTCGAATTCTAGATATTTATTTTCAAACATCTTCCAATAAGGGCAAACGTATCATAAATGATGTTCCTTGATTTAATTTACTTTCCACTTCAATTTTTCCACCGTGTTCTTTCACGACAGTCTGAACGAGCGAAAGTCCAATCCCGGATCCATTATTTTTTGGTGAAGTTCTCGCTTTGTCATCTTTATAGAATCGTTCAAAAATGAATGGAATACTTTCCTGGCTAATTCCAATGCCATTATCTGAAATGATGAACAGCAAATCATCAACTAATTCATCCAAGCGTACTTCGATATGAATATACCGTTTTCGACGTGTGCCCTTTTCGGCTGAATAGCGGATGGCGTTGTCGATTAGATTGTAAATAGCATGGTGCATCTTATCTTCATCCATTTGGTAATAACCAATGCCTTCTTCAATTACTAAATCACACGTGATTTCCTCGCGCTGGAGGCTTTCATAAAAACGATTTAACACCTTTTGAAAAAATTCAGGTAGATAGACGAGTTCTTTGGACAGTTTTGAATAACCCGCTTTAATCCGGGATAAGGCTAGTAGACTTGAAATCATATTGCTCATTTGTGTCGCTTCTTCATGAATAATTTTGGCCATTTCATTTTTTTCTTCCAAAGTTTCAGCAATGTCATCTTTTATGGCTTCACTATAACCCTGAATTGTAGCCAACGGTGTCCGCAAATCATGGGAAACATTCGTGATCAAATCTTCCCTGATTGACATCAGTTGCTTATCAGTCGTAATATCTTTTACCAAGAGCAAAATACCATGCGTATCAGCTGATTCATTCAGCTCAACCAGAATAAAGCGTATATCAAAAATCATTTGATTTTGTTGAATCTCCACTTGTTTCATTTCTTTAGAATGACACGTTTCCATAATCAAATCTTCATAAAATTGTTCAATTCCATACCTTCCTTCATCATTTTTGATAAAAGAAGTAAAAAAACGTTGTCCAAGTGTATTTAATTCATGGATTGTGAAATCTTCTTCTACATAAATGACTCCTGTTTCCATAAAATCATAGACATGTTCCAAGAGCTTTCTTTCCTGCGTATTAATTAAGTTACTTGCTTCCAATGTTTTACCTATTTTATTGATGGCAATAGCTAAATTGTCAATTTGATCATTGGACTTTATTTCTATGCTGTTACTGAACTTATTCTCTGAATACTCATAAGCGAGTTCTGTCATTTCCAAAATACGTGTAAAAATCCTTTTATCAAGGAAAAACAAGAGGACAAAAACAATTGTAAACAAAGAAAATACTAGACCAAAATCCAACATTTCCTTATTGTGTACATACACTTCAAATATACTGGCGTCCTTGGACACAAGTAGCGTTCCTGCATCGGTTTTCTTTGCTATCGCGAAAAATGAATAAGGGACATTTTTTTCGTTTTGATAAGAAAAATAAAGCGGCTCTACTTGAGGATTTCTCATAAATTCCAAGCCATCAGAGGAACGTAAGAAATCTGTTTGTATTAACTTCGATAAATCCGTAGAAGTTAACTCTTGATTCAATTCTTGGGATTGGTTTGCTTCAACTAAAATAACACTGACATCAGGAGCAACGTTCAAGTTTTTTTCAACCTGGGTTAATGAGTACCGCACAGAATCCATGTAATCTAATTTTATTGTGCTTTGATAATTCTGACGCTCTAACTGATTAAAAACATTGACAATCACCAGGGTAACGACCATTAGAATAAAAGCACTTCTCAAGATAAGGTTTTTTCTTTTCATTTTTCTCCTCATTCAATCAGACAAGAACCAAAGTTTCTTACTCCCCTTGGATAGGTGAAAATTTGTATCCCGTCCCCCAGACGGTTACAATCATTTTTGCCACTTGGGATGATTTTTTTTGAAGTTTCTCTCTTAGACGTTTAACATGCGTATCCACCGTTCGTAAATCACCAAAATAATCATAACGCCAAACTTCCTTTAGCAGCATTTCCCGAGTGAAAACACGTTCAGGATTACGCACAAAATAGAGGATTAATTCAAATTCTTTCGGTGTCAGGGTTATTGGTTCACCTGCAGCCAATACTAAACGTGATTCTGGATATATTTCTAACTCAGAATATGAGATTATTTCCGGCTCATGATTGTTGACTTTGGTTCGTTTTAATAGGGCACCTACGCGTAACATAACTTCCCTTGGACTAAACGGTTTAACAATATAATCGTCAGCCCCTGCCTGAAACCCTTCCACGCGATGATTTTCTTCTCCCCGGGCTGAAATCATGATAATGGGCGTTTCTTTTATTTTTCTTATCTCCTTGATGATTTGGATGCCATCGATACCTGGTAACATAATATCCAACAAGACCAAATCGTAATCATGTATCTTCATTAAATCCAAAGCGCTAATACCATCGGAAACTTCTTGCGTTTCATAGCCCTCTTTGTTCAAATATAAATTTAACAACTTTCTGATACGTTCTTCATCATCAACTACTAGTATCTTTGCTTTTGTGTTCACCAAATCAATCACCTTCCTTGACAGCAACACATTACTTCTGGGACTGTTGTTTAGCCAGATTCTTCATTTTTTCGACTTCGAAAGCTTTCAAAGGTCGATACATGCCTGGTTGGAGATTATCCAGCGATAAAAAGCCAAACCGCTCTCTTTTTAATTTCGTAACGGGACAGTCAATTGCCGCAAACATTTTCTTGACTTGATGGTTCCAGCCTTCGTGAATTGTAAGCTCAACGACTGCAGTCTTATTTTTTAAGTTTTGTGAAATCAGTCGCGCTTTTGCTTTAGACGTTTTTTTACCATCTATCACTACACCACGCTCTAATTTCAATAACTGCTCTTTGGTAGGGATGCCATTTACTTTAGCTACATACGTTTTCTCTACGTGGTATTTCGGATGCATTAATATATTAGCGAATTCTCCATCATTCGTCATTAATAAGAGACCTGTTGTATCATAATCCAATCTGCCAATCGGATAAATACGTTCTTTGATTCCTTTGAAATAATCATTTACAACGGTCCGATCTTTATCGTCTGAGACAGCTGAGAGTGTATTTTTAGGTTTATAAAACAAATAATAGACAGGCTCTTCACGATAGATAGGCAAGCCATTCACTTCTACTTGATCCCGATTTGAAACTTTGATTCCTAATTCTGTCACGCGTTTTCCATTTACAGTGACGCGCCCTTCTGTAATTAATTCTTCTGCTTTTCTACGCGATGCGATTCCTGCATGAGCGATTACCTTTTGTAGTCTTTCCATTATATCTTTTAACCCTCTTCCTCTGTTATGGGGAAATCTTCCTGATCAAATAAATCAAAAAATTCATCTTCAGCCATTTCAAATAAACCTTCAGCATTAGGTAAATCATCCAAATCTTTTAAGCCAAAATAGTTCATGAAATATTCTGATGTTCCGTAATTTATTGGTCTTCCCGGCGTTTCTGACCTTCCGAGGTCTTTAACCAACCCTCTCAATATTAGCCTTTGTAACATACTTGAGGATTGGACGCCACGAATTTCATCGATTTCAATTCTCGTAATCGGTTGTTTATAGGCTATGATTGCTAACGTTTCAAGAGCTGCTTGTGATAAGTGAGAGGTAAATGGAGAAACTGCATATTGCTTGATCAATTCTGAATATTGCCTTTTGGTGGCCAACTGATACCGATTTCTTGTTTCAATTATTGTTAGTCCGGAGCCCTGATTTTGCTCATAGGCTTGTTTTAGCAAGGATACCAAGTTGTGCGCCTCTAATGGAGTAATTTCTAACAAAGCAGTCATTTCCTCAAGCGTAAGTCCTTCATCACCCGCAACAAACAATAAACTCTCCAAAGAACCAATTTTTTCCTCCATTAATGCTGACCTCCTTCTATCCGTTCCAACAAAATTTCTCCATAAGTTAGCTCTTGCCTAAAAATTATTTTTCGCTCTTTTACCAATTCCAGCATGGCAAGAAAAGTATTGACGATAGCTGTCTTAGTTGGTATTTCGTAAAAAGACGAAAAAGGAATTTTCATTTTTTTGTTTGTTGAAAATTGTTCGAATCGACTTAAGATATGAATCATTGTTTGTTCAACAGATATCGCTTCTTGATTCATTTTTGCTTGTAATGGTTTCTTTTTTTGCAGACGTTGGTACATTTTTTGAAGGGCCTGCAACAAATCTTCACGAGAAACTTCTCCCGCTTCTAAAGGTATCGATTGACGGTAATTGTCCAAATCTGCTGGGAGCTTCGTGAAATATTCACCACGCTCTACTTCCATTTCCTTAAGGACTTTAGCCGCCTCCTGGATCCTTTTATACTCCAATAGCTGTTGAATTAATTCTTCACGCGGATCTTCACCTTCTTCGTAGAAGTCATCTTCAATCTCAATGACTTTCTTAGGTAAAAGCATTCTGCTTTTTATTTCAACTAGCGTAGCAGCCATTAACAAATAATCTCCAGCAATATCAAGACGTAGTTCTTGCATTGCATGAAGATATTGTAAGTATTGCTCTGTTATTTCAGCCATTGGAATATCAAGGATATCTACTTTCAGCTCCTTAATCAAATGCAACAATAGATCAAGCGGACCCTCAAAACTTTCGAGCTTAATAGTTAATGATTCTTGTTCATTCATCATTTTTGGTCCACCGAATCATCTATTTCGTTTAATTTTTGAGCCCATTTTGCAATTATAGGTGCCGTTTCCAACGTTCCATTTATCGCATGATTTGGAAAGAGAGATTGTAATTTATTTAATAATTTATAGACTATTCCTTCATTACGAAAAGAGGGATTTATAGCAACATGCCGGACCAAGGCCACAACATCATTGTATTCCACTCCGATAATACCAACAATATTATCCGTATCGGTATCTTTCCATAAAAACAATTGCTTGTCTTCCGATTGGATATAACTCTCCATTTCATCTTGAAGTCGATCGACCGATTTAAAATCCGCAATATATGAAAGTAGTCCCATCGCTATTTTTTCATAATTCTGGTTATAAGAAATTAACACACTTTTCTCCTCACATCTTTAAAAAATGATTATACAAGATTCCCACTCTGAAAACACAAACGTAACTTTAACACACAGCAATGGGAATCTCAAATAATCAATCAATTACTCTCTAAATAGCACGTAAAGTATTTTTTAGAAGTTCTTTGAATGTTTGATTTACTCTTGTTGTAACTTCTACTACTTCATCGTGGTTAAGGTTCGATTGCATACCTGCAGCCAAGTTTGTGATACATGAAATACCAAAGATACGTAAACCAGAATGACGAGCTACGATTGCTTCCGGAACAGTTGACATCCCAACAGCATCAGCACCAAATGTACGAGCCATAACTATTTCTGCAGGCGTTTCGTAAGTGGGTCCACTAAAGCCCATATATACGCCTTCCTTAAGAGAGACACCCATCTCGGTTGCTACCTCTTTAATTTTTTCTTGATACTCTTTGTCATATGTTTCGCTCATATCTGGGAAGCGCGGTCCCATTTCATCATCGTTTTTACCTATTAATGGGTTTTGTCCTGTGAAGTTAATGTGATCGGTAATAAGCATCAAATCTCCAGGTGTGAAATCAAAATTCGCCCCACCCGCAGCATTTGTCACCCCAATGGAATGTACACCTAACAACTTCATAACACGAACCGGCATAGTAACTTCTTGAATATGATAGCCTTCGTAGAAATGGAAACGTCCTTGCATAGCGATAACTTTTTTACCAGCAAGAGTACCGTAAACCAATTGGCCTTTATGACCTGAAACCGTGGAAGTTGGAAAATTAGGAATATCTTCGTAAGGGACTGCAATTGCATCCATAATTTCATCAGCTAAATCGCCAAGTCCGGATCCCAAAATCAAACCAACTTCAGGATTCAACAATCCTTTTTCTTTTAAAAATTCAGTTGTTTCATGTAATTGCTCAGTTGTTATATTCATTGTTTTATCTCCTACCTTTGAAATTATTTTAATTTGTCCAAGAAACTCTTTCCGTTTTCCGTTTCTTTAACTTCAAAATTGTCCACAATTGTTTGTGCGATGTCTGAGAAATATCCCTGTTCCAGCTTACCGGAAGCAACCATAGATTTACTATACGCCAGCATCGGGACATATTCACGTGTGTGATCGGTGCCAGGTGCCGTCGGGTCATTACCATGATCTGCTGTGATGATTAATAAATCATCTTCTTGGAGAGCATCTAAAATTTCCGGAATACGATTATCAAAATCCTCAATGGCTTGTCCATAACCCGCAACGTTACGACGGTGTCCATAAACGGCATCAAAATCAACCAAATTCAGGAAACTGATACCAGTAAACTCTCTTTTCATGACGTTCAATAGTTGGTCAACGCCATCCATGTTGCTCTTTGTACGCACAGAATCAGTAATGCCTTTTCCATTAAAGATGTCGCTGATTTTACCAATTGCGATAACATCATATCCACCATCTTTTAAATGATCCAAAGCTGTGTCATTAAAAGGACTTAGTGCATAATCATGGCGATTACTTGTACGCGTAAAGTTACCTGGCTCTCCTAAGTAAGGTCTAGCAATGATTCTACCGATCATGTATGGATCGTCCAAAGTAATCTTTCGTGCATATTCACAAATAGCATAAAGTTCTTCCAGAGGTATAATTTCTTCATGAGCCGCTATCTGTAAAACGGAGTCTGCAGAAGTATAAACAATCAAATCCCCGGTTTTCATTTGGTGCTCACCAAATTCGTCAAGAATTTCCGTGCCGCTGGCTGGTTTATTTCCGATAATTTTTCTTTTTGAAAAAGTTTCGATTTTTTCAATCAATTCATCAGGAAAGCCATCAGGGAAGACGCGGAAAGGTGTCTCAATATTCAATCCCATGATTTCCCAATGCCCGGTCATCGTATCTTTACCAACAGAAATTTCTTCTAATTTCGTATTGTAACCAATATAATCTTCAACCGGTTTGATTCCTTTAATATCGGCAACATGTCCCAGTCCCAACTTTTCGAGTTCGGGAATTTCTAATCCTACTGTTTTTGCAATGTTTCCCAGTGTATCAGCCCCTACATCTCCGAATGCTACTGCATCTGGTGCTTCTCCAATTCCTACTGAATCCATTACCACAATGTGAATACGTTTATACTTTTTCATGCGATTTTCTCCCTTCATGCTCTTGGATGGTGTTGTCGATAGGATTCCACCATCCGTTCCTTGCTAATATGGGTATAAATTTGCGTTGTTGAAATATCAGAATGCCCCAAAAGCTCTTGGACAATTCTTAAATCAGCACCATTTTCCAGAATGTGTGTGGCGAATGAATGCCGCAACATGTGTGGCGAGACATTCTTATGAATTCCTGCTTCTTGCACCAGTTTTTTTAAATTTTTCCAAATCCCCTGGCGGCTAAAACCTTTCCCGTGAAAATTAAGAAACAAGTGTGGCGTCTCGGCTCTGCCTTTTGCTAGACTTGGACGGCTTGTCGCGAGGTAAGCTTCCACCCAATAGGTTGCTTCCTCACCCAAAGGTACCAAACGTTCTTTGTCACCTTTACCTATTGTTTGAATGAAACCTAAATCAAGATGTAATTCGGACAAAGTCAAGGTAACCAATTCGCTGACACGTAATCCAGTAGCGTATAAAACTTCCAGAATTGCCCGATCCCTGAGTCCCAACACAGTCTTTGTATCAGGAGTTGACAATAAATGGTCAACCTCGTTCACACTCAAAGATTTCGGCAAGTTTTGCTTTTTTTTAGGCAACTTTAAATCGTCTAATGGATTAATTTTGATAACCTTTTCTTCAACCAAATACTTATGGAATTGACGCAATGCCGATATCATACGACTAATTGAACTCGTTGCGAGTTTTTCAGCGTTCAACATTGTCAAATATTCTTTAACATCTGCTTTAACAACCGCGTCGAAAGAGGCAATCTTTTTAGCGGCCAAGAATGAGGTATATTTATTTAAGTCTCTTTTGTAACTTTGCACGGTATTAACTGCCAGACCTTGTTCGATTCTTAAATGGTGCAAATACTCCTGAATAATATCATCCATTTAATCCACTGTCCCTCTCCAGCGATTGGCAAACTTTACATATCCCATGGAAGGCTAAGCGATGATCCAATATTTTAAACTGGTAATCCGCTTCAATGTTCTTTTCAATCTGACTTAACAAGTCTTCGAAAACTTCCTCAATGACCCCACATCTGGAACAAAGTAAATGATGATGAGAGTGTCCACTGTCTTTTCTTTTTAAATCATAGCGTGCAATACCATCTTCAAAAACGACCTTCTTGACGGCATTTAATTGCGTCAATATTTCCAGTGTTCGGTAGACTGTAGCAAGACCGATATCCGGATGAGTTTGCTTTAATAACATAAAAATTTCTTCTGCGCTAAGATGCGCCGTTTTATTGTCAATCAAAACCTGCACTAAAGCTTCTCTTTGAGGAGTCAATTTAAATCCTGCTCTTTGCAACTGGCTTTTGATATCTGGTAAAGATAGTTGCAACATGATATTCCTCCTCTTTCGATTACTTTTTATTTACAATTAGCTTCGTTTTACCATCTTCTTGAATGATGAGTCGTTCTTTCATTAAACGACCCAAAGCCCGTTTGAATTGTGCTTTGCTAATTCCGAAATAGTCCCGGATTTCATCTGGGTCACTCTTATCATGATACGGTAAGGTATTCGTTGGACTCTTTTGTAACAAAGTTAGAATCATCTGCGCGTCACCTTCCAAAGCCTCATGTACACGTGGTTTTAAGGAAAGATTCAACATACCATGTGGACTAACGCCAATAACACGTGCATTAACTCTTTCCCCTAAACGCGGTTCCATTTCCCGTTCAGTTGGATGGATGAAACCAATGTAATAGTCATCCGTTAAAATGAACGTCCCAACCATTTTGAGGCGATAAACAATTCCTGTTACATCCTTGTTCTTCCAGTCATCGCCTTGTGGTGTTCTCGCTATCGAACGCATAATGTCCTCGTCTGCAAGGACTCCCCATATACGATCTTTTTCATCCACTGATAAGCCGATCATTAATTGATCACCTTTTTTAGGCCATAAGCTTTTTATATCCGAAAGAAAATCCAAAGATAACACAATTTCTTTATCGGGTAAGCCAATATCAACAAAGACACCTAAATCTTTACGGACATCAACAACTTCACCCCATCCGAAATGCCCAACTTGACTCTTGGGAATATTTGTTGTCATTGATAATTCTTTTTTCATGGATTCATATGCAAATCCTTTGACAGTATCACCCAAGTTTAATTTTTCTTCAACAGCTGTTTTTGGCAAACGATAAGTGACCCCATTTTTTTGGACAAAATAATCTTTGTCATTCTCATCTGTTACCAGTGCTGTGATGACTGTACCTAAATCTTTATTCATGTCTTCCTCCATCTGGATTCTGCCTTCGAATCCGCTTTTATTTCGCTTCATTTATGTCTTGCAATGTCTGTTCTCATTTTATCATAATAGGAGGCATTTGTTACACGCTAGCGCATCTTATATAACCAAAAAAACTGGAAAGAATACACAAACCGTGTTTTCTCTCCAGTTCTGTTCACTTCATTATTGGTAATTAGATAGCTGTAGTTGCGCCACGATAGATGATTCCGCGACGAGCGTCAACAGTAATGATTTCACCGTCTTGAACTAGTGAAGTTACATCGTTAGCTCCAACAATTACAGGAATACCTTGTGCAATTGCAATAACAGCTGCGTGGCTTGTTAAGCCGCCAGTTTCAACAACGATTGCGTTTGCTTTTTCAATTGCTGGCATGTAGTCTTTGTCAGTTGTTTTAACAACTAAAATACAATCTTCGGTAGCATTTTTGTTTGCTTCTTCCGCAGAAAGAGCAACAACCGCTTTACCAACAACCGCTTTTTCACCAATCCCTTGACCATTAGCTAATTTTGAACCAATTAGTTGAATTTTCATCAAGTTTGTAGTTCCACGTTCACCAACTGGAACACCAGCAGTGATGATGATTAAATCACCTTCAGTTGCAAAACCACTCTCTTTAGCAGCAACTGTTGCAAGATCCATCATTTCGTCAGTTGAACCTGGTTTTTCTGTTACAAATGGGTAAACGCCATAAGATAACGCTAAACCACGTGCTTGACGGTCAGAGAATGTAACAGCAACGATATGTGCTTTTGGACGGTATTTAGAAATCATACGAGCTGTATGACCTGATTCAGTAGCAGCCACGATTGTTTGGATACCCAAGTTACGAGCTGTATGACCAACTGATTGACCAATTGCTTCAGCCATATCTGTGTTGGAGTATGCTTTCAATGTAAATGCATCACGGCCAACAAGTGCATCTTCTGTACGTTTAGCAATAGTAGCCATCATTGTAACAGCTTCAACTGGGTAATCCCCTGCTGCTGTTTCACCCGAAAGCATAACTGCGTCTGTACCATCGAAAATAGCGTTCGCCACGTCTCCCGCTTCCGCACGTGTAGGACGTGGGTTACGTTGCATGGAATCCAACATTTGTGTTGCAGTGATAACTGGCTTACCAAGACGATTACATTTTTCGATCAACATTTTTTGTGCGATTGGAACATCTTCAGTTGGGATTTCAACACCCAAGTCCCCACGAGCAACCATCAAACCTTGAGAAATTTTCAAGATTTCATCGATGTTATCCACACCTTCTTGGTTTTCGATTTTTGGAATGATTTGAATATGTGTTGCATTGTTTTCTTCCAAAATCTCTGTAATCGCTAGTACATCACTTGCGCGACGAACAAAACTTGCTGCGATAAAATCAACGTCATTCTCGATACCAAATTTAATATCAGAAGCATCTTTTTCTGTAATACCTGGTAAATTAGTGGAAACGCCAGGAACGTTAACACCTTTTTTATTTTTCAAAATTCCGGAGTTTTTAACAAGTGTGACAATTTCACCGTTTGCTTTATCGATTTCAGTTACTTCCAAGTCTACAAGACCGTCATCTAGCAAGATATGGTTACCAACAACAACATCATCAATCAAACCTGGGTAAGAAATTGAGAATTTCTCTTTTGTTCCTTGAACTTCTGTCATTGAGATACGCACTGTTTCGCCAGAAACTAATGATACGATACCATCTTCCATGTTATGTGTACGGATTTCTGGTCCTTTTGTATCAAGTAGGATACCTACCATCTTTCCTGTAATACGGGAAGCTTCGCGTATGTTTTTGATACGTGCTAAATGTTCTTCATGGTCACCATGAGAGAAATTTAAACGTGCCACATTCATACCTGCTTCGATTAATTGTACAAGTGTATCGATTGATTCACTTGCCGGACCAATTGTACATACAATCTTGGTTTTTTTCATAACTTAAAACTCCTCTTTGCAATTATAGTTAAAGAAATCAGAAAGAGATTTCTTTATTGATTTGGTAAAGAGAAAGATACGGAACATCGCGTTTTCTCTCTAATGTCTCTATTATATCATTAAAGACAACTTGAGAACCAACAATCCCGATGCATAGTCCGCCCTTTCCTTCCTCTAGTAATTGTACCGCATTATAACCAAATAAACTACCTAAAACTCGATCTCGTGCCGAAGGAGAGCCTCCTCTTTGAACGTGACCAAGAACTGTAACACGTGTATGGAAGTTTTTGTACTCTTGTAACTTTTCAGCGAATTCATTTCCATTCATTACACCTTCAGCAAGCATAATGATTGTATGTTTTTTACCACGTTTACGACCATCTTCGATTTCCCGGACAACCTCATCCATAGAGAAATCCATTTCTGGAATAATAATGCTCTCTGCACCACTACCGATACCAGACCAAAGTGCGATATCGCCAGCATTCCTACCCATAACCTCAATCACAAATGTGCGAACATGACTTGTTGCTGTATCACGAATTTTATCTACTGAATCAAGAACAGTATTGATGGCAGTATCAAAACCTAATGTATATTCTGTCCCTGGAATATCGTTGTCAATAGTACCTGGAATGCCAATTGTAGGAAAACCTAATTTAGTTAATGCGGCACCGCCACGGTAAGAACCATCTCCACCAATAACGATTAAACCATCAATTCCAAATTTTTTCAATTGCTCAATTCCTTTTTGTTGCCCTTCTATATCCTTGAACTCAGGATAACGTGCTGAGTAAAGCACTGTACCACCACGTGAAATCGTGTCTCCCACGTCATCAACGGTTAGGCGATGAATGTCTCCTGCGACCATTCCGGCATAACCATAATTAATTCCATATACTTCCAATCCATCATAAATCCCTTTACGAACAATTGCTCGAATAGCTGCGTTCATTCCTGGTGCATCTCCACCACTTGTTAAGACTGCAATGCGTTTCACAATATTCACCTCATTATGATTTTAAAAAAATAATTTAAAATAAGTAGTTCCCTTGTCTAGTCGGCAACTAACTTTCACCCTTTATATTACCACTGTTTCCGCTTAAAATCCTGGTATATATCTAAATAATGGCACAATTGTTAACGGTAACAGCGCCTGCATCATTTTACCACAACATTGTCAGAACCAAATAAAGTTTTTATTTTTTTTACCACATTTTCTGAAGCTTCAAATTGATAGCCTTGATCCATTAATATTTTACGATTATGGATGGTGTCCACTAATATAACAGGACTTTTTCCTGGATTTTCTTTTAATATAGTCTTAAGTTTTCCAAACAGCTCATCACCTTCAGAAGTTATCCGAATGTAACACGTCTCTGCTTTTGGAGACCTTTTGGAAAGGTATTCCTCAGGAGTAGTCATTTGTTGAATGATAATGGATTCCTTGTCTTTTCCACGTTTATTATCCAGTTTCCCTTTTAAGATGATTAACTGTCCCTCTTGCAAAAGTTTCAAATGCGCCCGATAGGTTTCGGGAAATAAAGTGGCATTCATCATTCCTGAACCATCAGTCAGTGTCAGAAAAGCCATGTTTTCACCTTTTTTAGTTTGGATTTTTTTTATTTCTCTCACTAATCCCATTGAAAAGTTTGTTTTATTGGGTTCCATCTCCATCAAATACTTAACGTTATCCTCTTTATAAAGAAATTTATATGCATCAATGGGATGCCCGACTAGAGAAATCCCTAAATATTCCTCTTCCATTTCTGCTAATTCAGAAGCTGGAAACTCCTGAACTTCAACATATTTAGGTTCCAGGACTTGAAACAAATCGATATTATTACCACTATAGGCAATACTGGCCATCATCCCTGGTAAGGACTGACTAAGCGTGGCTCGGTTGTATCCAAATGAATCGAGCGTTCCACTGCCGATCAGTGGCATAATCATTTCCGTCTTCAACCATTTTTCAGGTAAACGTCGTAGGAATTGAACGAAATGTTGGAATTTCCCGGCTTGATTTCGTTCAGCCAAGATAGCTTGAACGAAATCACGTCGCAATCCCTTTATACCACCAAGACCAAACTGAATTTTGTTATCAAGTAGAGAAAAACGCCAAGAACTTGAATTAATATTCGGGTAGGTAATTTCCAGGTTTTGCTTTTTAATATCCAGGATATAGTCCTCCATTTTATCCGAATGAGGGTTGACGGAGTTGAGCAAAGCCGCAAAGAAGGCGGCGGGATAATGAACTTTTATATAGGCCATTTGATAGGCGATAAAAGAATAAGCTACCGAATGAGAGCGGTTAAAGCCGTAATTGGCGAATCGTTCTATATAGTCATAGACTTGCTTCGCTGTTTCAATACTATAGTTATTTTTAAGTGCCCCCTCAACGAAATGGTTGCGCTCCCTGTCCAGTGCATCCTTTTGCTTTTTACCAATCGCTCGTCTTAATATATCTGCTTCTCCGAGGGTAAACCCTGCTAGCTCCGAAGCAACTTGCATGACTTGTTCCTGATAAACCATAACTCCATAAGTCACTTTCAAAATGGGCTCTAAATTAGGATGAGGGTACGCAATAACCTGCTTGCCTTTTTTTCGATTAATAAAGGTTTCAATCTGCTCCATTGGACCCGGACGATATAGCGCATTGACAGCTACTAAATCTTCCAAATTTTCCGGTCCCAAACGACGTAAAACATTGCGGATTCCTCTTGATTCAAATTGGAAAATCCCATTTGTATCTGCCTTCCTGAACAAACGCATTGTTTCTTCATCATCAACCGGAATTGAAAAAATGTCTATACTCGTATTCGTTTGCCGCTCCGCAAGTTGGACGGCATCATTTAAAATGGTTAGATTCTTCAATCCCAGAAAGTCCATCTTCAATAGACCGATTTCTTCAATATTTCCCATTGGATACTGGGTTAACAAAAGCTCACCTTCACGATGTTGCAAAGGAACCAAATCCATTAAAGGCTGTTCACAAATAACGATTCCAGCAGCATGGGTTGAAATATGGCGTGGAGAGCCTTCAATTTTTTTTGCAGTCTCAAATAGCAAAGCATTCTTTGTAGAGGCTTGCGTTAATTTTTGCAATGATTGAGACTGGTTCCAGGCATCTTCAAGGCGTATGCCAATTTGAGTTGGTATGGCAGCGGACCATTCGCTCGCTTCCTGGGTTGTTAATCCAAAGACACGAGCTGTATCACGTATAGCCATTTTGGCTGCCAACGTCCCAAAAGTAATAATTTGGGCAACGTGTTCATGACCATACTTATTATGAACATAACGGAGCACTTCATCCCGACGGTCATCTGGAAAGTCCAGATCGATATCCGGCAAGGTATATCTTTCTTTGTTGAGAAATCTTTCAAACAGTAAATTATATGCGATAGGGTCAACATGAGTAATTCGTAATACGAAAGCGACTAAGGAACCGGCTGCAGATCCTCTTCCTGCTCCCGGTAATATTTTGGCATGACGAGCATAATCCATTACATCCCACACGATTAAAAAGTAGTCATCAAAGCCCATTTCATGGATGATGGATAATTCGTAATCCAATCTTTCTTGATAGTGCTTATCAGCCGTTGGAACGCGTTGAGCTAATCCTTCATAGCAAAGTTTCCGTAGATACTCAGCCGTATCCGTCCCTTCTGGTATCGGATAGTGCGGCAATAAGTTTTGATTCAAGGGTAAGTCGATATTAATAGAATTTGCAATCGTTTGCGTTTGTTTGGCTTCATTTTCCAATCCTAATTCTGCAAAACGTTTTGCTGCGTCATGGGCTTCCGGCAAAAAGTATCCACCCACAAGATTTCCTTCTTGAATGTCAAGTTGTTCTCCTTTATCGATTGCCTGAAGAACTTTTGTACTGAAATAGTCACTGGGGTTTAGGTAACGGACATCATGCATCGCTGTAGTTGGGATACCTGTTTTCGCCGCTAAATTGGATAACGGTTTAATCAATGATTCCATCTGCTGATGTGCTTGTATACCCAAATAAAAATGCTGGTCAGCAAAAACTTGCTTCCAGTACAATGCAACCTCTTCCGCTTTTTGAAGTTCATTTTTTTTGATGAATGCTTCTATTTCACCTTTTTCTCCCGGTGTTATGGCAATTACGTCTTCCATACCCATCTCGAAATGTTCTTTCAAGGTAGCTTTATTCCCGGTTGAACGAATAGTTGATAGTGTCATCAACTTTTGGTATCCTCTCAGATTTTTGGCTAAAAGAACGAGCGAAAATTCCTGTTCGGTGTTAACAATACCGGGTATATCCAATTGAATCCCAATAAGTGGCTTCAGCTTGTGTTTAATGCATAATTTAAAAAAGTCTATTTGCCCGTACATGTAATTGATATCTGTTAGGGCAATAGAATTATAGCCTCTTTCTTTGGCTGATTTGACCAAATCTTCCAAAGAAGTGGTTGTTTGTAAAAGAGAATAATGACTGATTACTTGAAGTTGAACGAATGCCATAGCATATATCCCTCCTTCCTATCCGTATTCTATTATAAACGATTGCGAACATTTAAAGTAGCTCCCCTCATCAATAAATTCTTGTGTTATTTTCTAAAAGTGATAAAATTAGCGAGGAGAGAAGGTGCAATAATGAAATATTTGGTAACTTTATTCTGGGGTTTCATTTTAGGCCATGTAGCCTTCTATATCGGAAGTGCTTTGGAAGGAAACGGCTATGATTTTGTAAATGCCTCAATTCTTGGTCTATTCGCTGGCGTTGTGATTATCCTCCTTACAGCAATGTTCCCAAAACAGAAACATTCAGAAGTATAATAAAAGCAAGAGGAGATGAGGAATGTAACAATTCCTCATCTCCTCTTTTATTGTTGGTTATTTTTTTACGAACATTGCATCCCCAAAACTAAAGAAACGATAGCGTTCTTTAATTGCATGGTGATAGGCATGCAGTACATTTTCTCTCCCGGCAAATGCGCTAACCAACATAACAAGTGTTGATTTAGGCAAGTGGAAATTTGTAATGAAACCTTGTACAACCTTAAACGTATAACCGGGTGAAATGAAGATATTTGTCCAGCCACTATCTGCCTGGATATCACCATTGAATTTCGTTCCGATTGTTTCTAAAGTCCGTATCGAAGTGGTCCCTACTGCAATAATGCGTTTCCCTGCTTTTTTAACATCCCGTAGCGTTTGAGCGGATTCTTCAGATAACGAATAGAACTCAGAGTGCATTTCATGACTATCCAGATCTTCCACCGATACAGGCCTAAAGGTACCTAGGCCCACATGCAAGGTTAAATAAACAATGTGGACCCCCTTTTCTTCAGCTTGTTTCAATAATTCTTGCGTAAAATGCAATCCGGCTGTAGGAGCTGCCGCGGAACCATTTTCTTTGGCATAAACAGTTTGATAACGTTCCGCATCATCCAGTCTTTCTTTGATATAAGGTGGTAATGGCATTTCCCCTAGACTCTCTAAAATTTCAAGGAAAATACCCTCATACTGGAATTCAATGATACGACCTCCATGATCCAGCACTTTTTTAACTACAGCTTTCAACAGACCGTCGCCAAAAGAGATAACCGTTCCCACTTTAGCCCGTTTTGCTGGTTTCACCAATGTTTCCCATTCATCACCGTTTGTATTATTTAATAATAAAACTTCTAAGTGAGCACCCGTATCTGGTTTTTCACCATGTAACCGCGCTGGCAATACACGTGTATTGTTCAAAACGAGTGCATCGCCTTCTTCCAATTCATCCATGATAGATGGAAAATGGCGGTCTTCAATTTCTCCGGACAAAGCATCTAAAATCAATAAACGCGACGCCGAACGATCTGCCAAAGGTACTTGGGCAATCAACTCTTCTGGTAATTCAAAATCAAAATCGCTTGTTTTCATATTACTTCCTCAATTCATTTATATGTCTCGCTTCAATTAATGGGTAATTCATATCCCAGATGTTGATAGGCAACCGGTGTCACGATGCGTCCTCGTTGGGTTCGTTTGAGAAAACCGATTTGCAATAAGTACGGTTCATACATATCTTCAATCGTATCGCGATCTTCGCCAATTGTCGCTGCAATCGATCCGATACCAACTGGTCCCCCATGGTAATAGTCAATCATGGTAGTCAAAATTTGCCGATCAATCGCATCCAAACCTTCTTTATCGACCCGGAGCAAGGTCAAGGCCTTATCAGCAAGTGGACTTGATATGATTCCATCCGAATAAACTTGTGTATAATCCCTGACTCGACGCAAGAGTCGGTTGGCAATACGTGGGGTTCCTCTGGAACGACGCGCAATTTCGATAGACCCTTCTTCTTCAATCTCACTATTTAAAACACCCGCTGTCCTGGAAACTATTTTTGTTAAATCCGAAACATCATAGAATTCCATTCGCAAGACGATTCCGAAACGGGCACGTAAAGGAGCAGATAGACTACCGGCTTTCGTTGTCGCCCCTATCAATGTGAAGGGAGGTAGTGAAAAATGAACTGGGCGCGCATTTGAATCTTGACCAATAATAATATCGACAAAATAATCTTCCATCGCCGAGTACAATACTTCTTCAACGATGCGAGGCAAACGGTGGATTTCATCAATAAATAATACATCCCCTGGTTCAAGCTCATTCAAAAGAACCATTAAATCACCCGGTTTTTCAATGGCAGGTCCACTTGTCGTATGGATATTAACATTCATCTCATTAGCAATAACCCGCGCCAGCGTTGTCTTGCCTAGCCCAGGAGGGCCATACAATAAAACATGGTCCAAGGCTTCATTACGCATTTTTGCTGCTTCGATATAAATCTGCAATTCACTCGTTACCTTGGTTTGCCCGATATACTCTTTTAGTGTTTGCGGACGCAAGGACTGCTCAATCGTTTCTTCATTATCTCCAACAACATCACTTGATAGTATGCGAAAGTCGTCCATTATACACCCCTCCTACCCTTTCAATAACAACTTGAATGCCATACGCAGAACTTCTTCTGTGCTTGTAAATGATTGTTCTTTTAGTTTTGGTATGACTTTATTTATTTCCCGAACGGAATAGCCAAGCCCTTGCAAGGCCTCTTCAGCTTCGGAAAGATGAATATTTCCATCTTCCTCTACAACAGTTGGCTGATCTATTTCTGCACCATCCAGTAATTCAGTTAGCTTCCCTTTCAAATCCAGCACAATTTGTGAAGCTGTTTTCTTGCCAACTCCCGGAAACTTCGTCAAATACGTGCTGTTTTCTGCCTCGATTGCATGAATCAAACCATCATGATCCCCATTCGCCAAAATGGATAAACCACTTTTTGGTCCTATTCCAGAAACACTAATAAGTTTAAGATAAAGCTGCTTTTCCCTAAAATCTTTGAAACCATATAATGTAATGCTGTCTTCACGGACTGCTTGATGGATATATATTTGGGTCTCTTCTTTCTGTAAAGAAGAATATCGAAAAGGGTTCGCTACGAGAATTTGGTACCCGATTCCATTCACATCCAGCACAATATAAGTGGGATGAACGCCTACTATGATTCCTCGTAAATATTCATACATGAGCCTTTCCCCTTTCAATTTTTCTAACGTCTATCATATCACAGGTACGGTTATGATGGGGAAAATATCTTGAAAAACAAAAAGAAAGGACCTCCGCATCAAATCACTCAGAGGTCCTTTCCGGAAGGTAATTTAATTGAATAGCGAACGATATTCGCCATATCCTTCTTTTTCTAAATCTTCGTAGGCAACAAATCGCATCGCAGCTGAATTGATACAGTAACGTAAGCCACCCATTTCTTCCGGACCGTCTTCAAAAACGTGTCCTAGGTGTGAATCCGCTTGACTGCTACGGACTTCAGTTCTTTCCCGAGCCAATTTGGTATCTACTTTTTCTGTCAATTGTGCAATTGGCTTGGAAAATGAAGGCCATCCACACCCAGCATCATATTTATCTGTAGAGCTAAATAAAGGTTCTCCGCTAACAACGTCAACAAAAATCCCCTTTTCATAGAAATCATCGTATTCTCCGGAGAATGGCCGCTCAGTCGCTTCATTCTGGGTTACTTCATATTGAAGTGGGGTAAGTTTTTGACGCAATTGTTCTTTATCAGTCATATCTTTCATTCCTTTGTCTCTCAATTTGTTATTACTTATTTTAACTCATAAAAATTCTTTTTCAAAACAATCAGGCTTAATGTGCATCCTGAATACGTTTGAACATTTTTTCCATATCGGTATTTGAAAAATGGATTAATACAGGGCGTCCATGCGGACAGTTATAGGGATTTTTAGTCTTGGCTAAGTCCGCCAATAACTGCCTTGCTTCATAATCAGGCAAATGATGATTGGCTTTGATCGATCGTTTACAACTCATCATAATTGCGGTAGCTTCGCGAAGTTTTTTGACGGATAAGCCTTCATCAGATAATACCATTTGGATGATGTCATTCACTATCCCTTCTTCTTGCCCCGGTTTGAACCAGGTTGGATGTTGTGATAGCAAAAAGGTATGTTTCCCAAATGGCTCGAGATAAATCCCGATTTCTTCTAATTTATCATGGTTATCGTTTATTTTTAAGAATTCATCCGAGGTTAAATCGATGGTTATCGGTACCAACAGGCTTTGTAATGTATTAGCCACTCTGGCGATTTCGTCACGGTAGAATTCGTATTTAATACGTTCTTGAGCTGCATGTTGATCGATCATATAAAGCCCTTTATCATTTTGTGCAAATAAATAAGTACCATGCATCTGACCAAAATAATATAACTCCGGAAAACTTTGGATGGTCTCTTCCTCATTTTCCACGTTCTTCACAGCGTCCAATACAGACGCGTCATGCGTAGTAGGTGGTGTGTAATCTTCTTCATCCACTACCACTTCACCAAACGCTTCCTGAATCTGTTCCCCGGGGATTTGTGTTTCCACTTTAGGTGATTCATAGTTAAACTTTGGAGATTCTAACTCAACTTGAATTTGTTCATGTTGTTCAACTTGAACCGGGTTTCTTTTGAATGATAAATTTTCTAACCCGCTTGGTATGGAGACAACTTCTTTCATTGCGGCTTGAACAGCTTTTATAATCAGAGCTGACAGTTCGGTTTCTTTACTGATCCTGATTTCTTTTTTAGAGGGATGAACATTCACATCCAGTAGCAACGGATCTGTATCGACTGTAATGACCGCAACTGGAAAACGACCAATCATTAAACGTGATCCGAAACCTTCAACTAAAGCTTTTTGGAGATTATAGTTACGGATATAGCGGCCATTTAATATGAAAGTCATATAATTTCGGCTTGCTCGCGTCAATTCAGGTTTGCTCACATACCCGCTTAACTTGAAATCCAGATCTTCAGCTTCAATATGCAGCATCTTACGAGCAACGGCCGTTCCATAGACCCCCGCAATCGCTTGTTTCAGATCACCATTACCACTTGTTCGTAACATTTGATTTCCTTCATTTACAAGACGGAAGGCTATTTTGGGGTGGCTTAGCGCTAGCCTATTGACAATATCAGAGATACTGGCCAATTCCGTTTGTAAGGTACGGATGTATTTCAAACGTGCAGGTGTATTGTAAAATAAACTCTCAACTGTCAAGGTTGTCCCTTTTCTTGCACCATGAATTTTCTCCTCGACAATGTTGCCGCCTTCGATACGAATATACTTCCCAGGTAAATCAATCGTTGCACTCTCGAGGGTTAACTTTGATACAGAAGCAATACTTGGTAGAGCTTCGCCACGAAAACCCAGTGAATGAATACGAAATAAATCTTGGGTTGTATAAATTTTACTGGTCGCATGGCGTTCAAACGCTAGAACGACCTCATCGGGATGAATACCGCCACCATTATCACTGACCATGATTTTCTTTAATCCAGCTTCTTCAATTAAAATATCAATCTGGCTACTACCAGCATCAATCGCATTTTCCACCAGCTCTTTCACAACCGAGGATGGTCTCTCGATCACTTCTCCGGCAGCAATTTGGTTGGATAGTTGTTCAGATAATGTCTTTATTGTTGCCAAGGCAAATCACCATCATTTCTTTTTCAGTAATTGCTTCCATTCGTTCAACTGATTCATGGCTTGTAGAGGTGAATGATTTTCCAAAGAGAACTCACTCATCTCGTTGACGACTTGTTTCTCGTTCATGTCTAATTGATTTTCAGTAAACAATGATAACTGTTGGGTTGAATCAACAGGAACGGATACTTTCTCGGTATTTTCCAATCGTTCAAGTATCTGTTTTGCTTCTACCAGTAGGTCTTCAGGCATTCCCGCCAATTTCGCTACGTGTAATCCATAACTTTTATCCGCTGGCCCAGTCATTATTTTATGAAGGAAAACCAACTCACCATTTTGCTCGATGGCACCAACATGGACATTTCTTAAAGCCGATAGTTCTTGGTCCAATACCGTCAACTCATGGTAATGAGTGGAAAACAGCATCTTACCTTTATTTGATCCATGCAAATAGCGAATAATCGCTTCGGCCAGAGCCATTCCATCAAAAGTAGCGGTCCCTCTTCCAATCTCATCGAATAAAATCAAGCTGCGTTCAGTCGCATATTGTAATGCTTGGTTTGTTTCCACCATTTCTACCATAAAAGTACTTTGGCCTGAATACAAATCATCTGCTGCACCAATTCGCGTAAAAATTTGATCAAATATAGGCAATTCGGCTACATCTGCCGGCACATAACACCCAATTTGGGCCATGATGACAATCAAAGCTAGTTGACGCATATAAGTACTCTTACCAGACATATTGGGTCCCGTAATGAGTAGAATCTCGTTCTTGTCTTCCATGATTAAGTTGTTGGCAATGTATTTTTCTTTGCCTAACACTTCTTCAACGACTGGATGACGCCCGTTAATAATATTAATGGTTTTCGATTGTGCTGAAATCATCGGTTGCGTGTAATGTTTTTCTTCAGCTATTTCTGCAAACCCTTGATATACATCCAGTTCCGAAATATATTTCGCTAAAACCTGTAATTTTTTGCTGTATTTTTTAACGTGTTCCCGAATTTCAAGGAATAGTTCATACTCAAGCGTCGCTGATTTTTCTTCTGCTTCAAGAATAATTCGTTCTTTTTCTTTTAATTCCGGTGTAATAAAACGTTCTGCATTTGCCAATGTTTGTTTTCGATCGTAAAGCCCTTCTGGCAAATTAGATACATTCGCCTTGGAAACCTCGATGTAATAACCAAAAACGCGATTAAAGCCTATTTTTAGCGTTTTAATGCCGGTTTTTTCCCTTTCGGACTGTTGCAAAGCGGCAATCCATTTTTTTCCATTTGTCATGGCATCCCGATACTTATCTAACGTTTCATTGAAACCATCTTTGATGATATTTCCATCCGTTATTAAAATTGGGGGGTCGTCGACAATCGCTTTTTCAATCAATGCAACGATTTCGGGCATGTCCTCTATTTTAGTGAGCGTATCAGACCAAATGGCATCTTGCGTCGCTTCCAGTATTTGCCTTAAAACAGGTAGCTGTTCCAAGGACCGCTTTAATTGAATCAAATCACGCCCGTTTACGCTACCGAACGAGATTTTTGCCACGAGTCTTTCTAAATCGTAAACAGAGGTCAACGCTTGGCTAATATCCATTCGCTCAAAATAATGGGCTAATAACGATTGCACCTTCAATTGGCGGTTGCGTATATCTTGTTCGTTAATAAGAGGTTTTTCTAGCCACTGTTTCAGCTTCCGCCCGCCCATAGCTGTTTTCGTGCGGTCAATGAGCCACAATAAACTCCCTGTCTTTTGTTGATCTCGGATCGAGGTTGTCAATTCCAGATTTCGACGGGCATACGTATCCATCTTTAAGTACTGATCGGATTGATAGCGAATCGCTTTTTGAATATGGGATAAGCTCCGTTTTTGGGTATGCGACAAGTAACTAATCAAAAGTGTCAATACATCCCGGCAAGGCTGTTCAGCGATGTCTTCCAAAACGGATTCAAGAATTGAATCTGCTACTTTCTCATCATGTCGGGAGATAATGACCCCGAATCGTTCCTGCAACGTTTCAATAAAAGGAAAAGTAGCAACCGCCTGTACAACGATTTCTTTCGCTTGTACCGATTGCACTTCGTTCATTACTGCATCTTCATTTTCTAATACGGTGACTCGTGTCTCTCCCGTACCAATGTCCGTATAGGCAAAAGCATAACCAGTCTCATGCTTTTCTATCGCGACAAGGTAATTATTTTTTTTACCATCACCATTTGTTTCGTCCATATACGTTCCTGGCGTCAGTACTTGGACAACTTCGCGTCTAACCATGCCCTTCGTTGCCTTTGGGTCCTCCATTTGCTCGCAGACGGCAACTTTATGGCCACCGTCAATTAATTTCCGTATATAATCTTTGGCAGCATGGTATGGTACCCCGCACATCGGAATTGGGTTATCGGCATTTTTGTTACGACTTGTCAGTGTTATCTCAAGAATTTTTGCTGCTTTTATAGCATCTTCATTGAACAACTCGTAAAAATCGCCTAAACGATAAAATAAAAATGAATCAGGGTATTGTTTTTTTATTGCCGTATATTGTTCCATCATTGGCGTTTGTTTCGTTTTTTGTGGCATGCTTTCACCTCAATCAGTTATTGAATCTACTTCGGTTTGTATTTGTTTAAAAAGGAATTGGACAACTTCATTTGCTTCTACCAATGACGCACGATATTGTTGTACCGTAATGTTTTCATCTATTGCTTTATTTAAAGCATTCAATTCATCCAGTGTTTTTTTATAGGCTTCTGGTTTCTCATAATATTCGAAATTGACTAAGTCACGTTGTTTATTTTTTATTTGTTCAATCGTATCTTGAACCCATTTACTCTCTTCCACTTTACTCTCAGCTTTTTGAAATGCAATGATTTCCTCTTTCTGTAACAATAAAGCAATTAATTTGTCTAATTCTTTATTTATGTCAGATTCAATATGGTACTCGTTTACGTTCATTAATAACCACTCCCAAAAGGTCGATCATCATTAATCATGATCGTTTCAATTTTCGTGGCCTTTCCCGAACGATCGTCAATTTCGACATAACAACCACTGAGTAGTTTTCTTCCTTCTTCAGGAATTTCGTGGCGAACTGGAAGTTGTTTTAAGAATTTGTCAAGGATGATATGCGTTTCTACTCCAAGAACACTATCATATGAACCGGTCATTCCAGCATCCGTTAAATAGGCAGTGCCCTTAGGTAGAATACGCGCATCATTCGTTTGGATATGGGTATGGGTACCAACAACAGCTGATACGCGACCATCCAAATACCAACCCATGGCTTGTTTTTCACTTGTTGCCTCAGCGTGGAAATCCACGAATATACACTGTGTTTCTTCACCAATCTCCGCCAGGATTTTATCCATCTTTCGAAAAGGGTCATCCAAATCATTTAAAAAGACACGCCCTTGCATATTGATAACGGCTATTTTAGTCTGATTAATCTGGATGATTTTATATCCTATGCCAGGCGTTCCTTCTGGAAAGTTAGCCGGTCTTATCATTTTTATTTTATCATTTCCGATAAATTCGAAAATATCTCGATTATCCCAAGTATGGTTTCCCATTGTAATTAAGTCGACACCCGCTTGTAAAAATTCTTTATAAATTTTTTCGGTAATCCCACGGCCTCCTGCTGCATTTTCTCCATTAACAATAGTAAATTGTGGGCGGTATTTAGCTTTTAATAAGGGTAAGGATTCAATCAACATTTTTCTTCCTATTGAACCCACTACATCTCCAACGAATAACACTTTCATTTATATATTTGCCTCTTCTCTATTCTTCATTCATTATATTAGTTTAACATAAAAGCGAATAAAATTGGTTCTTGGTTATTTGGTGTTGGTGAAGGAAATGCCCTTCGGCCTACGTGGTTGCTTGTGTGCTGCCGTGGGACCCGCCCGGAGCCTGGAGTCTCCGGGCTTGCAAGCCTCAAAGGGATCGTAGACGCTGAAGCGCCAACGATCCCTACTTTCGCATTGCATCCTTGACACGGCCACAAGCAACCACTCCATCCTGCGGGATTTCCAAGAGGAGTACCTACCAACACCATAAAATTTGAGTGAACAAACAGAAAAGACAGGGTTTGCACCCTGCCTCGTTATTTTGCATATTCAATTGCTCTTGTTTCGCGTATAACCGTAACTTTAATGTGTCCCGGATAGTCTAATTCTTCTTCGATTTTTGATTTGATGTCGCGTGCCATCAAAATTGCATGAGCATCATCTACAGATTCAGGTTTCACCATAATTCTGATTTCACGACCCGCTTGAATAGCGAAACTATAATCAACGCCTTCAAATTCGTTCGCAATACTTTCCAATCGTTCCAATCTCCGAATATAATTTTCCAAAGATTCACTTCGTGCCCCTGGACGCGCTGCTGATAGAGCATCAGACGCCGCAACCAAGACAGAAATAACATTGTTTGCTTCTACATCACCATGGTGGGATGCAATTGCATTGACAACAACACCATTTTCTTTGTATCTATGAGCAATTTCTGCACCGATTTCAACGTGAGAACCTTCAATCTCATGATCGAGAGCTTTTCCAATATCATGAAGCAATCCTGCGCGTTTCGCAAGTGTGATATCTTCACCTAACTCGCCTGCCATAATACCGGCCAATTTAGCAACTTCGATACTGTGGTTCAAAACATTTTGACCATAACTTGTTCTGAAATGCATACGACCAAGAATCTTAATTAAATCAGGGTGAATTGAGTGAATACCTACTTCAAAGGTAGCTTGTTCACCAATTTCGCGGATTCGTTCATCCATTTCTTTGCGAGCTTTATCAACAGCTTCCTCAATACGTGCCGGATGAATCCGACCATCTTGAATCAACTTCTCTAATGCCATTTTTGCAATTTCACGTCGGATTGGATCAAAACCACTCAAGACTACTGCTTCCGGGGTATCATCGATAATTAAATCGATTCCCGTTAGCGATTCAAGAGTTCTGATATTACGACCTTCACGTCCGATAATGCGACCTTTCATGTCATCGTTAGGTAAAATTACCACCGATACCGTTGTTTCTGAAACCATGTCAGCAGAGCTACGTTGAATCGCTTGAAGAATAATATTCTTCGCTTTTCTTTCTGCTTCATCCTTGGCTTGTTGTTCAGATTCTCTCACCATGATAGCGCGTTCGTTCGTTAATTGGTCTTCCGTTTCTTTCATGATAATTGCCTTAGCATCTTCTCTTGATAGCGTTGCTACTCGTTCCAGTTCCCTCTGTTGTGATTCGATAATTTCCTGGATTCGATCTTCTTCAGTCACCAATGCTTGCGTGCGTTTAACAAGATTTTCTTCTTTTTGCTCGATAGTTTTTTCACGCTTGGAGAAATTATTATCTTTTCTATCCAAATTCTCTTCTTTTTGGATAAGCCGATTTTCTTGTTTGGTTAGCTCGTTTCTTCTATCGCGCAATTCTGCTT
The DNA here is from genome assembly GCF_052266715.1 of Jeotgalibaca sp. A122. Lineage (NCBI taxonomy): Bacteria > Bacillati > Bacillota > Bacilli > Lactobacillales > Carnobacteriaceae > Jeotgalibaca > Jeotgalibaca sp. A122. The sequence goes on along the minus strand of NZ_JBQPRB010000002.1, from coordinate 163,216 downwards.
CGATAGCGGAACGATATTTTTGGCCCTCTTCCTTCGCTTCTAACATAGCTTCCTTTTTCTTGTTTTCCGCTTCTCTTTCAGCATTCTCCAAGATTGCCGTAGCTGTGTTATTCGCGCCAGCGATTTCCTTTTCATGACTCGATTTCCGATATGTATACCCGATAACGACACCTAAAATTAAGGCTATGATAGCAGCGAAGGCAACGTACATCCATTCCATCGTTTCACCTCCGTATCTATTCAATTTGTCGTTAAAAATTAAAAATATTTTTTAATATATGCATCCTATTTAAAGAAACATATAATTCAATTCTAAACTTTGTAACCGCTACTGTCAATAAAATTATCCCTCTGCAGCTAGTTTATGAACGAAAAAGACCCCTACTATTAAAAGTAGGAGCCCATATCATACATGTCAGGAAGGAAATTTTTATTAATCTTCCAGGAGTTCTGTTACTTCTTTAGTTTCAGCATCTTCAGGAAGGGCATCTCCAATACCATAGATGGCACGAACCTTGCGATCGATTTCCTCTAACATTTGAGGGTTTTCAATCAAGAAATTCTTGGCATTTTCACGGCCTTGCCCAATTCGTTCATCTTTATAAGAGTACCAAGAACCACTCTTATTGATGATATCATGCTCAGAAGCAATATCGACTACTTCCCCAACACTGGAGATACCTTGTCCGTACATAATATCGACTTCTGCGACCTTAAATGGTGGCGCAACCTTATTCTTAACCACTTTTATTTTGGTACGGTTCCCAATGACATCCGTACCCGATTTAATTTGCTCAGCACGACGAACTTCTAAACGGATAGTGGAGTAGAATTTCAGGGCACGACCACCCGGTGTTGTTTCAGGGTTTCCAAACATAATACCGATTTTTTCACGGATTTGGTTGATAAAAATAGCAATTGTTTTTGTCTTGTTGATTGAACCCGATAATTTACGTAATGCTTGGGACATTAAACGCGCTTGTAGCCCCATATGGGAATCTCCCATCTCGCCTTCGATTTCAGCTCGTGGAACTAACGCAGCAACCGAGTCAATAACCACAATATCGATTGCTCCAGAAGAAATTAATGCATCGGCAATTTCCAAACCTTGTTCCCCTGTGTCAGGTTGTGACAAGAGCAACTCATCCACGTTAACGCCAATTGCACGAGCGTATTTTGGATCTAATGCGTGCTCAGCATCGATAAATGCAGCAACGCCACCTTTTTTTTGTGCTTCAGCAATGGCATGGAGGGCTACAGTTGTTTTACCTGAAGACTCTGGTCCGTAAATCTCAATGATTCGTCCACGAGGGTAACCGCCAACCCCTAATGCAATATCCAAAGCTACAGAACCACTTGGAACTGTGGAGATTTCTGTTTCTACTTTGTCACCCATTTTCATGATAGAGCCTTTACCATATGTACGTTCTATTTTTTTCATTGCTTCATCTAAAGCTTTTTGTCTATTTTCATTGTTATTTGCCATTATATAGCCTCCAAAAGGTTTATTTCGTTTAACTTCATTAGCATAGTAATTTTATAACACTTACCTTAAAAAAGCAAGATAAAAGTGAACAAACGTTCGCTTTTGTTATTCGAGTAGCGAACGTCTTATTAAATCCAGACCCTGCATGACGCTCCGTTCGCGGTTCCCGGTGCGGTTATGCATAAAGCGATATTTTAGCGCTTTTGTATTTTTACCTTTTTGGCTTAACCCGATCCAAACAGTACCAGCAGGTTCTCCTTCTAAAGCTTCCGGACCGGCCACTCCGGTAAAAGAAATAGCAATATCCGTTTGAAATATTTCGCGACAACGATCAGCCATCGCCATTGCACAAGCCTCACTGACAACACCATGTTCTTGAACGATTGCTGCTGGCACACCCAGGACTTCCCTTTTAACGGACTCGTGATATGTCACCATGCCACCCATAAAATAATCACTCGAATTGGGTATCGACACTAAAGTCGATTGGAATAATCCCCCAGTTAAGCTTTCAGCAGCACTAATCGTTTTGTGTTGCTCTTTCAGTAAATTCCCTACCGTTTTGACCAGACTGTTATTATGACCCTCACCATAATAGTAATCGCCTACTATCTCCAAAATTTCTTTTGTTTTTTCAGATAATAAAGCCACACATGAATTTTCATCTGTTCCACTAGCCGTTAAACGCAACGTTACCTCATAATCGCCAGCATAGGGAGCTACCGTTGGGTTGGTTTGACTTTTTATATGATAATCAAGTTTAGTCACCAATTCCGACTCACCAATGCCGTAAAATCTTAAGGTTTTGGATACAAGCGATTGTCTGCTTCCGCCTAAATACTTTTCAAGAAAAGGGAGTATTTCATTGTCAAACATCAAGGTTAATTCCTTCGGCGGTCCAGGCACCAGGAGATATAAATGCTTCCCCTTCTCTATGAACGTCCCTAGTGCGTGTCCATTGCGATTAGGGAAACCAATTCCATTTTCAAAATAAAGCGCCTGTTTTCGATTATTTTCTGTCATCTTACGACCTGAAAGTTCGAAATAGGATTTGATATTTGCGAGTGCCGTGTCATCCAAAATGAGATTTTCTTGCAGATGGTATGCTACCGTTTCTTTCGTCACATCATCCTGGGTCGGTCCTAAGCCACCCGTAAAAATAAGGAGTTCACTCCTTCCTTCCGCAATTGTGATTGCCTCTTTAAGGCGATTGACGTTATCCCCTACAACCGTTTGAAAATAAGCATTAATTCCTAAATCCGCTAAATTTTTCGCTAAATAAGCAGCATCGGTATTGACGATCTGTCCTAATAGTAATTCAGTTCCCACAGAAATGATTTCTGCAATCATAGTACCCCTCCTATACATATATAAGCAAAAAAATTGAATTTCAATTTAAAAAAAGAAAACAATTTTATAAATTGTTTTCTTTTGATAACTTGATTAATTTTTGAATGAGTCGGCAAATATTTCTTTGTTTTTGATGAAGTAATCGACACCAGAGTAAATCGTGAACAGGAGGCATAGGTATAACATAATTGAAGCAAAAGGAATACCTAACCCTTCAAATGGAAGATTATCCAGAAAAAGTAAAATTATCGCCAACATTTGTGTCGCGGTTTTAATTTTCCCTGGCCACGCTGCTGCCATAACTTCTCCTCCGGTTACCAACAACAAACGTAATCCTGTTACTGCTAGTTCTCTACAGATGATAATAGCCACAACCCAGGCTGGTGCCAATCCTTTTTCCACTAAAACAATAAATGCAGTGGCTACCAGCATTTTATCTGCTAATGGATCTGCAAATTTACCAAAGTTAGTGACAATGTTGTCTCTGCGTGCAATATAACCATCCAACCAGTCCGTGAAACTGGCAACTGCAAAAACGATGGTCCCAATTAATTCTGCAGTCGTGAAAGTTGATCCCCAGATTGAAATCATTCCCCAATCCAGGGGAGCTACCATCAATACGATAAATAATGGAATCATAAATATTCGTAAGACGGTTAGTTTGTTTGGTAAATTCAAAATAAAAATCTCCTTACTACTTAACTACTCAAGATTAAAAATGAGTGTTTGTGTTTGATTTGTTTGGTAATCATCCGGCAACGTAACAGAAGTATCTCCGAATTTAATCGTAGTAGAAGGTAAGTAACCTACTCGGATAATAATTTGATTTACTCCCTCTGCTAATTCTTCCGTTTGAGTCGTTCCACCAGGAATTGTTCCTTCGAAAATAGAATTATTTCCATCAGTAGTGACAGATACCCAAGAGCTTCCAGTGTTATTAACTTCGATTGCGAGCGTATTTGGTAAGTCCAATCCTGTTATTATATAGGTCGGTGAATCTGCTTCTTCGGTGGATGCTGTAATAACCGTTCCCGCTTGAGGAACTTCCACTTCTTCGCTACTCTCAACGCTTTCTGAACTTTCAGCAGAAGATTGAGCCACTTGCTGAGATTGGGATGAAGGCACATCATTAGAATCAGCCCCATTCCCTTTCATATAAAAGGTATAAAACCAAATAGAACCTAAAATAAATAAGAACATCAGTACTAATAAAAAGGTTGGCAAACTATTTTTGGCATCATTACTATAAATGAATTTTTTTTCGCGTGAAGAGCGTTTCAGTTCCGAACGCGTAGGAAGGGACCTTTCTTTTGGTTCCTGCAAATCCTGATAGGAATATCCCCTGCCTATTTCGTCATTCAAAGTTATACCTACAACATCAGCATATTGGCGAATAAAATTGCTGACAAAGAATTCACCTGGAAGATCTTCCAATCTGTTTTCTTCAATAGCAATTAAATAGCGTTTTTGGATCTTAGTCAGCTGTTGCATATCGTCTAAAGTATAACCCTTTTTTTTCCGTGCTTGCTTCAAGCGATTTCCGACATGAGTTGGTTCATCCATTCCCGACACCACCTATTCTCACTTTGAAGTAATTATATCATAATTACTTTCAGGGAAAAATATCTTGCTATTTTAGCCAGCCACCACTAACCGTAAGGGTTTGACCAGTCATATAAGCACTCTCTGGTTTGAGTAACTGTTGCACCCAAAAACTTATTTCCGATGCTTCTCCAAGCCGCCCCATAGGAATTTCACTCTTCAAGTCTAAAAGCTCATCCCCAGAATAGTGACTATTCATCTGGGTATTAATGGCACCGGCGCTTACTGCATTTACTGTAAGCCCCCAGCTCGCAACTTCTTTGCTGTACGCTTTAACAAAAGCAATTTGGGCGCCTTTCACTGTGCTATAAAAAACCTCATTGCTGCTACCCATTTCCCCATAGATGGAACTTATAAAGACAATCCGCCCGTTTTCAGTTCTATGAATTTTTTCTTGGACCGCTTGCGCAATTAAAATAGGAACCTTAACATGCATGTTCCACAAATAATCCATGCTTTCCGGCGTCAAGTCACGCAGTAAGCCAAATTCTGTTGTGCCATGTGCAAAAACAAGTGCATTCAAGGAAAACAATTGATTCTTTAATGCTGACACAGCAGTAGCGTCACTCAAATCTGCTTGAACAAGAAAAAACTCTTGCTTTGGAAAAGATTGCTCCAATTCTTTTAATAACTGGATAACTTTTTGTTTATTGGAGTGATAATGTAAGTACAAAGACCAACCATCTGCTGCCAATGACTGACATATACTGAAGCCAATATCGCCAGAGGCTCCAGTAACTAGTGCAATCTTCATGCTTATTTCCCTTTCTTCGGCTTAATGATAAAGGTACTCATAACTTGGTCTTTAATATAATGTTCAGCAAAATTGGATAAATCAGCTAAAGTTAGAGCTTCAAGACGTTCGATACGGTTGAACATCTCGATTCCATTGAAATATAAATAGCCATACTGGTTCGAAATATACTCCAATGAATTAAATGCCTGTAACTGTTCGCCTATGAAAGCACGTTTTAATAGTTCAAAATTTTCAACGTTAAAACCAGAATCTTTTTTCCAGTTCAACAAAATGTCTTTCCAGGCTTTTAAAACTTTTTCTGGTTCATTTGTGTCAACTTCCATAGCCATAAAATTGAAACTACGATCAATATTAAAATTATAGCCAAAACTATCATCCAGAATACCTTCATCATAAAGAAGATTAAAATTGTCAGATCCTCTACCAAAAAGTAATTCCATTAATAAGGAACCTTTCAAATAATAGTTATCTGCTTCATTCCCGCTGACTTGATTATTCAATCCCTTGACACCCAATATCACTTTTGGTCGTTTAACATCCATTTCCATTTCGCCATGCGGCTTAATATCAGCGACTGTCTCAGAGGGCATAAAGCGGATAATATGTTCTTCATCCGGAAACTTTTTCATGTCTTGATTGGATTTAATAACCGCCATCGTTTCCTCAACCGGGAAATTACCAATAATAACAAGATTCATATTTGACGGATGGTAGAAAGTATCATAACAAGATTGTAAAATCTCAGGTGTAATAGCCTGGATACTATCCGTTGTTCCAGCAATATCAATAGAAAGAGGATGTTTGGGATACATATTTTTTAATAGTCCATAAAACAAACGCCAGTCCGGATTGTCTTCGTACATCTGGATTTCTTGTGCAATAATCCCCTTTTCTTTTTCTGTTCCTTCTACAGTAAAATGGGGATCCTGAACAAAATCCAATAAAGTTTCCACATTTTCTTTTACCATGCTTGTGGCCGAAAATAAATAACTTGTCCGTGTGAATGATGTGAATGCATTGGCGGATGAACCTAATTTAGCGAAATCATCAAATGCATCATGATCATCGCCTTCAAAAAGCTTGTGTTCCAGAAAATGAGCAACGCCATCTGGCACTAACAATTCTGAATCGGATTGCAAGGGTACAAAGTGATTATCAATGGAACCAAAATTCGTCGTCATGATGCCGTAAGTTTTGGCAAATCCGGATTTTGGAATAAGGATGACTTGTAACCCATTCGCTAGTTTTTCTTGATAAACAGTTTCATCTAAAAGAGGATATTTAACTTTATACATTTTCCTGTTCCTCCCCTTTCAAAAAGAATATGGCTTGTAATTTCATTTGTTTTGCAATATTAACAATGTCTTCATGCGTTACCTCATTTACCGCTTGTAACCATTCATCATCAGAAATGTTTTTTCCAGTGAGAAGTTGGTTGGAGTATATTTTGCTTAATGCTGCCGCTTGACTGTCGTCGTTTTGTTTGTATTGATTGATAAGCATATTTTTAGTCTGGTTTATCAAATCATCAGAAAAATCACCAGCTTGCATATCTTCAAGCTGTGCCAATACAATTTTTTCTACCTGGTCTTTTTTCTCAAAAGCGATACCTGTTGAAACGACCATTGTACCTCGAATATAGTCCAAATAACTTGAAGCAGAATAAGCCAAACTTTCTTTTTCTCTCACATTTTGGAATAGCTTAGAATGTGGGAAACCACCGAAAAGGCCGTTAAATACCATGCCTGCGTAATATTCAGCATTACCATAGTGAGCGGGCGACTTGAAACCAAAAAGCAGTTTTCCTTGAGTGACATCAGAATAATGTTCTACTTTAGCAATTTCCGGACGCAGGTCTAAATCGAAGAATGGTCCAATCGGCAAGGGATCCCGGTCGGTTAGCGTTTGATTGTTAATTGCTTTGACAATTCTTTCGTTATCGACATCACCGGACACATAAATATCAACTGAATCATTTTTCAACATATTTTGGTAAGTTTGGTAAATGGACTCGCTTGTATTCATTTCCAAGAATTCTTCTGAACCCATCCCAAGGTAGGCTTGGTCAGTACCTTCAAATAACGTTTCATTTAGTTTGATATTAGCAAACTTGCCTTTGTCATCTTCCAGTGAGTTGAAATAATGTGCTAAATTAATTTTTTCTCGGTTAAAGGTCGGTTCATGAAAAGTAGCGTTTTCAACATTTGGGTTGAAAATAATTTCTTGTAAAAAAGCAACGCCTTCTTCCAGTAAAGTTTCATCTCCACCAATATAACGATCATTAACAATTTTAAGTCGGAATGAAAGAACATGCTGGGTGCCATAACGTTGCGAAGAAGAGCTTAATGAAGCCCCATATAACCACGACATCTGATTATCCAGCGCTTTTTGTGATGGGTATTTCTTTGAATTTGTAACCAGTACATTTTTTAAGAGCGTGCGGGCCGTTGCTGTTGCTGGGTTATAGTTAGCCCTGAATTTGTATTCAATTAATATTGTTTTAAATTTGTTTGTAGATTGGATATAGGCTCCTACACCTTTTGCTAATTGTAAGTCCATATGTTCACTTCACTTCCTCGATTTACACAATATAAGAAAACTATACTCTAATTTAAGTGCTTTTACAAACTTGAAAAATCCTGAATAACGAAAAAACGCCCCGTTTCCGGGACATTTTTTCGTTATTCAGACTTATTTTGTTTTGATATATGTTGTCCCGTTTGCTGCCGGGCCTTTTGATTTTCCAATAAAGCCAACTAACACAACAATCGTTAACACATAAGGCAATACGAACAAGAAAACGTTCGGAATGTCTTTGATGACTGGAATGTAGTTCCCGATAACACTCAAACTTTGAGAGAACCCAAAGAATAGAGCGGCACCCATAACACCAATTGGATTCCATTTACCAAAAATCATCGCTGCCATTGCTATAAATCCTTGTCCAGCAATCGTTGCATGTGAGAAGTTTAAAGAGATTGATTGTGCAACAACCGCACCACCGATACCACCCATCAGACCAGAAATCATGACACCCGCATAACGCATCATGTATACATTGATTCCCAATGTATCTGCAGCTTGTGGATGCTCACCAACAGAGCGTAAACGCAAACCAAACGATGTACGGAAAATAACGAAGTAGCTAATAAAAGCTACAAATATACCCAAATATGCAACACTCAACGTGTTAGTAAAGAAGATACGTCCGATGACTGGAATATCTTTCAAAATTGGGAAACTTGTTTTTCCAAAGTTACGTACGATAAAGTCAGTTTGGCCACGACCATCATAGAGAACTTTCGTCAAGAAAAGTGCCAAAGCAGGAGCAAGTAGATTAAGAACCGTACCTGAAATGATGTGGTCAGCGCGTAAATTAACGGTTGCCAAAGCATGGATCAAAGAAAACAGAACTCCTACGATCCCACCGACCAATAAGCCTATCCAAGGTGTAGCAGTACCAAAAGTACCCGCATATGAGAGGTTAAAGACAATGGATGAAAAAGCTCCCATTACCATAATCCCTTCAATACCAACGTTAACGATCCCACTACGTTCAGAGAAGGTTCCACCTAGACCGGCAAAAATAAGTGGTGCAGAATATACTAATGTGTTCGAAACGACAAGTGTTAAAATGCCAATGATATCCATCTACGCCACCTCTTTCTTTTCAGTCTTTTGAAGTTTGGAAAGCAATAAGCGGATTATGTAATTTGCCCCAACAAAGAAAATGATCAAGGCAATAACAATATCAACGATTTCGTTTGGTGTTCCCGCAGCCAATGGCATTGTTGTTCCACCAGTCTTCATGACACTAAATAGTAAAGCAGAGAAAAGAATACCAATTGGATTACTCGAACCCAATAACGCTACTCCCATTCCGTCGAAACCAATTTGGGGAATACCACCTTGAACAAAGATGTTTTGGAAATTTCCAAGACCTTCCATTGTTCCACCTAAACCAGCTAAAGCTCCACTCATCAACATCGCCATTACAATATTTTTCTTTGCATTCATACCTGAGTATTCCGCCGCATCTGCATTCAAACCGACCGAACGTAATTCAAATCCGAATGTCGTTCTATTAATGAATACCGATACGATAAACACCATAACGATTGCAATGAAAATACCCATATGAAGGGTCGAATTATTAGTAATACTTGTTAAAAACGGAATACGCATACTTGCATTTTCCACAATTCTTTCAGTTGAATCTCCGACTTCTACCATGTAAGTACGAATGATGTGATTCACAATGTGATAAGAAGTATGATTCAACATAATTGTTACAATGACTTCACTCGTGTCAAAGTAAGCACGCAAGAATCCAGCAATACCAGCCCAAATTGCTCCGGCAATCATTCCGGCAATAACTGCAAGTGGCAATAGAATTAGCTTGGGTAACCCGGGGAATGTTTGTGCAACCAAGATAGATGCAAACCACCCCATCAGTACCTGCCCTGAAAGCCCAATATTAAAGAATCCAGCCGTATTTGCGACAGCAAAACCCAAACCAATTACAATCAGAGGCGCTGCCATTCGAAGTGTTTGACCAATATAGAACGGGTTGGACACTGCTCCACGGAACATAGCGACATATCCAGCGACTGGATCATACCCAAATGCTAACATTAAAATAGCTCCCACGATGACTCCCAGTACAACAGAAAGCAATGGAATTGCTAAAGTCTGGAATCTTTTATTCGTGTATAAATTACTCATGTCCGATTCCCCCTTCCGGTTGTTTATGTCCCAATTCTTCCCGTGCTTTCTCAAGAGAACTACCCGTCATTAACAAACCTAGCTCTTGTTCACTTGTTTCGGATGGAGTAACTTCTGCTACGATATTCCCTTCGTACATTACCACAATACGGTCGGAAACATTTAATATTTCATCCAATTCAAAACTCATCAAAATTACAGCATTGCCTTCATCACGGTGGTTAACCAAACGCTTATGAATAAATTCAATGGCACCTACGTCCAATCCACGGGTCGGCTGTGCTGCAATCAACAAACTCGGATCACGATCAATTTCGCGAGCAATAATCGCTTTTTGTTGGTTACCACCAGATAAAGAACCAGCAGTAGATTTCTCGCTCTGAGTACGAACGTCAAACTCCTGGATTAAACGAATGGCATAAGCATCCATTTCGTTCTCATTCAAGAAATAATTATGGCTAAATGGTTCATGATAGTAACTTTGTAGTGCAATGTTTTCTGAGAGCGTCATCGGCAAGATTAAACCATGACGTTGGCGGTCTTCTGGTATGTGACCGACGCCGGTTTCTGTAATCTTCCTTGGCTGCAAATTCGTAATTTCTTTGCCGTTTAATTTAATTGTTCCACTTTCAACCTTACTTAGGCCTGTAATAGCTTGAATTAATTCTGATTGGCCATTTCCATCAATCCCTGCAATCCCAACAACCTCTCCTGCTCTAACAGTTAGGTTTAGGCCACGAACTGCTTCCAAACCGCGACTTTCTTTAACGGTTAGATTGGTTACTTCCAAGACTGTTTCTTGTGGATTTGGTGCAGTTTTGTCTGTTTTAAAGATAACAGAGCGTCCTACCATCATATCTGCCATTTCCTGTTTGGACGTATTTGCAACATCTACAGTGTCGATACTCTTACCTTTACGGATAACCGTAACGCGGTCAGCAACTTGTTTAATTTCATCTAACTTGTGAGTGATTAAGATGATTGATTTACCTTCGGCAGCTAAACCTCTCATGATAGACATTAATTCCTCAATTTCCTGTGGTGTTAACACCGCTGTTGGTTCATCAAAAATAAGAATGTCTGCCCCGCGGTAGAGTGTTTTTAAAATTTCTATCCGTTGCTCCATTCCCACAGAAATGTCTGCCACTTTGGCGGTTGGATCAACATATAAATGATATTTTTCAGATAATTCCTTTATCGTGTGTGCAGCTTCTTTTTTATTCAAAATACCAAATCGTGTTGTTTCCTTGCCAAGAATAATGTTCTCTGTGACTGTGAAGTCTTTGACTAACATAAAATGTTGATGGACCATTCCGATTCCGATTTTATCGGCCACAGATGGTGAAGAAATTTTTTCTTCTTTGCCATTCACTTTGATAATCCCACTTGTCGGTTGCAATAAGCCGGAGAGGATATTCATCAACGTGGATTTTCCTGCTCCATTTTCACCCAAGAGAGCATGGATTTCACCTTTTTTGACTTTGAGATTGATGTTGTCGTTGGCTTTGAAATTTCCAAAAGCTTTCGTAACATTGATCATTTCGATCACGTAGTTTTCCTCAACCATGCGTCTTCCTCCTTTTTAAGTAACTTAATTAATTACAGTTACTTTATTATACTGTAACTCTTTATCGCAAACCATACAGAACCTCCTAAGAAATTAATGATAATTTTTACCAGAACATTAGAAAAAGAGGGTTGAGACTTTGCCCAAACCCTCTAACGTTCGTATGTTTGCCTGAAAACAATTATTCAGGTTTTTCAGGTACTTCAATTTCTCCGTTGATAACTTTTTGTTCTGCTTCACGGACTGCTGTTAAAGCTTCTTCAGACAACACACCGTCAGTCAAGCTAACACCTGCTTCAGCTAGACCCAATACTTTTGTTTGGTTCGCTGGGAATTCACCGTTCATAGCCAATGTTGCGATTTCATGAGCAGCAACACCTACACCTTTAACAGTAGAAGTCAAAGTCAATTCACGTTCTTCACCATCAACTTGAACTTTACCTTCTTCTTGTTGGTCGCGGTCAACACCGATAACATAAATTTCACGGCTTGGATCTGCAGTTACGATATCACGTGCTTCAGCAAAAACCCCGTTACCTGCGTTTCCAGCTGCTTGGTAAATGATGTCTGCGCCATTTGAGTACATACCGTTTGCAATTGATTTAGCTTGAGCAGCATCTGCAAAGCTACCAACATATTGAACAGTTACTTCAATTTCTGGATTTACGTATTCAACCCCTGCAAGGAACCCAGCGTGGAAACGGTCGATAACAACGCCTTCCATACCGCCGACAAATCCTACATGGTTTGTCTTAGTTGATTTAGCAGCTGCGACACCCGCCAAGAATGCTGCTTCGTTGTCTGCAAATGTTACAGACGTTGTATTTTCTCCCTCGATTACATCGTCAATAATCGCGAAGTATGTATCTGGGTAATTATTTGCTGATTCTTGCACGGCATCTTTCAAAAGATAGCCTACACCGAAAATAACGTCAAAACCGTTGTTAACGCCAGTAGTGATGTTTGTGATAAAGTCTGATTCGTTTTCAGATTGAATATATTCATATCCGTCAACGCCTTTTTCTTTACCGTTTTCTTCACCCCAAGCAGTTAAACCTTCCCATGCACTTTGGTTGAAGGATTTGTCATCCACGCCACCCATGTCAGTTACCATCGCAACTGAAAAATCGTCGTTTGATGATGCACCATCTGTTGATTCAACCGAGCTAGCACCTTCATCTACTCCTGATGATGCTTCTTCGCCTTCACTGCCACATGCAGCCAATAGGACACTTGCACTTAAACCCAAAGTCAATAAGCTTACCAATTTTTTCTTATTCAATGTAAACCCTCCATTTTGAGTGAATTCACTCGATTTTTGCAAGTACATGTCTCGCTTAAGTCAACAATATCATAGTTTTGAAATTAAGGAAATATATGAGTAACAAATTTCATCTAAATTTCATTTATGGAGCGGTAACCTTCGGAATGTAAACTCTTACCTTTAAAAATCACTTTCAATTTCCGAACTTTCACCCAACATTTCCAAAGTAATGTTAACCTTCCTTGGTTTGCTACCGTCGGCTGGTCCTACATAACCACGCGCTTCCATATCATCGATAATGCGTGCAGCCCGGTTGTACCCAATTCGGAATTTACGTTGTAACTTAGAAATGCTGGCTGCATCTTCTTCAATAATGAATTCTAAAGCAGGTTGGAAAAACTCATCTTCCGGTTCATCAGATTGGACCGGGGCTGCATCTAATTTCATCATTTCTTCGGAATAGTTTGGTTCTTGTTGCTCTTTCACAAAAGTAACAATGTTTTCTACTTCCGAATCCGATAAATAAGCACCTTGGACGCGTTTGGGCTTATTTTCACCCATCGGACGGTAAAGCATATCACCACGGCCCAACAGTTTTTCGGCTCCAGCCCCGTCTAATATAGTACGGGAATCAATGGAGCTTGAAACAGCAAATGCTATCCGCGACGGAACGTTGGCTTTGATGATACCGGTAATGACATCCACACTCGGTCTTTGGGTTGCCAAAATCATATGAATGCCGGCTGCCCTTGCCATTTGTGCCAAACGTGTGATAGCGTCCTCGACCTCATTACTCGCTACCATCATCAAGTCAGCTAACTCATCTACGATAACCACAATATAAGGCAAGGTCGGATTGTTCTCCCCTTTTTCAACATTGTAATCAAGAATCAATTCATTGTAGCCATCTATATTTCTCATGCCTGTACCAGCAAACAATTCATACCGGCGCTCCATCTCAGCCACTACTTTGTGCAGCGCTTGGGCCGCTTTTCTAGGATTCGTAACAACCGGTGTCAGTAAATGAGGGATGCCATTGTAAACGTTCAGTTCAACTTTTTTGGGATCGATCATCATCATTTTGACTTCATTCGGTTTTGCTTTCATTAAAATGCTGACAATAATACCATTGATACTGACAGACTTCCCACTACCTGTAGCGCCAGCAATCAACAAGTGAGGCATTTTCGTTAAATCAGCATATTGAACGGCTCCCGAAATATCTCGTCCAAGCGGAACTTCCAAAAGTTTATCATTGTTATGGTTCCGTTCAATCACACTACGAAACGATACTGTACTGACCTCACTGTTTGGAACCTCAATTCCAATAAAGGATTTACCAGGAATAGGAGCTTCTATACGGATATCTTTCGCTGCCAAAGCCAGCGCTAAGTCATCTGCCAAATTTACAATTTTACTCACTTTAACCCCTACGGCTGGTTGAATCTCATACTTTGTGACTGCTGGGCCCAAATTAGCTTTGCGAACTTTGGCATCCACCCCGAAACTAGCAAATGTATCCTCTAACTTTTTGACATTTTTCTCGATAATTGAATATTCACTCGATTGGTCTACTGGAGGCAAATCCTTCAACAACGTTACCGGTGGCAAATGATAATCCCGATTTTCCGCCTCAGCCTCAATTTCAAAGTCCAGTATTCCTTCATTATCATCTTCTTCATTTTCTGATGGATTTTCGGCGATTGGTTCAGCCTTTCCTTGTTTAGGCTGCACTTTCTTACTCTCCATGTATTTAGCCAAATCATCATCACTTTGATAACTATCGATTGTCAATTGAACATTTTCCGCTTTATCCCCAATATCAGATGTTTGTGTTTGCCCTTCTTCTTCCATCGGTTTCTTAATTCTATTTTTAGCTTTGCTTAACCAATCATTTTTTACCGTTTCAATAGGAGCCTCATCTTCTGGATAACTTTGTTTCGCATGACTCTCGACAATCACCGCTTTTCCTTCTTCGCTTGTTTCCAAACTTTCTTTCAATGTGTTTACGCCAGATTTAAACATCGCTGTGATCGGTCGCGTGACTTGTTGTAAAAAGCCTCCAACTGTCGTGGCCACAAGCCTGACCCGATCCATTACATCCTTCATAGTAAATCCAAATAAGATACACAGCCCCAAGAATATTAATAAGGCCGCCACTGCATAAGTTCCCCATTGCGCGAATAAGAAATGACTTGCTGAATAGAATGTTGCACCAACCATTCCACCACCCATAATGCCGGAAATTGTACCGGCACGCATGTCAGCCAAAAACCGCATCAAGGTGACCTGAAAGATGGAACCTTCCGTATCCATGACATGCTGAAAGGTTCTGGCATGAAGGATAATCATAAAGGCCAGTAATAATATTATGCCTGAATAAACAAAATTCTTTTTCAAACGTGGTTCTCTCCCCATTATTAAGAGGTACAACCCATATATACCAAATAAAGAAAGTGGGATTTGATATATTTCCCCAAAAAAGAAGCGGAAGAAATTGGCAAATAATATCCCCATGAACCCCAGGTGACTTAATCCCAGGACCGCCGCAAAAACGAACAATAAACCAATTAATTCATGGGAGAGTCCATTCGTTTTTTTCTTACGTCTATTTGTTTTCGACTTTGTTGTTTTAGGTCTTGCCACACGATTCACTCTTTTCTGATAAAAATCTCTTATGCTGCTTCATATTATAACACTATTATAACCTAATATTTAGACTTACTTATAAGGAAACAGAAAACAGCAAGCGACTAAATAGTCGCCTTGCTGTTTTCTGTTTCAATCACATTCTCATTTTCCAACAATAATAACCCATAATATATTTGGATATCGTCTTCACAAGATTCACAATAAACGGAATCCTCTTCCGACCAAAAGGCTGTTAGATAATTATGTTTTGATTTTTTGAACGGGTAACGAGCAGACAATTCAGCACTTTTTTCTTCATATAATTTTAGTGCTTCTTCAAATGATAAAAAGGACGCTTCAAAAACGACCAAAGATTTCCAATCCTGGAAAAACCACCATGGTTCGTATTCACCTTTCATCATATATACCTGATACATAAGCAACCCTCTTTCGAATAGACAAAATTGACGACAACAGTAATAATGAGTACACTGAAAATATATCAAACTTGGTAGCACGAAGGAAATTTTTTGCTTTGAAAGGAGCTATGGTCATGAAAAAGGTGACAATTAATGTACGAGGCCGTGTTCAAGGTGTAGGATTCCGATATAATACTAAAGCACTAGCAGATAGACTCGATGTGTACGGAACCGTAAAAAATGAAATGGACGGTTCAGTATTTATTCAAGCAACCGGCTCGCAAGAAAATATTGATCATTTTATTAAGCTACTGGAAAAAGAAAAACCCCCTTTTTCAAGCATAGATTCGCTGATTGTTAACGAAAAATTAGATTTGCCGGATTTCACCTCATTTAAGGTTATTTATTAAGTAACTATTGAGATTTCCTCAATTTTCTTGGTGAGCATTGAAATTAACCCTTCTGTAAGTTATAGTTAAAAGCGATTGAAATTAAAAAAAAGGAATGTTGATATGAAAATAAGCAAAAAAATCTTGTTTTCAGCGCAAATGCTTGCATTGGTTACACTGTTAACCGGTTGTATGCAATACGATGAAAATAAAAATCCTACTGGGTTCATTTATGATTACTTAGTAGTGCCTACAGGAAATGCGATTGTATGGCTTGCAGAATTGTTGGGTGGAAATTATGGCCTAGCTATTATCGCCATAACAATCATCGTTCGTGTCTTGATTATGCCACTTAACTTCAGTCAAATGAAGAAGTCCATGATACAACAAGAAAAAATGAAGTACATCAAGCCGGAATTGGAAGACATCCAACGCCGTCAAAAAGAAGCAACGACACAAGAGGAAAAAGCAGAAGTCTCTCAAGAAATGATGATGCTCTACAAGGAAAATAACATCAGCATGACCGGTGGTGTAGGTTGTTTACCAATCTTAATCCAAATGCCTGTTTTTACTGCGATGTACCAAGCGGTTAATTTGACACCTCAAATTGCCGAGAGCACTTTCTTGGGTATTAATTTAGGAAATCCAAGTCCTATGCTAGCTATTCTTGCCGGTGTTTCCTATTATTTCCAAAGCCGTATTTCCATGCAAGGTATGCCGGAAGAGCAACAAGCACAAATGAAATCCATGATGTTCATGAGTCCATTGATGATTTTATTCTTCTCATGGTCATCTCCAGCAGGTCTTGCTCTCTACTGGTTAGCAGGTGGTATCTTTGCAGTTGCCCAAACCTACTTGCAAAATCAATTGATTAAACCTCGTATCAAAGCTGAAGTTGCCGCTGAAATGGAAAAAAATCCCATTAAACGTCCAATTAAAACAGCTAAACCGGTAGCAAAGCCAGCAGTAAAACCTGCTAAAACTTTGTCTGCTTCTCAACAGTATAGCAAAAAGAATACAGGTAGAAACGCCGGAAAACAGCAACGCAAATAGAAAATTATTGACAAAAAGCCATTTCTCATCAGAGAAATGGCTTTTTTTAATATTCCCGTTCAATTGTATTGCGTTCTCTTTTAGAAGTTTCGATAAAAGGAAGTTGAATGCGAAAAACAGTACCGTGGCCTAAAGCACTTTCCACTGAAATATCCCCTTTATATCCCTCTAAAAGTTCTTTCGCAATCGACAATCCTAAACCATGCCCGCCTTTTTCACGCGAACGCGCCTTATCGATACGATAAAACCGATTAAAAACTTTCTGTTGGTCTTCTTGCGACATTCCCTCACCGAAATCTTGAATAGCGATTTGAATTTTCATTAAGGTTTCTGAAATGGAAATATGTATTTCTTTTCGATTCGTTGAATACTTAACAGCATTATCCAACAGAATTACCAATATTTGCTCCAAATGATTTCGATAAATTTTTACAGTTCGTTCTTCGCTCAGGTCATCGTCAAGAAAGAAATTAAAATCCGGATAAAGGATTTCAAAATTATGGAAAATTTGGGTGACCACATCACGGACTTGTGTCGTTTCATTTTGGTAGTGATCTTGTACTTGTTCAGCCCTTGATAGATCAAGCATTTCCTGTACCAAAGTTTTCATCCGCGTAATTTCATTCAATGAAGCTTTCAGCGATTCATCCAATACTTGCGGATCATCCTTGCCCCATCGATTAAGCAACTTCAAATGCCCTTCCACTATCGCAGTCGGTGTCCGCAGTTCATGCGAAACATCTTCCACGAACTGTTTTTGCTGGGTGACATATTTCCCCATTTTGTCCAATAAGGTGTTTATTTGAATGGATAAATCGGTCAATTCGTCTTCTTGGCGAGATTTGTTTACACTCAGTCTTGTTTCGGATAAATTGTCTTCTGTGATTTCGTACATTGTATCCGCCATTTGTTTAATGGGACGGAAAAACAATTGTGCAAAACCGTATCCTAATATAATGGACACTACAATTCCGATTAAAATAATCAGAAAAACGAGTTTATTAACCGATGCCATCAATTCATGAAAATCATACAAACGGAAAAAAACCTGCACATATCCTCTTAAAACTGAATTTGTTGGACTGACAATAGTGTCCCCCCCAACAAACCCTTCACGGCCGTTGAATTTGGTTTCTTCAAAATAATAACCAGAATTTCTGTTAAAGACAGAATTATTCTGTCTTGATTGATACAGCAAATCCCCGTCGCCATTAAATATCCGGATGACAATACCCTTATCTGTCAACTCTTCTAAATAAGGGACATTCCCCACCTTCACTACACCACGTGAGTTTGTAGAGACAGAGATTTTTTCAATTAAACTTTCCACATTATCACGGGTTAAACGTGTTTCTATTTGCCCAAACGTATCGGACATTTCAGTAACAAAAGCTTGTGCATCACGCTTTTCTTGTTCATATAAGCGGCTTCTGAATCCACTCAAAAGAATGGAAGGGACCAATAAAAAAATTAAAGCAAAAGCAATTGTTAAGCGAAAACCCCATTTCCAGCGAATGGATTTGGGGCTAATTTTTCTTCTGTTCGGCATATAAGTCACCTATTTATTCTAGTTCGAAGAGCGCATTACGTAACCTGTACCACGAACTGTCTGGATGTAGCTATCTTTTCCTGCAACGTCTATTTTATTACGTAAATAACGGATATAGACATCGACAACGTTTGTTTCAACTTCAGATTTGTAACCCCAAACTTTGTTGAGGAGCACTTGACGGGATAAAACGACATTAATATTTTCCATCAAGATTAACAACAGCTCGTATTCACGCTTTGTAAGCTCAATCTGCTCTTCACCGCGCTTAACAATACGATTTTCTTTTTCGATAACTAAATCGCGGTAAGAGACTGTTGTCTGTTTTACCTTACGTTGTTCTTCTTCAATGTCGATACGACGCAACAAAGCCCGAATACGAGCCAATAACTCTTCGATTGCGAATGGTTTGACAATATAGTCATCTGCCCCATGATCAAGACCTGATACACGGTCAATAACTGAATCGCGCGCAGTCATAATAATAATTGGAACATTTTTAATCGGTCGTAGACGGCGGCATACTTCAATACCGTTTAATTCCGGTAACATTAAATCTAAAAGAATCAAATCCCAATCTGAATCTAAAGCAGCTTCCAAGCCTGTACGGCCATTGTAGCAAATTTCGGTTTCATAACCTTCGTGCTTTAATTCCAATTCAATAAAACGGGCCAGATTCTTTTCGTCTTCAATGATCAAAATACGTTGGTTCTCTTTTTTCTCCATAGAAGTCTCCCTTTTCATCTCAATAAATATTATACGTTTGTAATTAAATTCTGTTTTCATTCTAACACATTTCCAATGAAATTCGTATCAGAATCATAAACATTCAAAAAAACAGCGGACGGCTGATGCCATCCGCTGTTTTGAGGGCAATGATTAGTCTTGTGGAACTTCTATTTCTTGATCCCATTCGAAGTGATAAGCGCCTGATTTATCAGTACGTTCGTATGTGTGGGCACCGAAATAGTCACGTTGTGCTTGAATAATATTAGCAGGAAGTGTTTCTGCACGATAAGAATCAAAATAAGCAATTGCAGATGAGAGAGTCGGTACCGGAATACCTGCTGTAACTGCCGTTGCAACAACTTTACGAACAGATTTGTTGTACTCTTTCGTGATGTCAGTGAAATATTCATCTAGCAACAAGTTGTTTAATTCAGGGTTTTTATTATATGCATCTGTAATATTTTGAAGGAAACGGGCACGAATAATACAACCTGCACGCCAAATTTTAGCGATTTCGCCATATTGCAGATTCCAGTCATTTTCCTCACTTGCAAAACGCATTTGTGAAAAACCTTGTGCGTAGCTCATGATTTTGCTGAAATACAAAGCTTGACGAATGCTCTCCAGAAATTCTGCTTTATCAACTGCAGGTTGCTCTTCTACTGAAGGCAAAATCTGACTTGCAGCTACACGCTCAGATTTCAATGCGGAAATGAAACGGGCAAATACAGATTCTGTAATTAAAGGAAGTGGAACACCCAAGTCAAGCGCACTTTGTGAAGTCCATTTACCAGTTCCTTTATTACCAGCACGGTCAAGGATAACATCGACCATCGGTTTCCCTGTTTCTGGATCATACTTTGTCAAGATGTCAGCTGTAATATCAATTAGGTAGCTGTCTAGTTCACCTTCGCTCCACTCTTTAAATACTGCAGCAATTTCTTCTACACTCATTTTCAAGAAGTTGCGCATTAAGTCGTAAGATTCTGCAATTAATTGCATATCGCCATACTCAATGCCGTTATGAACCATTTTTACATAATGTCCAGCACCGTCATTACCGATATATGCTACACACGGCGTACCATCTTCAGCTTTAGCAGCTATTTTTTCTAAAATCGGGGCTACCAATTCGTAAGCTTCTTTTTGTCCGCCCGGCATAATGGAAGGTCCCTTCAATGCGCCTTCTTCTCCACCCGATACACCCGTTCCAATGAAGTTTACACCAGAGTTCTCCAATTCTTTATTACGACGAATTGTTTCTTGGTAGAAAGTGTTCCCACCATCAATCAATACGTCTCCTTTATCTAAATGAGGCAATAACGATTGAATCGTTTTGTCAGTAGCGGCTCCAGCTTTTACCATCAACAAAATACGTCTTGGTTTTTCTAATGAATCCACGAATTCTTCAATCGTATAAGTAGGTACCAGATTTTTATCCGGATTCTCTTTAATGACTGCTTCCGTTTTGGATCCTGTACGGTTAAAAACGGATACTGAGTACCCTCTACTCTCAATATTTAAGGCAAGATTTTTACCCATAACGGCCATACCTACGACACCTATTTGTTGTTTAGACATATTTAATACTCCCTTCACGATAAACACATTCTACTCTAAGGATAATCCTATCAAAAAAGCCTTAAAATGGGAAGTAAAGTTTAAAATCAAATGACAAAAATTGAGAAATGTTTACTTTTTTCATAGAATCCTGTAGACTTAATTATGAAATTAAATAAAGGTGGGAATTCG
The DNA here is from genome assembly GCF_052266715.1 of Jeotgalibaca sp. A122. Classification (NCBI taxonomy): domain Bacteria; kingdom Bacillati; phylum Bacillota; class Bacilli; order Lactobacillales; family Carnobacteriaceae; genus Jeotgalibaca; species Jeotgalibaca sp. A122. The sequence goes on along the minus strand of NZ_JBQPRB010000002.1, from coordinate 141,943 downwards.
TTTGGCAAAAAAAACAAACACGACTACTTCCAAGACACGTAAATTTTCAAAGATTATCATTTGGCTAATGGTATTAGCAATGGTTGGTAGTATGTTCATTTCAGTTCTGTATTCACTTTTCTTCAATCTATAACTCCCGCTGTCATTCTAAATGTAAAAAAACCAATTACCTTGTTAGCTAAAGGTAATTGGTTTTTATTTTACTCAGCATCAATACTGAAAACGTAGCGGTGCCCTTGGGTTAAGCTGTGGTAAAAACCCTCTCCCTGATACAGTTGGAATACTTGCGCACCTTGGCGTTCAGATTCATCTGGATAGACATGTTTTACATAAGGATTGTCTTGCAATAGTTCCTTCAGCATACTTTTGTCTACCTTACGGACTTTCCCTTCAATCCGGATCACTTGCACTAAATAGCCTTCTTCAGACATTGCCGTTATAGCAATATTTGGATTTTGTGATAATTGTGCATAAAAATTCGTTTTGGGATGAGTCATGAAAAAGACACCTTGCTCATTGGCGACTCCAATATGGGCATGGCGGGCATGCGGCTTACCATCTTCATCAACCGTAGCAAAAACAGCGACTTTCATCTGTTCTTGCAATATCTTCATTACTTCTTCGAGTTTCATCAAAACACTCCTTTTTGCCTAACAGATAGTAGTATTATAGCATATTACATCTATTCACTTGCGTGTTTTTTCACAATTAAAAATAAAAGCCATTGTCCTTATTTAGAAGAAGGACAGTGGCTTTTTATTTATTATCTACCTTTTTTGATTTTACCATCCCAATTATCGTATCCACCCTTGAGTGCATAGATATTTGTGTAGCCTTTTTTCTTCAAAATTGCTGCAGCACGACCCGAGACAATATTACGTTGGTCATAAAGATAAATAGGTTGATCTTTACGAAGTTCAAGGTAACGTTCTTTGAATTGCGAAAAAGCAATATTACGTGCTCCTAAGATATGACCCGCTTCAAATTCTGGGGATTCCCTAACGTCAACAATTTGAACCTTGCGCATATCTTGACGGAATTCTTCAGGAGTCAAGACTTTAGCAGCTCTTCTACCTTCAATAAAGCGATAAAGCCAAAAGATTCCATAAATGATTAAACCAGACCATAAAATAATAGAAAAAATATCAAAACCATTCATAACGACTTATTCCCATCCTTCCATAAACAATACCTCTTAATTCTACACAAATTTAAGATATTAATCTATGATTTTCTAATTTTTCAGTTTATAACACCTGTTTTCACTAAATAACTCGCCCCGATGACACCTGCATCATTGCCTAATTCTGCAATTTTAATATGTGTTGTTTCTCGAACATTCGGGAATGAAAATTCGGAAAAGTTATTTCGTACCTTCTCGATCAGAAACTCTCCTGCGTTAGAGACGCCCCCACCGATAACGATGAATTTGGGATTGAGGATGTTCCCAAGGTGACTACAAGCCAAGCCTAGATAATAAGCAAATTCTTCAACAACCATTTCAGCTAAATCATCACCTTGTTTAGCTAAATCAAAAACTTCCTTGGAAGTTATCTCCGCACCATCATCCACCCTTTGTTTCAACTCAGATGCTCCTGCATATTCTTCGGAGAATTTACGGGTTAAATTTAAAACGCCTGATGCTGAAGCAATCGTTTCAAGACAGCCTTTTTTCCCACACGTGCAATCAAATCCATGCTTAGGGTCAACTGTAATGTGCCCGATTTCTCCCCCAGAATCTGCAACACCATGAACAAGCTGACCATTGGCTATAACACCACCACCCACACCCGTTCCAAGCGTTACGAAAACCACATTATCATCATCCGCACCTGCGCCTTGCCATTTTTCTCCCAACGCTGCCACGTTTGCATCATTGTCGATGAAAAAAGGAAGTCCAGTTGCTTCTTCTATCGGTTCTTTAACTTCAACTATTTGCTTCCAGTTTAAGTTATATGCACCATAAACGGTTCCATTTCCCCTGTGGACAGCTCCAGGTGATCCCATCCCGATACCCAAAAAATCATCAGGTGTCATTCCATATAATGCCATGCGATGTTGAATGGATTCGATTATATCGGGAACAATATGAGTACCATTATCTAAAATATTGGTTCCAATACTCCACTTTTGTTGAATTTCTCCATTTATGGTTAAGATTGCAAATTTTACAGAGGTACCACCTAAATCGATACCCAAGATTTTTTTAGTCATGATTCAAGCCTCCTAAAATTACCGTATCTTATATTATTAAAAACGCATAAAACCAATCACTATAAATATAACTAATAAAGCGATATACCCAAGTGCCGCTTTTAATCGCGTACTTTTAGCCACAGGCGCTAAATTTGGTACATCAATGAAGAAGGCTGCTAAGGCTCCTCCTATGGCGCCACCAAAATGACCCCAATTATCAATTCCGGAAGAAAGAAAACCAGTAAAGAAGTTTAATACAATAAGTATCAGGAATCCTTGTGCCATACTGCGTAGTGTGTAGTTATGGGGATAAATCCTGCCCAAGACTACTGCGGCAGCGAATAGACCAAACAATGAGGTACTCGCACCTGCTGACACGGACGCAGAAAACCCAAAACTCATCACGTTACCCATGATGCCACCTAATAAATAAAGTAAAAAGAAGCGCCAACTTCCATAAATCCACTCTAATTGGCTCCCTAAATAATAGAGAGTAATACTATTCATCAGAATATGAGTGAAACCAATATGGATGAATATCGGTGTAACGAAACGCCACCATTCGCCGCTTATAATGGCTGGACTGAAATTAGCACCATATTTAATTAAAGTGTAAATGTTGGTTGTCCCGCCATCGAAAGACATGACAATAAAGACCATTATTTGAATTGCAAAAAAAACATACGTTACAATTGGTTGGTTCTTTCGAAAATAATTGCGAAAATTTATATTTCTCATAAGTTTCCCTCCCAGTTAACCTATGGCCATTATAGTTCATCTCGAGGCTATGAACAATTTCTTTACAGGTATATCGAATGGTTCCACTAATGGATTAACCCGCTCATCTAATTGGAATGGGTATAAAAGCGAACAGGTTGCCCCTTCATAATCGGCCAAATAACGATCATAATAACCACCGCCAAAACCAACACGATAGCCAGCTTCATTGTAAGCCAGACCTGGAACAATCAACAAATCTATTCCCGCTTTTGGTTGCTCCGTGGTCCGGATTTTGGGTTCCATTAATCCAAAACGACTTAATTCCAATTCAGTCTCAAGGCTATAACGATAAAAAGATAATTGCCTTTTCCTCCCACTATAAGGAATAAAGACATCCTTCCCCGCAGACCAGGCTTTTTGAATAATTGCTTGCGTTTCAACTTCTGGGTGACGGGAAAGTGTTACCCCTATCGTTTGAGCATTATTCCATTCTTCACTCGATACAAGCTGTTCCAACAAATTTGAATCGTACTTATTTCTCTCACTATCAGTAAGGTGGGTTAACTTTTCTAATATGAATTGTCGCATATCTTTTTTCATCAAGAACAAGAAACCCCTTTCTTTTTGTAATAAAAAAACAACAGGAGGACCTGTTGTTATTTAACTTCACGGTGAAGAGTTACTTTTCTTTCACGTGGGCAGTATTTTTTGAATTCCAAACGATCTGGGTTGTTACGTTTGTTTTTCTTAGAAAGATAATTACGTTCTTTACATTCCGTACATTCTAAAGTAATGTTAAGTCTCATTTTTCTAACCTCCAAACATAAGAAAATTGAAGAATACTAGTTCTTCTTGCACGTTGCATTGTATCATTTCCCAAGCTAAATAGCCAGTCTTTAATCACAACTGTTATTATTATACACACTTTCCCCTGGAAAAAAAAGAGAAACTTGCAGTTGCACAAAGTAATTTAGCGTATTAGAATATTAGAAGTGATTTAAACATTTAGAATTGAGGTGAAAAAATGGAATTATGGCCAATTGTCATCGTCTTATTTGCTTTAGCAATTATCCTTTTAGTTGTTTCTTTCTTTGTAAAGGAAGATGATGATGGAGTAATTACCGAAGTAGCAGAATTTACACTCCAAATGACAGAAGAAATGCATATTTTAAAGACACGCGTCTCGCAATTAGAAAAAGCGTTGGGAAATACAGAAACGGAGGATCAATCGATCACCGTCAAAAAACTTAGTGACGTTACTAAACAACAAGTTCTGTCTCTATACGAAAAAGGTAAAACATTCGACGAGATTGCAGAACAACTTTCCTTGCCGGAAACAACAGTCGAATTAGTAATTGATAACCATCAAGACTCACTAAAAGAGGAAGAATAGAAAGGAACCATCATGAAAAAAGATAAATTACGTTTTCTGGCCTTGGGATTCTTTCTTTCTGCGCTCATCATGACGTTGTTCCAGCTAGTTGGTAACGTTGGAACAACTAAGGGTACTGAATCTGCTATAGCGGTCGAATCCTCTATCGAATCAAGTATTTCCTCAATGAAAGAAGCTAGACCAGGAACGGTTAATAATAGTGAAATAGAATCGAGTCAATCATCATCTCAAGCTGAATCTTCAGAATCTGGAAATTCTCAGGAAGAATCTGATGAAAGAGATTCTTTTGAATTTATTGTGAACGAAGGTGAGCCTTCATCGGTCGTAATCGAGAACCTCTATACAATTGGTTTGATTGAAGACCCTGAAGAAGCACAAACATACCTTGAAGAACATAGCTTATTGAATAGTATTCAGTATGGTACTTATGAACTTTCAAAAGAAATGTCCGACACAGAAATCCTGGACACTTTAACCCTACAATAATAAAACGCCACTCCTAACTATGAGGAGTGGCGTTTTAGTTATCTAAAATCCAAAATAAGCATCCAAGGTTGCTTTTACGATATCTCCAGCTGGAAGTACCGATTCATCACGAATGTACGGTACAATCACCGCTACGGCAATTTCCGGGTCTTCATAAGGCGCAAATGCCACATATGTAGAGTTAGTGGTTGGTTCGTTTATAATTTTCTCATTTTCCCCTTGGTAGAAGGATTCTCCCGAACCTGTTTTCCCAGCAACTCCGACTGGATAATTTCCGAAGTTATTGTAAGAACGACTTCCAAAATCGTGTGTTACCGCCCAAAACCCCTTGTGAACACGCTCAAACGCCTCAGGATCAACGTTTACTTGGTTCATGACCAATGGTTCTTTTACCATTTCTACTTTCCCTAAACTGCCATCACTTTCCGTTCCCCGAATTTCTTTCACTAAACGCGGCGCATAACGGGTTCCTTTATTGGCAATCGTAGCAGCATATTGCGCTAACTGCATAGCAGTATAGTTATCAAATTGGCCAAACGATTCATCGAGAACCGCACCGGAATTTGGCGGAACACCTAAATAACCCGTAGATTCAAAGGGCAAATCGATACCGGTTTTAACACCAAGTCCAAATTGTGCATAATAGGCACGCAAAGTCTCAAGCGTATAATCACGATCGATCGATAAGGGAATTTCATAGCTATAATTATTTTGCCCACCAATCATCATAGCAATTTTCATCATATAAACGTTAGAGGATTTCTCCAAAGCTCCAATGTCATTGAGTTCAACACGTCCGGTACGATTAAAAAGAGAAGATTTTGTATCAGAACCTTGGAACGTCATTGGTTCATCCAACAGAACATTGTCATCAAAGTCAATTACTCCCGACATATAACCCGTCAGGACAGTGGCCCCTTTCATACTGGAACCAACGATAAAGTTTTCATTAAGAACACCATGAACACTGTCTGATATTTCTCCAGTAGTTGCATCAATTTTCTTTCCGGTCATCCCGATGATATCACCGTTTCGGGGATCCAGTGCTACAATATAGACACGATCGTTCCAAGTATCTTGACGGCTTTTTAAAAAGTCAGTTGCAACTCTTTCGATTTCTTTTTGAAAGTCAATATCAATGGTCAAGACCAGGTTGTCTCCCGGTTTACCCTCGTAAGTTTGGGTCGTCGCAACAATATCCCCGTCTTGATTCGTAACCGTATCGTAGCGCGATTTTGTGCCACGCAGCACTGTTTCATACTGTTGCTCTAGGTACGCATTCCCGACCCGGTCATTGCGTGAATAGCCCATCGCTAAATAAGTTTCCACCAGATTGGTTGGAATTCCTGTTTTTTCGGATGTTACACCACCAAAAATGGTTGCCAACAACTCACCGTTTGGATAGACGCGTGTCCAGTCTTTGGAAACTTCTACCCCGTTGAGACTGCTTAAATTCTCACTGACAACAGCTAACTCTTGATCCGTCACATCCACATTTTTAAGGTTTACCGTTGTTAATGAAGTAGCACTGTTCATACTTTTAAATATTGCCGCTGCTGTCATTTCTTTTTCAGAAAAGGCGATGTCATCTGCGGTTATTTTAGATAGTTCCACTTCGTAAACTTCGGCACCGGAAAGTAATTTTTCTTCTTCCGTTAACCTATCCAAAAGTACTTCGCGATTATTGGCGGCCCAAAAATCTTTTCTGTCCCGCTCGGTTACTCCTTCTGTATCAACAGAGATCATGTCCGCAAGCATCGTAGCCGTTTCTGCCATTGACGAGGCACTATCATTGGTTCCACGTGTATAGGTGATTGAATGTTGTGCTTCATTTCCAACAAGGACATTGCCGTTACGATCATATATAAGACCACGAGGGACCGTTTGCGTTATAGTAGTTGTTTCTGTTCTCCTTACAATTGCTTCAAATTCTTCTCCACGGATAATTTGTAAATAGCCCAAACGGACGATTATTGCCGAAAAAAGGATAAAAACAATGAAGAACAGCAAGTTCAATCGAAAAGGTATATGCGACTTTAATTTGTTACTTTCGCGGTTCCATTTATCCAATATACACACTCCTGGTTCTTTCATTTTCAATACCCTATTATATCAAAAAGATGATTCAATTCAACGGTAACTCGAAAATGCAAAACTTTCTTTACTATGTTATTTTATAATGTAAGTGCAACTGTCTGAGGAGGAACTATGTCATGTCGCTAAATCTGAAATCTAAATATAGCCCAAAGATGTTATTGTTATTATCCTTTGGTTTACCTTTTATTATTATGACTATCATTTATATGGCCATGGGTGTCTATCCCGCGGGAAAGGAAACCTTGCTAACCATTGATTTGGCCCAGCAGTATGTCGACTTTTTTAGTTATTATCGTCATACACTTTTAAACGAACCCCAAGCGCTCTTTTATTCATTTGCAAAAGGAATCGGAGGTGAGATGACTGGCTTGTGGTCCTATTATTTAAATAGCCCGTTTAATATTTTAATGCTCTTATTCCCGCAACGCTTGCTTCCGGTGGGTATCACCCTTTTAATATTAATAAAAATTGCCAGTTCTGGACTCTCGTTTGGCTATTTATTATTGAAAAAGTTTCAAGGAAAAGATTTATTGGTACCCTTATTCTCCTTATCTTACGCTTTAATGGGATATGTCATCGTTAATCAATTACATGTTATGTGGCTGGATAGTCTTGTATTCCTGCCTCTCATTGTTCTGGGTCTGGAAAAAATAGTTGATGGAGAACGTGGTTATTTTTATAGTTTGACACTGGGGCTTGCCTTATTTTCCCAATACTATCTTACTTATATGATTTGTTTATTCCTGATCCTTTATTTCCCCTTTGCTTTAATGAAACAGAAATATACTGCAGAACTTCATTCTCAAGAAAGAGCCAAATTCTACTGGAATCGTTTCTGGAAATTTTCCATTTATTCCTTATTAGGAGCTGGAACTGCAGCTTTCTCATTAATTCCTAACTTTGTTTCCTTATTGGGTGGAAAAGCTTCACATACGAGTGAAATTTTAGATTGGCGTTTCAAGTATCCTTTTCCTGAGATACTTTCGAAATTTTATATTGGTGCTTTCGATTTTGACCAACTTCCATCGGGGCTACCAAACATCTTTATTGGAACCGTTGCTTTGGTGAGTTTTTTGTACTATTTAATTAATCCAAAATTTGCATGGAAAGAACGTCTCGCAGCTCTAGCCATGACGCTGTTTTTTATATTTTCGATGAATGTCGATATTTTGAATAAAGCTTGGCATGCTTTTCAAAATCCAGCTTGGTATCCGTACCGTTTTTCATTCGTAGTTTGTTTCTTTTTTATCCTAAACGGCTTTCGGAGTATGAACCAAACAAAAAAATTTCCTCTTTGGTTCGCAATCACGCTCTTAGTTGGTCAAACAGCAAGTGCCTTTTATGTCTTAGAAAAAAACTTCTCTTTTCTGGAACCTCTACAAGTACTGGTGACCGCCTTGTTTTTAGTTCTTTTCCTTGTTCTCTTTCTGCTCCGTGAAACAGACTATAATTGGTTGCCACTTGTCATGTTGGTTATGACCGTTATCGAGATGAGCGCAAATGCTACCATTGATTTAGTTCGTTTGGGATATGTAGATATGGCGCCCTTGAATGACTACCAATCTGTTCTCAATAATATGTTAGATGACATCAAACCAGGTGAAGATGAGTTTTATCGCATAGAGAAGACTTTTCAGCGGTCTAAAAACGATAGTTTCCAAGCTAATTATCCCAGTGTTTCTCATTTCAGTTCAACATTTGAAGCAGAAGTCCCTGCTCTGTTTGGACGTTTAGGTTTTCCAGAAAGTAGCTTTGTCATTTCTTATTCTACCGGGACACTAATTACTGATGCTTTTTTTGGCGTTCGCTACTATGCAGAAAATAAACCTATATCTGATGATTTAATTGATAATGACAGTTATTATCATATCCGCCCGAATGCCAACCGACCGGATTTTGCACACTATCACCCCTATTCTGAATCATTGCGAACTAAAACTTACGAAAACCCCAATGCTTTTTCATTAGGGTTTACAGTCCCAACAAAAATGAAAACAGTAGAATTGCTGGATGGCCAGCCCATGGCTAATCAAGAAAAAATTATGCGGGCACTCTATTCCGAAAATGTTAATGAACCTTTCTTTACAAAAGAAAATATTGATAGTATCATCACTCAAAACATCGCCACCGGGGGTAATGAAGAAATCAATAAAACCTATACTAAGGAAAATCTGGATAAACCTGCTTTCATCGAATTACAGTTCACAACCCAGTCTGAAGAACCTTATTATCTCGTTCTGGATTCCCGTATTGACGAAGACAATGCCGATTTTAGGTTAAACGGCGAATCTTTCCCTTATTACAAATCCTATCGGACGGATCAAATTTTTAACCTGGCAAGCGGGTCTGAGAACGAATCAGTCCAGTTTTCGATTGAATTGAAAGAAGATCTTTTAACCTTAAGGGATTTAAATCTCTTCCGTTTAAATTTATCCCAATTCAATAAAGTTATGGCAGATATAGAAGATAATCAAATGACTATTGATTCGTTTAGTCAAACAAATATTGAAGGAAATGTAACGGCAGATAGCACTTCAAGTGTTTTAATGTTTACTATCCCTTATTCCAAAGGATGGTCTGTTTCAATTGATGGTGTACCGAGTGAAACATACGCAGTACTCGATAGCTTGCTTGCAGTTGACATCCCGCCTGGTAACCATTCTGTTCGATTAACATATAGAACACCTTACCTATGGGTTGGAATCGCCACCTCAGTTGCCTCACTCATTATCCTCTTAATTTTAGACAAGAAAAAATACCGTTCCCCTTTTTAACAGGGAACGGTATTTTTATTTAATTTATTTTGCAGCAGCGTAACGTTTGTTAACTTCATCCCAGTTAACCAAGTTCCAGAATGCAGCAATGTAGTCAGCACGAACGTTTTTGTAGTTTAGGTAATAAGCATGCTCCCAAACATCCAAGCCAAGAACTGGTGTCTTGCCTTCTGAAAGTGGGCTGTCTTGGTTTGGTGTAGAAGTAATTTCTACCTTACCATTATTTACTACTAACCATGCCCAACCTGATCCAAAACGACCAGTTGCTGCAGTTGCAAATTGGGATTTAAATTCATCAAAACTACCAAAAGCTTCTTCGATAGCATCTTTAATCTCACCTGTAGGTTCGCCACCACCGTTTGGTGATAGAATTTCCCAGAACAATGTGTGGTTAGCATGACCGCCACCATTATTACGGATAGCCGTACGGATATCTTCTGGAACAGCATTCAAGTCGCTCAATAATTCTTCAATGGATTTGTCAGCTAATTCTGGATGTTTTTCCAATGCAGCGTTTGCGTTGCTTACATATGTAGCGTGATGTTTTCCGTGATGTAGATGCATTGTTTCCTCATCGATATGTGGAACAAGTGCATTGTGTGCATATGGTAATTCTGGTAATGTGAAAGCCATTAAAAATTCCTCCCAAAAAGTTGTATTTTAATTACATTACGTTCATGATACCATTCGAATTCGAAGAATTCAAAAAAATTGCTCACTATTTTGTTGCGTTGCGTTTTTATTATTTTTTCGCTAAGCTATACTTATATTTTTATAGAGAAGAGTGTGATTATTATTTCTATTTTTCAAATAATCCTGAATGTATTTATGTTTCCGGAAAATCTGTGGAAGATTACGAGCCTAACACGAAAAAAAGCGACTGCAATTTTCCTGCTTTTTGGACTCATTACAGGAATCCCCTATGCCACAGCAAGTATCCAGAGTATGGAAATCATCGGCAAGGATATGCAAATTATTTCAGAAAGATTACCCGCCTTCATGGTTGAAGGGGGCGAGTTAAAACTTCAGGAAAACCTCAACCAAGCGCTTGTAGTGAAATCTGATAGTGCAAATTTCATCATAAACAGAGAAAAAGCACCTAGCCAAGCGCTTGTTCAAAGAGAAATTGAACGGGCACCTATTTCGTTTTTGATGGAAAGAACGTACTTAAGAATTGCTACACCTGAAACACACTTCGATTTATCATACTCCCTTCTAGAAGGAATGACTGAAGAAACCCTTAAAGCGATGTTAACCGATTTCGGTTCTTTGAATGCATACACCTTGATTCCTGTTATGATTGTTAGTTTTTTGGTCGGAATTATTGATGGTGCTTTTCAAATTGTTTTAATTGCTTTGATGGCTAATATTCTCTCGTTACTATTCCAGATGAGATTGCCGTTCAGTCAAAATTTTAAATTAGTTCTGGTTGCTTCATTCATCCCAACACTTATCCTAACGATAATGAATGTGGTAGGGATATTCCCGGCAGCTCAAACCGCGATTATTAGCATGATCACTTTATATATCTACTATAAAGGAATTGTCCAGCACATCAGAAAATTATAATGACAAAAGAGAGGGTGAGATCTATTATCTCACCCTCTCTTGTGCTACTAACGTTTCTTTTTACGGTTCCCATCGGAGCCTTTGTTTTTTCTAACCTGTTGTTTAATTTGTTCATTTAAACGGCGTTTATAACCTGGCTTGACATTCTTCTTGGCTTTTTTTACCATGCCCTTGATTCGTGGATCCACTTCTTCAGGGTTTTTGGATACGCGTTTATCGCGATTTCTGCGATCATCCGTTTCCACAAAACCACCATCTTTGATAGTAACAGTCTGGAATTTAATGCCCACTTTTTCTAATGCTTCAACATTTTCCAGTTCGTCCGGCCCATAAAGTGTTATTGCCGTTCCAGGCAAATTTTTACGGCCTGTACGCCCAATCCTATGCACGAAAAATTCTGTGTCTTTAGGAATCTCATAGTTTACTACATGTGATACACCTTCGATATCAATTCCACGAGCTGCCAGGTCCGTTGCAACCATATATTGGAATTCCATATTATGTACACGACGCATAATACGTTTCCGCTCACGGGCAGGAATATCACCGTGAAGAACTGCCACTTCATATCCGCGCCCTCTTAGCTCATGGGCAATTTCGTTTACTTTTTGCTTCGTATTTGCAAAAATAAGCGTGAAGTATGGTTGACCAATCGATAACGCTTGGTCTAAAACGTCTATCTTGTTGCCGCTCTTAGTTGCTAGCAAGTAGTTAGCTATTGTGGGAGCGATGACTTGTTTGGGTTCCAGATTGATTACTTGTGGATTTTCCATATATTTTTTTAGGAAAGGCTGTAATTTTTGTGGAATTGTCGCTGAAAAAACAAGCATTTGTAATTTTTTAGGCATGCGACTAGCGATTTGGTCAACATCATGTAAAAAGCCCATATCTAAAGTCATATCCGCTTCATCTACTACGAAAGCTTGTGCAGTATGGATTTTTAAAACCTGCTCATTAATCAAATCTAAAATTCGACCAGGTGTTCCAATTACAATATGCGCTTGTTGTTGTTTTAATTTTGCGATTTGACGTTGTTTGTCTGTTCCACCCACGAAATTCGAAATTCTAATTTCTTCAGGAGCGTGGGATATCAATTGACTTGTCACTTGATAAAGTTGTTCCGCTAATTCACGGCTTGGCGTTGTGATGACGACCTGTGTTTCAGCGCTGGCTGCATCCACATCATTGACTAGTGGAATTAAGAAACTGTGGCTCTTTCCTGAACCAGTCTGTGACTTACCTACAACACTCTTTTTGGCTTGGATAATAGGAATAATTTGTTTTTGAATCTCAGTTGGTTCCGAAAAACCTAGCTCCTCGATTGCTTTCAATATAAAGGGCTTTAGATTATATGATTCGAATTTCATTGCACACCTCTTGTCTCTCTTGTTGTTACGTGTCATTATAGCACAAAACTTGTTGCAGATAAAAAATGATAATAGTATAATGTATAAATGAACATTTCTAACTAAATTGAGGAGGTTTCTCATGAATACCGAGATCAGCGCATTATTCACCATATTTGGTGCAACTGGGGATTTAGCCCATCGCAAATTGTATCCATCTTTATACCATCTTTATAAAAAAGGCTTCATTAAAAATAACTTTGCTGTCATCGGTACGGCACGTCGCGAATGGTCAAATGATTATTTCCATGAAGTAATTGCTGATTCTTTGAAAGATGTAGTAGAAAATGAAGAAGAATTAAAAGCATTCACTTCCCACTTCTATTATATTTCCCATAACGTAAAAGATGCCGACCATTATGTCGAGTTGAAGAAACTTTCCGATCAATTAGATGAAAAATATCAAACCAATGGTAATCGTATATTTTACTTAGCGATGGCACCGCAGTTCTTTGGAACAATCGGAGATATGCTTAAAGCTAATCATTTAATCACAGAGAATGGTTTCAACCGCCTTATTATCGAAAAACCTTTTGGTCATGACTTAAAATCAGCAACTGAATTGAATGAGCAATTAACCCGCTCGTTCTCAGAAGACCAAATTTACCGTATCGACCACTATTTGGGCAAGGAAATGATACAAAATATTTCCGCTGTCCGTTTCTCTAATATGATTTTTGAAGCGTTATGGAATAACAAGTATATCGACAATGTACAAATTACCTTATCTGAAACCGTTGGCGTCGAAGACCGGGGAGATTACTACGACCATACAGGTGCTTTACGAGATATGGTTCAAAATCATATTCTACAAATTGTTGCACTTTTAGTCATGGAACCGCCATTGTCCCTCAATGGTAATGATATCCGTAATGAAAAAATAAAAGCATTGCGCTCTTTACGCCTTTACGAAAACGAAAAAGATGTAATCAATAATTTTGTACGCGGTCAATACACTGCTGGGAATGATCAAGCAGGTTATACGGATGAACCTAAAGTGAATCCAGAATCAAGTACTGAAACATTCGTCGCAGGCAAAATTATGGTTGATAATTTCCGTTGGGCAGGCGTGCCTTTTTATGTAAGAACTGGAAAACGGATGTCCCAAAAAGATACTTATATTCACATTCAGTTCAAACACGTTTCCATGAACCTTTTCCCTACTGAAGGGGTTGAGGAAGTCGCTCAGCCAAACATTTTGACCATTCACATTTCTCCTCTTGAAGGATTCTCATTGCGGTTGAATACGAAACGCGTTGGACAAGGTACAGAAATGAAGAATATTCGGATGCATCAAATCCTTGACGAACAAACCGTTTCAAATAGCCCAGAGGCATATGAACGCCTTCTACTGGATTGTTTAAATGGTGATCCAACCAACTTTACGCATTGGAAAGAAGTTGAACAATCCTGGAGATTTATCGACTTCATTCGTAACGCTTGGGATCAAGATGAGGAGCACATCTACGAGTATGCAAGTGGTACAATGGGACCCAAAGAAAGCTATGACCTATTGCATCAGGATGGATTTGACTGGATCGAATTTAACTGGTCAACGAAATACAAAAAAAAATAATTTAAATGACAAAAGCGGCTGGTTTAACCAAGCCGCTTTTGTTATTTACTTTATTTTTGCCAAGCAACTACTAATTCATCAAATTCACGAATTATTTCTTCAATTTCTGCTATATCTGCAGCATTCGCTCCACTAGCCAAAGGATGGCCTCCCCCACCATGGCGCTTCGCCACTTCATTAATGACGGGTCCCTTGGAACGCAATCTGCAACGGAAGCCTCCGGTTGCTTGCTCAACAAATATCCCCCAACAAACGATGCCTTCAATTGTACCCGGTAGAGGCACAACGGGTGCAGTATCACTATCGTCAGCTCCAAATTGCTCCAGAGCTTCTTGTGTCAGAATAACATGGGCAACCCCCAAGTCGTTCACTTCGATGTTTTGTAACACATAGCCCGATAAATTAGCAATCTTCTTGGAATTGGTATTCATCATCTGACCCATTTCCGAAGCAGAAAAATCATATTCCATTAATTCAGAAACGATACGCATTGTCTTGGAAGTTGTGGCCGGATAGAGGAATCGTCCTGTATCACCGATAATCCCTCCATAAAATAAACGAGCAGCTTCCGCATTCATGGGTAATCTGGCATCTAGAGAGATGGCTAGGTCAGCGATTATTTCACTACAGCTACTTGCCTGGGTATTTACTAAACTAATATCCCCATAAATATCTTCGTCAGGATGATGATCTATCTTAATGAGGAATTTACCTTTAGTATATCTTTTATCGTCTATGCGGGGACGATTGGCCGTATCGGTAATGATAACCAAGGCATTCTCATAAGCTTCATTTTCCACTTGATCCATTGTCCCCATAAAAGACAAATTTTCCACATCTGTCCCCACTGCATAAACTTTCTTTTCAGGGAATTTTTTAGTAATTAAAGCTTTGAGACCTAATTGCGATCCAAGTGCATCTGGGTCTGGTCGCACATGACGATGAATAATAATTGTGTCATATTCCAAAATTTTAGCGTAAATTTCTTCAAATAAATCGGTTATCAAATAACTTCCCCCTATGTTCGTTCCATCATTTGGCAAACAACTATAGCCTTAGCCACAATCGAATTCTCTAAATAAACTTCCACATCCAACTTAGACGAGCGTCTGCCCACTTCAAAAACAGTTGTGTGAATGTCAATAATACCGTCAATTTGAATCATTTTAAAGTGATGGACATCCATTTGTTCAATTACAGCATTTCTTTTTTGGAACTGAAATAAAACTTTTTTACTTACACTAGAAATAACTTCACATAACACCCCGAAGGAAACAGTTCCCAAGTTATTGGTCATCTGGGGAGTGATTTGGAATTGGTAAACCGGCACACCTTTTTCCTCAATCATTGTATGGCTGACTTCCAGCCCTTCCAGAATTTGATCCTCTATTGTATTCCCGACTTGTGGTTGTCTTTGGGCTAACTGCATGGCTTTCATGACATCCTGACGGGAAATAATACCCAACAACTGCAAATTGTCTTTAACAACCGGCATCACTTCATAGCCATCCCAAATCATACGGTGAGCGATACTTGCTACACTCATGTGTTCTTTTGCTATGATGGGATCTTTTGTCATAACACGTTCCATCGTAATGGAATCTGCTTTCCCGAGTATATCTTTTGCCGTAATAACGCCTACTAGGCGCATATTGTGGTTGACAACCGGGAAACGAGAATGTTTACTTTCATGGTTTAAATTACGATAATCCAGAATCGTATCGTCTATTTTTAGATATCTCGTTTCTGCTAATCGTGTATAAATATCACCAACAAGCATGATTTCCTTTTTGATTAATTGATCAGTCATTGCCCGGTTAATCATGGTCGCTACCGTAAAGGTATCATAAGTCGTTCTTAAAATGGGCATTTCTAATTTGTCAGCCAAGGCAACAATTTCCGGTTCTGTTTCGAAGCCACCGGTAATCAGCACTGCTGCACCATTTTCAAGCGCATAACGCTGAATGTCATTCCGGTTACCGACTATCATCAAAGAGCCAGGACTTATATAGCGATCTATCGCGTCTTTTTGCATAGCCCCAATAATGAATTTACTTAACGTTTTATCCAGCCCTTTTCGGCCGCCCAAGATGTCACCTTCAATGATATTTGCGATTTGGCCAAAGGATAGCGTTTCGATATTTTCTTTATTTTTTCTTTCTATCCTTATCGTTCCTACCCTTTCAATAGTGGAAACGAGACCATTATTTTCAGCTTCTTTAATTGCTCGGTAAGCTGTCCCTTCCGACATTCCCATATTCTTGGCAATAGTACGGACTGACAGTTTTTCTCCAACCGGCATGGATTCGATATATTGGATAATTTGTTCATGTTTAGTTGCCATTAAGATCCCTCACACATAAATTATAATACTAAATTTTTATTGATTCTCCTGGTTGTAAAATGATACCTTGATTTTTTGATAATAAGGACGTGAAATCGCTAGGGTTTTGTTCAATTAACGGAAAAGTATTGTAATGGATGGGAACAGCTTTTTTTGCATTCAAAAAAGTAACTGCCTTGGCTGCATCTACTGGCCCCATTGTGTAATTGTCGCCAATAGGTACAAAGGCCACATCGATGGGGTACGTTTCACCAATCAATTTCATATCCGAAAATAACGCTGTATCCCCTGCATGATAAATTGTTTTTCCCTCAATATGAAGGAGTACACCCGATGCAATTCCTAATGTGAAGGGTTTGTCCCCTATTGGATATGCGGATCCATGAATGGCAGGTGTCAATTTTACATATCCAAAATCAAATTCATAGCCCCCACCTGGTTGCATCCCATGGGTGTTTAGCCCACGGTCAGAAAAATAATCGGCAATTTCTACAGTAGAAATAACTAATGCGTTTGTACGCTTTGCTATCATTTCCGTATCCCCAACATGATCTGAGTGCCCATGAGTAACAATGATGATATCGCTTTCGATAGTATCCGCATTTAAATCACTCATCTTATTACCAGTAATAAATGGATCAATAATTATTTTCTTGCCACTTGGTGTCTCAAATCGGACACAAGACTGTCCATGCCATGATATTTCCATATTTATCTTCCTTTCTGTATCATCTGTATCTTTAAACTGTTATATTCTGTTTCTATCGTACCACGAAAGTAAAGAAACTCAAACAATAATATGGTAGACATTACTTTACCTGTCGTAGTAAACATGCTATAGTATAGTTACTACGACAGGTGAAGTAAAATGAGGTGATAAGATGGTTACAAGTGATGTTATGAGAGGTTTTAACGATTTAATTATTCTTTCTCTCCTGTCCAACAAGGATTCGTATGGTTATCAAATTTCAAGTACCATTAAAGAACTGACAAATGGCAAATATTCCATGAAAGAAACAACCCTCTATTCTGCATTTGCCCGCTTGGAAAAAAAAGAGTTCATTCGGGCCTACTCTTCAAATGAAACTTTTGGGAAACCTAGAACCTACTACACAATCACGCCATTGGGAAAAGCGATATTAGCTGAAAAAAAAATTGAATGGAAAGAAGTTACGGCAATTGTTAACCATTTCATAGATTTATCATATGAGGAGGAACTTACATGAATATGATTCACAGTTACGTCGATTCTGTTTTCGAAAAATTACCCAAAAATCAAGAAATGAATCGCTTGAAGGCAGAAATGCTGGCAAGTATGGAAGAAAAGTACCGCGATTTGATTGAGCAAGGAACAACTGAGAATGAAGCAATCGGCACCGTCTTGGCTGAATTTGGGAATATCGACGAAATAATTGAAGCATATAACCTGGAAATAGATGAACAGGAATATGATCCAGATGTGATTGTCATGTCCAGAAGTGAAGTCGATAATTATCTTTTCCATAGACAGAAGTTTTCACTGGCAATGGCAACAGGTGTTTTTCTTTGTATTATTTCTGTGGCCTTTCTTTTTCTATCTATGGTCATCGGTTCTTTATTAAATAGAGGTGCATCCAATGATGTGTTTGCTTTGGTGGGTACCGTCCTCATGCTCTTGACAATAGCAATGGGGATAGGATTATTCATCATTTTTGGAATGCAGGAATCCAGCTATCCGTTCGATAAAAAAATATTACGATTGGATCCTGCAACATATGCTGAAGTAAAAGCACAATATGAAATATTTAAACAAAAACTCAGCTATGCTATAGCAGCTGGTGTTATCTCCTGTATATTAGGACCGGTATTTTTGTTATTATCCATTGTATTCTTGGGTGAAGATAATATGATCAGCATCGTATTCCTGATGAGCTTCATAGCAGTGGGGGTATTCTTGTTCGTCTATTATGGTATTCAGAATGATACATTCGAAAAATTGTTAACCATGGGTTCGCATACCCGTGCTCAAGTTATTTCAAATAAATATAGCGAGCGAATTTCCGCAGTGATATTTCCATTAGCCACTCTATTCTATCTTTATCAAGGCTTTGTCAACGGAGCTTGGGGTACAGCCTGGATTGTTTTTCCAATTGTGGGTATTGGTTTTGGAATATTAACAACTGTAATCACTGGCATCGCTAATTTGACTGACAAAAAGAAGTAAAAAATAGAGGGTAGCCATTTGGGCTTCCCTCTATTTTTCATATACGAGACAATTTTTAAGAACTTCGGAACAAGACACTTAGCACCACTCGTTATCCTAACGCTACGTCTAAAATCATCATGATTGTAAAACCTACCATTAATCCCATGGTCGCAATATCACTGTTACCGTTTGTTTGAGACTCTGGAATTAATTCTTCAACTACAACGAATATCATGGCTCCTGCCGCAAATGCCAATGCATATGGCAGAATAGCTTGCATAGAAATAACTGCTGCTGCACCAACAACCGCTGCTACTGGTTCTACAATTGCTGACAATTGCCCAATATTAAATGATTTCCAACGGCTACTTCCGTCCGCACGAATGGGCATTGACAATGCCGAACCTTCCGGAATGTTTTGTAAGCCAATACCCAGTGCAAGTCCAATTGCACCCATTAAAGTATTACCAGAAGATAAACCATGTGCTGCAGCCCCAAAAGCAACACCAACCGCTAAACCTTCAGGAATATTGTGAATGGTAATTGCTAAAAATAATAGCAAATTTCGTGATGCGCCAGTTGATGGACCTTCTCTATTTTCAATAGGCTCTCCCAAATGTAGATGAGGAATAATCGCATCAGTGAGTCGCAAAAATACGCCCCCCAATAGAAAACCAACAGCTGCTGGAATAAAAGACCAGGTTCCATATCCGTTTTCTTCTGCATACGAAATGGAAGGTGCTAGCAAGGACCAGAATGAAGCAGCAATCATAACCCCTCCTGCAAAACCACTCATAACGTCCAGTACTTTTCTATTAACTGTTTTAAAAAAGAAAACAAAGGATGATCCGATAATTGTGCATCCCCAAGTAAAGAGGCCTGCAATGAACGATTGCAAAACAGGATTAAATCCACTAAATGTCTCTAACATAATAAACCTTCTTTCTTCAAGTTATAATTTATAATCATCCCATAATGGCAACTGAATATTACTGTAATATTGCGGTGCCAAATGCGATACAGTGATGCCCAACAACCTTATTTCTTTTTCGATTTCGCCATGCTCTTGCCACAAATCATATGCTTTCCAAAAAATATCTTGCTCGCCTTCCGTGTAAGTCGAAAAGTTTTTTTGCCGCGTAATCGTTTCAAAATCCGCGTATCTAATCTTGACCGTCACTACGCGACCGTGAACTTTGTGCTTTTCTAAACTATTGTTAACCCTTCCGGCTAATTCTCGTAAAGCTCCTATGACCTGTTCATCAGAAACCAAGAATGGTCCATAAGTATTTTCTTTCCCGACTGATTTTCTTTCCCGATTTACAGCAACTGGATTGTTGTCGATACCCCGAACTCGTCGATAAAGGCTATAACCCATTTTTCCAAATTCATCAATTAAAAATTTAGCTGGCAAATCATAGAGATTTTTTCCAGTCTTGATTTCAAGTTGCTCCAGTCTTTCTGCGGTCTTTTGTCCTACACCATAGAATTTCCCAATGGGGAGTTCCCACAAGAACGCTTGCGCTTCTTCAGGGGTTATAACTGTTAGCCCAGCTGGTTTTTTAAAATCCGAGGCAATTTTGGCCAAGAACTTATTGTATGAAACACCCGCTGAACATGTGAGGCCTATTTCTTTCCAGACATCGCGCTGAATATTCCTGGCAATAATGGTCGCACTTCTCATATTTAATTTGTTATGGGTAACATCCAAGTAAGCCTCATCAAGAGCGAGCGGTTCAATTATATCCGTGTAACGCTCATATATACTTCTAATTTTTTGAGAGACCTCCGCATAGTAATTCATGCGCGGAGAAATAAAGATAGCATGGGGGCATTTCTCTAAAGCAAGCCGCGCGCTCATAGCTGAATGAATGCCATACTTTCTTGCTTCATAATTCGCTGTCGTAACCACACCTCTTCCACCTCTAGTACGGGGATCGTGTGCAATGACAACTGGTTTATTCTTCAAAGAAGGATTATCACGAATTTCAACCGAAGCGTAGAATGCATCCATATCCACATGGATTATTTTCCTATCCGTTTGATTGGTAGGTTCTTTAAATGTGAGAATTCCATAGTCCATTTATAAACACCTTCAGTCCCGTTTCTCCTGCACCATCACTTTATGGCTCGCCTTGAATGAAACTTGAAATACTTCCCCAACTTCATCTGAGAAATGAATCGAACCTTCAAAGGGTTCTTTTTCTATTAATTGATAAGAAGTGCCCAGTTTAATCCTTTTATCAGATAGATATTTCAAGAAGTGTGTGTCATCATCTACTTCCATAATCATGAAGCGACAACCTGCTTCCATTTCATGTAGATAACACGTTTCAAGGTTTGGTACCTTCCCCTCGCGATCTGGAATCAGCCCACCATGTGGATCAACGCTTGGATATTCCAAAAACTCTTCCAAACGATCAATCAAAATATCAGAAGAGACATGTTCCAGAGCTTCTGCCATATCATGAACTTCTTCCCATCCAAAACCAAGTTTTTTGGCTAAAAATACTTCCCAAAGCCGATGTTTTCGAATCATTTGATTAGCATAGATAATTCCTTTATCGCTTAATTTGACGCCTTGGTAAGGAACATGAATGATATAGCCTTCTTTTAATAATTTAAATGACATTTCGGTAACCGATGCCGCCGAAACTGAAAGAGCTGCTCCGATTAATTTATTATTGACGAGATTTTCATCTCCCCCTAACTCCACAATCACTTTTAAGTAATCTTCTTTTTGCGGTGTCATAACCGCCCTCCTTTTTAGGCGCGCCTAAATTATATTTACATTATACCACCAAATGATTTTTATACAACTTAAAAACAACTTCAGGAATAACTCACAAGGTTGTCTTTTTTTGGTTCTTGGTTATCTGGTGTTGGTGAAGGAAATGCTCTTCGGCCCGCGTGTTTGCTTGTGTACCGCCGTGGGACCGCCCTGAGCCTGTAGTCTCCGGGCTTGCAAGCCTCAAAGGGACCGTAGACGCTGAAGCATCAACGGTCCCTCCTTTCGCATTGCATCCTGGACACGGCCACAAGCAACCCCACCGTCCTTCGGGATTTCCGAGAAGAATACTTTGCCAGCACCATAAATAATAGAACCTTGTCTTTAAAAACAATAATGGTGCTGGCGAATCATTACGATTCACCAACACCATTTATTATAGAGCCCTTTTTTTATTATTTTTTTAGTTCAGCACCATAGTATGCTGCTGTTAGAACGTCGTGCAATTCAGAAATAAGTGGTTGTTTTGGATTAGCTGTCGTACATTGGTCTTCGAACGCTAATTCTGCGATTTTATCTGCATCTCGTAGCAACCATTCTTCAGGTACTCCCTGTTCTTTGAAACTCATCTTAATTCCGACATCTTCACCTAGTTGATGAATTGCTGTCGCTAACGCTTCAACTAATTCTTCAGTCGTTTCACCTTTCAAACCGATATAGCGTGCGATTGTTGCATAATCCTCATCAGCTTGGAAGTGTTCATACTTAGCCCACATACTTAATTTGCTTGGCTCTTTAGCATTATAACGAACAACATGTGGTAGCAAGATGGCATTTGTACGACCATGGATTTGATCCCAAAGTCCGCCTATTTTATGTGCGAGCGAGTGTGAAACTCCCAAGAATGCATTTGCAAAAGCCATACCAGCTATCGTAGATGCGTTATGAATTTTTTCACGCGATTCTTGATCACCGTACTCATAAGAATGACGTAAATGTTCAAAAACAAGTTTGATTGCTTGCAGACTCAATCCTTTCGTATAGTCACTTGCCAATACTGAGACATAAGATTCAATTGCATGTGTTAATACATCCATTCCTGTATCTGCTGTAACTGATTTAGGAACACTGTAAACGAATTGTGCATCAACAATTGCCACATCAGGTGTTAAAGCATAATCAGCTAATGGGTATTTGATGTGTGTTTTGCTATCTGTAATAACCGCAAATGGCGTTACTTCTGAACCAGTACCGGAAGTTGTTGGAATACATACTAATTTAGCTTTAGTCATTGGTTCAATTTTATATGTACGTTTACGAACATCAAGATATTTTTGTTTTGCTCCAAAGAAACTACTTTCTGGATGTTCATAGAATAACCACATTGCTTTAGCAGCATCCATTGGGGAACCACCACCGATTGCAATAATCGTATCTGGCTCAAAGTCTGCCATTTTTTCCGTTCCGCGTTGTACAGTATCAGTCGATGGGTTTGGTTCCACATCAGAGAAAATAGTATACACAACTTTGTTGTTACGTTGTTTCAATTGTTCCAACACCGTGTCAACATATCCAAGTTTCATCATACCGTCATCACAAACAATGAATACACGTTCAATGTCACGCATATCACGTAAGTAACGGATAGAATTTTCTTCAAAGTAGATACGATCTGGAACTTTAATCCATTGCATATTATTTCTCCTTTTAGCAATTGTTTTAATGTTTAGCAAGTCGAAAGATGACACATTTCCAGAAACTGAGTTGTGTCCGTATGATCCACATCCAAGCGTTAACGAAGGGATGTTATGGTTATACAGACCGCCAATGCCCCCTTGAGCAGATGGTGAATTAACCAAAATACGACAAGCTTTCATTTCTTTTCCATAATTTTCTACCAAATCATTACGTCTGGTATGAATAGCTGCTGAATGGCCTAAGCCATCAAGGTCCAGCATTTGCTTAGCTAACTGGAAGCCATGTTCTGTTGTGTCCGATTTAAGCATTGCTAAAACAGGAGAAAGTTTTTCGCGAGATAATGGATAATCTGCTCCAACACCATCTATTTCGGCTATCAACATTTTAGTATCGGCTGGAACAGTAATTCCCGCTAATTCTGCTATTTTTGTAGCTGCCATCCCAACAACATGACCGTTTACACCGCTCATATCTTCGCGCATCATTGCGTTTTCAAGCTTAGAAAGCTCTTGTTTCTTTACAAAATAGACATGTCGTTTTTTGAATTCGGCTTTTACTTCTTCATATATTTCTTTATCAACAATCACTGCTTGTTCAGAAGCGCAAATCATACCGTTATCAAATGTTTTTGAGACAACTAAATCATTAACTGCTTTCTTGATGTTAGCAGTTTTTTCCAAGTAAGCTGGAACATTTCCTGGTCCAACACCAAGTGCGGGTTTACCAGTTGAATAGGCTGCTTTTACCATTGCAGATCCCCCGGTTGCCAATACGCACGCTATGTCAGGGTGATGTAACAAAGCAGCTGTTTTATCCATTGAAACTCCTTCTACCCATTGGATACACCCTTCTGGAGCACCAGCTTTCAATGCAGCTTCATATAAAATTTCTGCAGTACGTGTCGAGCATTTTTCTGCACTTGGATGGAAAGAAAAAATAATCGGATTTCTTGTTTTCATACTGATCAATGATTTGAAAATTGTCGTTGAAGTAGGATTTGTCGTTGGTACAATTCCTGCAATAACGCCTAAAGGTGCAGCAATTCTGATTAATTGATCCACATCATTATTTTCGATAATTCCTACTGTTTTATTTTTTTTAATTGCATGCCAAATATTTTCAGATGCATATATATTTTTCATGCATTTATCTTCATAAACTCCACGGCCTGTTTCTTCAACAGCCATTTTTGCTAATTCCATATGATGGTCCAATGCTGCGATTGCCATTTGATGGACAATATGATCCACTTGTTCTTGATCGAAATTTTCCATTATTGCTAAAGCTTCTTTACCTTTTGCTGCCAGGATAGCAATTGCTTCTTCTGCAGTTTGAATTCTTTCTTCAACTTCTGTAGCCATAATAATCTCCCCTAATCGCTTGATAATCATTTCACAAGTAAATTGTACAACACCCACCATAGCAAGTAAATGCTTTATTGTGATTTTAATCACATGTTTAATTGAAAAGCATTTGAACGCGTTTTCATTTGAATGACAACAACATTCCTAAGTGGTTTTATATTGTGAATTACTATACAAATTGTGCACATATAGTTCAAGTCTTATTTTTTACCTCTTATTTCACTTAAAAATGCCGGTAATTCAAAAAGAAGCGATTAAGGCATTAACCCTAACCGCTTCTTATTTATTTTTTATAAAAACTCATCAAAATTAATATCATCCAAAGATGAGACCTTATAAACCTGTGCTTCTAGTGACTTAAAGTCAAAATATTGATTCACGGTGAATTTCATGATATCGAATACACGTTGGTAGTAGTGTTGTGGCACGTAGTGCTTCCACACAAAATTCTTGAAACAAAGATAAACATCTCTGGCTTCAATATTTGGATAACCTTCTACAGAAAATTCAGATACCTTACGTTCAAACCATGGAAGCAACTCCTCATAAAAATCTTTCGATTCTTCAGCCATCCACTTTCACTCCATCACGTTGCCTAAAAACTATTTATTCCGAGATATCCTCAGTGTTTTCATCTAGAACAACAGTCGGTTCTGCAGCTGTTGGTGCAGATTTTTTGATACGGGCAATTGCTCTTTTCTCAAAAGTTAAGAAAATACCTTCGCAATCAAGTGTTACCGTGTTTTCCGCAGTATTTACTTCCTCAATCGTACCATGCAAGCCACCAATAGTGACAACTTGGTCGCCATGTTTCATTTGGCTCAACATATCTTGTGTTTTCTTAGCTTGTTTCTTTTGAGGGCGAATCATCAAGAAATACATAACACCAAATAATAAAGCATAAAAAGCTATCATTACAATTGTATCCATTATTAAAATTCCTCCACTAGTTAGTCATTTTTATCATCGTATTTAAATGATACCATAACATTTTAAAACAGTTTAGCATTTTCTTTGTTGAAGCCATACTCTTCGACGAATGCTTCACGAAACTCCAACAAATTATCATCCATGATTGCTTGTCTGACATTATTCATCAAATTATGCAGGAAATGCAGGTTGTGATACGTTGTCAAACGCAATCCAAAAATTTCGTCAGCTTTGAATAAATGTCGAATATAGGCACGTGTATAATTTTTACATGTATAGCAGTCACATTTTTCATCTAGCGGACGGAAGTCCCGTTCATATTTAGCATTTTTTACAACCAGACGACCTTGACTTGTCATGCATGTACCATTGCGGGCAATTCTTGTCGGTAGAACACAGTCAAACATATCGATACCACGAATGACGCCGTCAATCAATGAATCCGGTGCGCCGACCCCCATCAAATAACGCGGCTTGTTAGAAGGGATAACTGGCGTTAGATAATCAAGAACTGCATTCATTTCTTGCTTCGTTTCCCCAACAGACAATCCCCCGATTGAATAGCCTGGGAAGTCCATTGAAACCAAGTCGCTTGCACTCTGTAAACGTAGATCCTTAAATCCAGCACCTTGAATAATGCCGAATAGACCTTGTTTATCAGCTTTATTATGTGCTTTTAAACCACGCTCTGCCCAACGACTCGTTCTAGCCACAGAGTCCTTGATATAATCGTAGCTTTCACTAAAGGGTGGACATTCATCAAAACTCATGATGATATCTGCACCTAATTTATTTTGGATATCTATCGCTTTTTCTGGAGAAAGGAACATTTTTGATCCATTTAAATGGTTACGGAAATGAACACCTTCTTCTGTAATTTTACGATTTTCAGCTAATGAGAATACTTGGAAGCCTCCGGAATCCGTTAAAATACCCCGATCCCAATTCATAAATTTATGTAAGCCGCCTGCTTCCTCAACAAGTTCAGCCCCTGGGCGTAACCACAAATGATAAGTATTACTCAAAATAATTTGCGAGCCCATTTCTTTTAATTCTTCTGGTGCCATGGTTTTAACGGTAGCTAATGTACCGACTGGCATAAACATAGGTGTCTGAAATGTTCCATGAGGTGTTGTAATTTCACCTAAACGCGCACCTGTATGCTTTTCTTCTTTTATCAAACGATACTTGATTGCTGGTTCTGTCAATTTCTTTATTCCTTTCCGATTAAAACTTGTCGCTCTCAAGTATATCACATAACAAGATGCGATTAAAATTAAAAAGAACTCAGACAAAAATGCCTGAGCCGATTATAATTATTTACTGTGTTATTAAATTAAATTGTTGCTTCAAGATAGCCATTGCCTCATCTGTAGAACCACATGGGTACTCAATTGCTGCAATAACTCTCTCTTCTTCATCAATTGCCTTCATTACTTCCTTAATTGGAATATCACCATTTTGGAATAGTGTCATCTCTACATTATTCTCTTTGGTTCTTGTGACATTTTTAATGTGAATGTAATTAACGTATTTATTTAGTTTTGAAGCCGCAGTTAGTGGTTCTTCGTCTATGTATACAAAATTACCTGTATCGAATGTTAGGCCAAAGTTTAAACCATTTGCCAATGCGCTCTCCATAAATGTTTGCAACGCTTGGATACTACCATTTTCGATGGACTGATCATTCTCAATACTCACGCGGACATCGGGGAATTTGTCAAATATCTCCTTCAATTCCGAAACCAACTCTGGATTAAAACCCCTGTAATCGCCAATTGTTAATTTTATCTGAATGGCACCTAACTCTTTTGCTTCCTTCAAGAACGAAGTTAACTCCTTGTTAACTTTCCCTTCAAAAAATAAAGTTGACGGAATAGAGTACAAAAGCGCTAATCCTAGTTTCGAAGCTTCTTTATTAGTTTTTAGTAGCTCAACCTCGAAATCTCGGATAAACTCTCTCCGAACTTCAATAAATGGAACACCGATTTTCGCTAATTCTGAAAAATATTCCCATTGTTGTTTTGAGCTATTAGTCAATTCATCGTTAAAAACGAGTGTATTGACGCCTGTTAAACGAATCATGCCATTCCTCCTGGATTAATATTCTGGCTTTTCTAAAATGACTGTGGCAATAACAGCATCTCTTAACCATTTTTTATCTAACTTTTTTCCCTTAGTGCCCGATGTAGTGTTTCTAGAGGTCGAAATTGATTGCCATGTCTCAACCGATGATTTTGGTACTTCGTTTAACAAACTACCAAAATAGGCCGCATAACCATCATACTCGTTTATCACAGCATCAATTTCTTGGCTAAGTACAACAGCATCCTTATCTAAATCAGATGTTTCATCATAAAACGGCTGTTCCTCCTCTAGATAGGGTGAAGCTATAGACTGTTCATCTTTTTGAGTTTGAAACAGTTCCCCTTTTTTAATATCAGGGGTTTTTATTTTCCTTGGTAAGGATTGCAGAACCGGCCAAACATCTTTGCGACGAAGAAATTTCATTAATTCCATCATTGGCCTCTGCGACTTGAATATTGCTTTTATCTCTTCTTCATATGAATCAGGCAAATTATCCCTTAATAACTGATAGAGTTCTTGAGGATTGTCACTCAATAATTCTTGCCATGATTTGTTTCGCGTTTGGGTTTGTGATTGGTTCGTTCTTCTACTTTGACTTCTTGAATAAGTTTGAGCACTGTCCACACTTACTTGTCTAACAGTTTTTGTGATGGGTGCTTTATCCCATTGGTTACGTTTGGTAGTTTGTCGCGTATCCTTGCGGGCACTACGAATTAAGTTTCGAATAAAAGTCACCCAAATAACTAGTACAAACGCAAATATCAAGAGATTAAACAAATAGGAAATCATGATAGCAGTCATTATGTATCACTTCTATCTTTATTGTTGGATAGTGAGTTTCTCATTTCTGTATCGGCACTAATGTTTTTCATACGGTAATAATCCATTACCCCGAGGTTGCCATTCCGCAAAGCTTCTGCTAGAGCCAATGGAACTTGTGCTTCAGCTTCTACTACTTTTGCTCGTTGTCTTTGAACTTCGGCAATCATTTCTTGCTCTTCAGCAACAGCTAGAGAACGTTTTTCCTCGGCTTTTGCTTGCGCTACCCGTTTGTCGGCCTCAGCTTGTTCGGCTTGTAGTTTCGCACCGACGTTACGTCCGACGTCAACGTCCGCGATATCGATGGATAGAATTTCAAAAGCGGTACCAGAGTCTAGGCCTTTTCGTAAAATCGTTTGGGAAATTGAATCCGGATTTTCTAATACTTTAGAGTGAGTTATGGCAGAACCAACGGTAGTTACGATTCCTTCTCCAACACGGGCGATAATGGTTTCTTCACCAGCACCACCGACTAGTCGTTCGATATTTGCTCGAACCGTTACCTTAGCCTTTGCCTTTACTTCAATACCGTTCATTGCAACCCCTGCAATAATGGGTGTTTCAATTACTTTAGGGTTAACACTAACTTGAACTGCTTCAAAAACATTACGGCCGGCTAAGTCGATTGCCGCTGCCTGTTCAAATTCCAAGTCAATATTTGCGCGTTGGGCTGCAATCAATGCATCGATAACTTGGTTGATGTCCCCACCAGCTAAATAATGGGCTTCCAACTCACCGATGTCGATATCCAAACCAGCCTTCGTTGCTTTGATCATCGGTTGAACGATCATACTTGGTGCAACCCTTCGAAGGCGCATTCCAATCAAATCAGAAATTTTTAACTTTACTCCTGAAAAGTAGGCCGTAATCCAAAGTCCTACTGGCACAAAACGGAAAAACAATGATAATACTAAAATAACCAAAACAGCAATAATTATTAAACCAATTAATCCTTCTGGCATCTTTCTACAACTCCCTCACAATGATTTTTATTCCTTCAACATGTACAACTTCTACACTTGAACCTTCTTGGATAATTTTCCCATCACTTACAACATCGAGCGTTCTTCCGTTTATTTCAACTTTGCCAGATGGTCTTAAGGTTGTAAGGGCTGTTCCTTTTTCATAAAGATACTCTTGATAATTATTTCCAGTGGAATAACCCCTATTGCCTTTTAAGGCTGAACCAAGCACTAGATTCTTTCCAGGTAAAAATCTGTATCCTTTTTTCAAAAGAACATAGGCAGTAATGACAGCAATTATAAGTGCCAATGACAAATCCATGACGCTTCCCCATAAATCGGCTCTATTTGAAAAATAACCAAAACCAATTAGGGTAACTCCGATGATTCCTATTAAGCCAAAATCGGGAATAAATACCTCTGCAATCAAAAGTAAAATTCCAAACAAAAACAGTAAAAAAGTCAGCCATGTACCACTATCAACTACCATAAAATAGCCAAAAAAGCTGATTATTGAAAGTAAACCAAATATCACCAAACGATTGGTGAATAACAGAAGGACCAAACTGACGAATCCTACAATTAAAAATATAGTTTCCAACACATTTATCACCCCCTCAAAATGCTTTTTGAACTTATGGATGATTCTAGCTTAATTTTATCGCAACTATCACAATAAAGAAAGCGACAAGATAGTTATCCTACCTTGTCGCCCCTATTAATTATTTGCTTTTGTTTCTCTATTGATAATCTATTTATCTGATACCCAATGCAATTCGCGCATAACGAGACATGCGTTCTGTTGTCCAGGCTGGATACCAAACCAATTTTAAATTTATATCTTTAACTTCAGGAACCGTTTTTAATGCCCGGTGGATTTCATCCTGAATAATATCTGCTAGTGGACATCCCATTGTCGTTAAGGTCATATTTATTTGGCAATAACCATTTTTTTCTAAGATGACTTCATATATCAAACCCAGATTTACGATATCGATACCTAATTCAGGATCAATGACTTGCTCTAAAGCTGCCAATACCCGTTCTTTGATTGCTTCTATTTCTTCATTTGAATATTCTAATGGTGATTCAGACAATTCAAATCCTCCTTCAAATCTTTAAGGGTATCTTACCAACTTTTTTATAAAATAACAATCGCATCCGAACTTTTAAACTCCAAGATAGTCGGCCATGTTGACGAATACCTCATAAGGAACTTTATGTGCATGCCCTTCATAAAATTCAAAATGTACGTTTTTTGCATAAGGCTCTTGGGCTATTGACTCCACAAATGCCTTCATCTGTTCAAAAGGAACTGTTTCATCCTCTTCGCCATGCCAAATATAAAAAGGTCTCCCAGCTATTTTTTCAGGTGCTCTTTTTAAGCTTAGTGGATTAAAAGGCGCCATTGCTTGCAAAACAACATCTTGATCCATACTTTCGAGCCCTTCAACTACTGAGCGCCACTGCGAAGTCAGTAGCCACTGGGTAAAAGAGGAAGGGTCTGGATTTCCCATTAAACAGCCGCCAGCTTTTATCCAGGGATATTTAGCGAAGGCCATGCAAGTAGCGATAGCTCCCATCGATAGTCCCGTTACTGTAACTTGATTTTTGGTCGCTAGGCCCTTTGCTACATAATAATCCACGAGAGCCGGCAGTTCTTCTACGGTCTTTAATTCGATATGCCAAAACGCCATTTCTTTTGGTCCTTGGTAAGGCTCTTCTTTTCTCTCACCATGTAAAAAGGCATCCGGAATAATGGTTCGAAAGCCACGTTGTGCTAATTCGTATCCTGCCGTTAAGCCCTGCTCCTTCTGATTGGTAACGCCATGATAAAAAATAGCGAGTGGTATTTTTTTATCAATCTGATTACTCTTTACCAATTCAATAACAGGAATGTTATTTACGATTTTTTTATCAACTATAATCATTTTACCAACCCCTTACCAAGTACCTAATACTAGATTTTTTACTATATTTAGTGTAACATTATGCAGAAATAAGCGCCAATAAACAAAGGGAGGTTCAGGACAAATGAATCAGAAATTAATAGCAATTGATTTGGACGGCACGACATTAAATAATCACTCTCAATTATCGCCTCGAACCATCTCAACATTAGACCAAATAAAAAACGAAGGCCATATTGTCATGATCGCGACAGGAAGACCTTATCGTAACAGTAAAGAATTCTATGACAAATTGGGTCTAACATCTCCTCTGGTTAATTTTAACGGAGCGCTTTGTCACTTGCCTGAGACAAAGGATTTTTACCATAAAACGTTGGATTTGGATTTAGTAACGGATTTGTTGGAACACCAAGAAGATTTAGGAATTGACTGGATCAGTGTTGAAGGCAAGCAACGTCTTTATGCTACATACAAAGAAATCCCGGTCAATGAATTCTATCCCAAAAATACACACTCCACTTTTATTTCGACCGCAACTAAATTAGATGAGAAACCCACAGCTTTAAGTTTATTCATGGATGAACATAAACAAGAAGCAATTCGCTTACGGATAATGGAAAGATATGGGGACCTCCTTTCTATCAGAACGTGGGGCGGCACGTTGCCTTGTCTTGAGATAGTTGCACCTGGAATCCAGAAAGCTGTTGGTGTCGATGAAGTCGCTCGTTTCTATGGGATTGAACGCAAAAATATCTTGGCGTTCGGCGACGAAGATAATGATATGGAAATGATTGAATACGCCGGACACGGTGTCGTCATGAGTAACGGAATCGATAAACTTAAAAACATTGCCAATGATATAACTGAATTTTCAAATCATGATGATGGCTTAGCCGTTTATCTTGAAAATTATTTTTCCCTGAACTAAAAAAGAGATTAACCAATAATTTGGTTAATCTCTTTTTGTATATTCTGCTTCAATTTAAAGCGTAACATGTTCTTCTTCCGGTTTGATTTTCCAGATTTCATCTGCATATCTCAAAATTGTATAATCCGCAGAGAAAGGTCCAGCGTTAGCGATATTCATAAGTGCACGCTTATTCCATAATTCCCGATCAAGGAAATCTTCATCCACTTGTTTATGCGCTTCGATATAACTATCAAAATCCTGTAACAAATAATACTCATCGTTATATTTAACTAAACTATCAAAAATATCTTGCCCCACATGTTCAATCCCTGGAATTGATCCGTCAATCAACATGTTCAAGATTCTATTTATCCGCGGATTTGAATCATAAAGCTGGCGTGAATTATAAGTTCTGTTTTCATTCAAAGCTTGCACTTCTTCATTCGTTAATCCAAAAATATAAATATTTTCTTTACCTACATAATCATGGATTTCGATTGTCGCACCATCCATTGTTGCCAACGTCAAAGCGCCATTGGCCATCAGCTTCATGTTGCTTGTCCCCGAAGCTTCTTTACCAGCAAGAGAAATTTGTTCACTGATATCTGCAGCTGGAATAATCAACTCGGCCAACGATACACCATAATTCTCAACAAATACCACTTTGATTAAGTCATTGATAGATTCATCATTGTTAATCATATTGGCAATTTCGTTAATTAATTTGATAATTTGTTTTGCGTAATGGTAACTTGGGGCAGCTTTTGCTCCAAAAATGAAAACGCGTTTCGGTAAATCTACACCGGGATTATCTTTAATGTAATTATAACGATCCAAAATATGCAGAACGTTTAATAATTGACGTTTGTAAGCATGCAGACGTTTGATTTGGACATCAAAAATAGCTGTAGGATCGATTTCAATACCCATTTCATTCCAAACATACTTTGCAAATTTCTTTTTGTTCTCAAGTTTTACATCATCTAAACGTTTCAAGACATTTTTGTCATTTGCATAAGCCTTAAAGACTACCAGTTCATTAGGTGATTTTTTCCACTCCGTGCCAATGACATCATCCAATAACGCTGTTAATCCTGGATTGGAAATTTGAACCCAACGTCTCATAGTAACGCCGTTGGTTTTATTATTGAATTTACTCGGATACATTAAGTAGAAATCATGTAACGTTTGATTCATCAAAATATCCGTGTGCAATTTCGCTACACCGTTAATACTATGACTCCCAATAATAGCCAAGTTTGCCATCTTAATTTGACCGTCTGCAATAATAGCTGTACGGTATGTTAGTTCTTCACCATATAAAGGAATTTTCTTTTCAATATGACGGCGGTTTATTTCTAAGATGATTTGATAAATTCTTGGTAATAATTGAGCGACCATATCAACTGGCCAACGTTCCATTGCTTCTTGGAGAACGGTATGATTGGTATAGCTGACTGTTTTTTTCGTAATTTCCCAAGCTTGGTCCCACGATAAGCCCTCTTCATCCATCAATATACGCATTAGCTCAGGTATTACTAACGTTGGGTGGGTATCGTTAATATGAATGGCAATTTTATCCGGGAAATAACTCCAGTCCAAATTTAGTTCCCTGAAATAACGTACAATACTTTGAACACCGGCAGACGAGAAAAAGTACTCTTGTTTTAGACGTAGTAATCGGCCTTCATAATTAGAATCGTCTGGATAGAGATACTCAGTGATCTGTTTGATTTGATCCCGGGCTTCATCGGTTGGATACAAGTATTCTTCTCCATATGGAATTTCCGCAGACCATAGACGCAAGTTATTTACGACGCCATTCTCATAACCTACTTGAGCCGTATCATAAGGAACAGCCAGAATATTCATCGCATTATGGTAATGCGCGCGCGTGACATTCCTATCATCGTTTTCCAAAGTGACCTGACCGCCAAAGCGAACAGTTACAGCTTTGTTCTCACGACGAACTTCCCAAACATTACCATTTCTTAACCAATTTTCAGGTAGTTCAATTTGATTACCATCGATGAATTTCTGCTTGAATAACCCATATTGATAGCGAATACCATTTCCATGACCCGCTAAACCTGTTGAAGCAATCGAGTCCATAAAGCAAGCTGCTAGTCTTCCCAACCCACCATTTCCTAATGCTGGATCCATCTCACCATCTGCCACTTCATCGAGATTTAACCCTAATTCCGACAAACCTTCTTTAACAACGTCCAGCAAACCTTGATTTAATAAATTACTTTTCAGCATCCGCCCAGGCAAGAATTCCATTGAAAAATAATAAACCTGTTTCGAACCTTTGTCTTTGTAATCTTTAACAGTTTGGCGCCAATCGGCAGAATATAAATTCTTGACCAAATAGCCTAAAGCAAGGAATTGCTCACGTTTCGAGCCTTCTTTATAATCAAATGCATACATTTCTTCAAACTTTTTTTTGAATCTTTCCTTGAATTGATTAACGTCCATTGCTTCCATGTACATCCCCCTTAAAACTAAGTAGTTGTTCTATACAAGAGATTGATAGAGTGACAAATAGTCTTGAGCAGGATGGGTCCAACTGAAGTCGCTACTCATGGCCTGATGGATAATTTTTCCCCATTGTTCTGGTTCTTCTTCATAAACATCCAGAGCACGGTAAATTGTCCCTAATAGATTGTATCCGTTGAATCCCCAGAAGCTAAAACCAGTACCCTCTCCGGTAATTTGGTTGTAGGGTATCACGGTATCCTTTAGACCACCCACTTCGTGAACAATTGGAAGCGTCCCGTATCGCATTGAAATCATTTGAGAAAGGCCACACGGTTCAAAGGCAGAAGGCATCAAGAATATGTCTGCTCCTGAGTAAATTTGTTGTGCTAAAGCCACGTCAAAATCAATAACTGCTTTAAATTTATCTGGATAAGCTTGCGTAAAATAACGGAATGAATTTTCAAATTGTGCTTCCCCCGTTCCTAATATCACAATTTGAACTTCACGGGTATGCATTAACTCTTGTACTTTTTCCTCTACAAGCTGGAAGCCTTTTTGTCCGGTTAAACGACTGACGGCTCCAATGAGAGGAATCTGTTCATCAACAGGAAGTCCCAGACGCTCTTGTAAAGCTTTTTTATTCGCGATTTTACCACTCAAGTCAGTGATATCGTAATGGTGTGGGATTCTTTTATCTGTTTCTGGATTGTTAATATCGTAATCTATGCCATTAATAATGCCCCGAATTTTCCACGAGTTATACCGTAACGTGCCATCTAACCCTTCTCCAAATTCAGGCGTTTGAATCTCTTGGGCATAGGAGGGGCTAACTGTAGTAACAACATCTGAGAAATTGATGCCACCTTTAAGGAAATTCACGTTATCATAGTAGGCTACTCCGGCTTCATGGAAAATGTTATACCCCGTGCCAAAAACCCCACTTAGAACATCTTGCGGATAAACACCTTGAAACAGAATATTGTGGATTGTAATCACTTTGCGAATCCCCTTAAGTGCCTCAACCCAATGGTATTTATCAACCAACAGGACTGGCACCATAGCGGTTTGCCAATCATTAACGTGGATAATATCTGGAATAAAACCAATCTTTTCCATCATTTCAATAATTGCCATCGAAAAGAATCCAAAGCGTTCACCATCATCCCACTCACCATACAAGCCTGGGCGATTGAAGTAGTCTTGATTGTCCACAAAGTAATAGGTTACGCCTTCAAGTTCAAGTGTTTTAATGCCACAGTAAACCCATTTTTTTCCTACGCTCATATAAAAATAAACCAGGTCTTCAGCTATATCTTTATATTCTTTAGATATTTGGCTGTAGAAAGGGAGAACGACGCGAATGTCGACTCCCTGCTTTACTAGTTCTTTTGGTAAAGCTCCTGCTACATCGCCCAATCCGCCCGTCTTGATAAAAGGTGCTGCTTCAGCTGCTGCAAATAAGATCTTCATAAGTCTCCTCTTTTCTAAGCCTGAACGGTTCTATTTTTCTCAATTACAATCAGATTATCTTTTGAACCTTTTAGGACAACGCCCGGTTCAATGGTGACATTTTTATCCAGGATACAGTATTCCAATACAGCCCCTTCACCTATTTTAGCTCCTTGCATAATGATTGAATCACGAATTTCTGCATTTTTCGCTACTTCTACTTTGCGGAAAACCATTGAATTTTCAATCGAACCTGCAATGAAGCCACCAGTTGCTAATAAGGATCGTTTTACGTTTGCACCGTCGCAATAATAGGTAGGTGCTTCATTTTTAACTTTTGTAATAATTCTTCTAGGACCATGGAAAACAGCATCATAGTAATCCTTATCAAGCAATGCCATGTTTGCTTCAAAGTAAGACTTAATCGAATCTAAATTAGCTATCGGACCTTTGTGTTCATACGCATCAACTTGGTAGAACTGGGCATAGTAGGCAACGAGGCGGTCAATATCCATACGAATCCCTTCTTTGTCTGCCCGGTCAATTAATTCTAATAATTTAGAAACACTCAGCATATAGAAGTTTAGACTCATTGGAACCTTATCTTCTGTATAATCGAAATCAGCGCTCGAAACAAACCCTAATACATCATGATCACCGTCTAGGCGAATCACCTTTTCGTGAGGGTGACCTTGAACTTCTTGGACGGGCATGTTTTTATAAACGACTGTCATATCCCCACTATGCGCCATATGAAAATCGCGAATATCAGAAAAATCTAATGAAGCAACAATTTTCCCACCGCCAACTACAACAAATTCTGCTTTTGATTTTACTAGAAACTCTTTTTGGTTTTCATAGAAATGATTTTCATCGAAATGTTGATCGCTCATTTGCTGTTTCATGTAAGTTTGGGAAAAAGTGAAAATTCCACCGCTTAAATTTGATTCCAGGTTCCATACAGCACCACTTCTAATGTGGTCATACACAGAACGTCCAGAACCACCAATAAAGATGGCCGCAGAATCCATTTCTGCGTGGCTAAGATTTGACAAATGGAAGTCTAATGCCCGATACCGACTGGCAAAAGGTAAAGCTGCAACTGGTCGATACGTTGTTAATGGTTGCATTTCCCTTGTACTAGGATCAGTTAAACTCAGAATTGCCGTAATTTTATTCATTCTCATAGTCTGTTCCTCCTACTTGTTCTTCAAAACCAATTACTTGGATATTATCGCGCGTCCCAATTATTTTTACGCCATCTTGGATGTTTGCAAATTCACCAATAATAGCGTATTTAATCGTAACATCTTTGCCAATTGTTGCATTCGCCATAATAACACTATCTTCAATGGAACTATTAGCTCCTAATTCTACATTTTGTGACACGATTGAATGTTCAACAGAACCGTCAATATAGCAGCCATCTGCTAACATAGAATTGTTAACTTTCCCATTTTCCGAAATAAATTGTGGAGGAGCAACCGGATTTTTAGAATAAATTCTCCAATTGTCATCCCTGATGTTCAGACTATGATCGGGATCTAAAAATTCCATATTGGCTTCCCACAGACTATCGATCGTTCCGACATCTTTCCAATACCCATCGAAGGAATAAGCATATATGCTTTCATTATTTTCGAGATAGGCTGGAATCACATCATGACCAAAGTCCATCATTCCTTTACTGCCGTTGTTATCATCCACAAGGTATTTCCGCAATTTTTTCCAGTTGAAGATGTATATCCCCATTGATGCTAAATTACTTTTAGGTTCTTTTGGTTTTTCATCAAATTCAATAATTTTGCCATTATCGTCGGTATTCATGATTCCAAATCTTGAGGCTTCTTTAATATCAACCGGAATTACCCCAACTGTTAAGTCCGCATCTCTATCGATATGGGATTGCAGCATCGCATCATAATCCATTTTGTAAATATGGTCCCCTGATAAAACCAATACATATTCTGGGTTTTTGGAGTCGATAAAGGCGATGTTTTGGGTAATCGCATTTGCTGTTCCTTCAAACCATTTTTCACCCTCTGAGTTTGTATACGGTTGAAGGATAGTTGCTCCCTTTTCGTGTCCGCTTAATCCCCAAGGTTCACCATTCCCAATATGATCATTCAATTCGAGTGGTTCGTATTGCGTTACAACTCCAACTTGTCTAACGCCTGAATTCGCACAGTTACTTAATACGAAATCGATAATACGGTAACGTCCACCGAAAGGAACTGCTGGTTTAGCAGTTTCTCTTGTTAATTTACCCAATCGTGTTCCTTGGCCACCAGCCAAAATCATTGCCATCATTTTATTTTTCATATGCTTCAGGAAGAACAGCCAATTCTTCCCTTCCCCTCCTTTTTATGCTTTCTTGTTTTTGTTCAAGCCATAAACTCTTTTGGGCCGTACATATACTGTCCCCATAGCTGGGACAACCAGTTCAATTGTGTGCTCGAACTGTTTGTAAGGTTGATTTACTGATTTCATTTCTGGTTGTGCTTTTGTCCATGTTCCTCCAAATTCCAGCATTTCAGTATTTAATAATTCCTCATAGGTTCCGCGATATGGAACCCCAATTTTGAAATGACGTCTTTCAACTGGAGTGAAATTGGTGATAATAATTAAGAAATCGCGTTCTTTTTCAGACTTACGAATAAACGATATGACTGACTCTTCATTGTTATCCGCATCGATAATTTCCATTCCTTCATAAGATTCATCTATTTCGTGTAGCGCTTTCTGATTACGATACAAGTGATTCAATGTTTTAATAAAATGCTGATATTCTTTATTAAATTCATTTTTTTCCAGGGCATCCCACTCTAGTTCCTCATAAAAACGCCATTCCAAAAATTGACCAATTTCATACCCCATAAAGTTCAATTTTTTACCGGGATGAGCCATTTGGTAGGCTTGTAAAGTTCTAAGCGTAGCGAATTGGTTGTAACGATCCCCTGGCATTTTGCCCAATAATGAATTTTTGCCATGTACCACTTCATCATGTGAAAATGGCAGAACAAAGTTTTCGTTGAAGGCATACATAAAAGAAAATGTAATGAGGTTAAAATTATCTTTACGGAACAATGGATCCATCTCAAAGAATCGCAAAGTATCATTCATCCATCCCATATTCCATTTATAATTGAATCCCAATCCATCCAGCTCATTAGGCTTCGTCACATTAGCCCAAGAGGTGCTTTCCTCAGCAATCATCAACATGTCTGAATCACGTGCAAAGATTGTTTTATTCATTTTCCTCAAGAAGTCTACACCTTGTTGATTATGGTTACTGCCATCTTCGTTAGGTGTCCATGGACCCTCATCGTAGTCCAGGTATAACATATTGGATACCGCATCAACACGTATCCCATCTAAGTGAAATTCCTGCATCCAAAAAATTGCATTTGAAATTAAAAAACTATGGACCTGCATTTTTCCTAAGTCAAAATTCATTGTTCCCCATCGGTTATTCACTGCCCGATTTGGATCGTGATACTCATAGGTTGGTGTGCCATCAAAATAAGGAAGAGCATAGTCATTTTTACAAAAATGTCCTGGAACCCAATCGACAATGACACCAATGCCATTTTTATGGGCTTCTTCAACGAATTCCCGTAGTTCTAACACATTTCCATAACGAGCTGCAACAGCAAAATAACCGGTTATTTGATAGCCCCAAGATGCCTCAAGCGGGTGTTCCATTAAAGGCATGAATTCAATATGGGTATAGCCCATTTCCTTTACATATGGAATTAATGTTTCAGCTAATTCCTTAAATGAATAAGAACGTCCATCAGGATGGCGCTTCCATGAAGCGAAATGCACTTCGTAGATATTAAGAGGTTTTTTGTAGATAGATTTTCTTTTTTTGTTTGCATACCATAAACTATCTTTCCATTTTTTTTCTGGTAAATCTTGGACAATTGAAGCATCTTTTGGTGGTACTTCAAAAGCGAGTGCATAAGGATCGATTTTATAAAAAGTTTTTCCATCCTGGGTCTCAATGAGGTACTTATAGCAATGGCCCACTTCTGCTTTTTCAGTGAAAATAGACCATGCCCCAGTTTCCCCAATGCTTTCCATTGGGATTTCACCCCATTCGGAAAAATCACCTACTAATGATACAGTTTTGGCATTCGGAGCCCAAACCGTAAAACGCCAACCGTTTTTATTATTCTCAGAACTGGGTTTGCTTCCCATAAAACGGTAACTTTCAAAATGTTGACCATTATTGAATAAATACATTTCTTTTTCGATGTGTGCTAAAGCCGAACTTTTCATTTTTCCTTATCCTCCTCCATCAAATATTGTGTTAGAACTTTTCAAAAACATTTAACATTAAAAAATTCTCATCTTCATGATAACATTCCTAACTTTATTTTTCCACGACATCAGAACGTTTCGGGACATTATTTAAA
Organism: Jeotgalibaca sp. A122; assembly: GCF_052266715.1. Classification (NCBI taxonomy): domain Bacteria; kingdom Bacillati; phylum Bacillota; class Bacilli; order Lactobacillales; family Carnobacteriaceae; genus Jeotgalibaca; species Jeotgalibaca sp. A122. The sequence goes on along the minus strand of NZ_JBQPRB010000002.1, from coordinate 101,437 downwards.
TATAATTTTACTTCCCTTACATAAATTATGAGAATGTTTTCGCTATCATTTCATAATGCGATATAGAGCAACAATTTTACATTAAATTGTTCGGCCTCTTAATTCATTATGGTCTCTCATAAAAATAAATCTTTTAACACATGTCCATCCGTTTTATTAGGAAAACGAAGACCAATCGCATGCAATAGGGTTGGGCCTTCATCCACTAATCTGGCCCCATTTAAGCGAGCATCTTTATTGATGCCAGGGCCGGATAATAACAGCATGGTTTGATAGTTATTTTTATCTGGGTGGAATCCGTGAGCTGCTTTCGCCAGTGTTCTGCCTTTTATCGTTTTCGCGGTACTTTCCATAAAAGGATGAATAATGTCATCTTTAAAATAATATCCCCTTTTAGCTTCAAGGATAAAAATTGCATTTTCATCGACGCCATCGTATTTAAAATCTTCTTTACCAAAAATATTATCCAAACGGGAATCGATTCCCTTTAAAGCATCAAGAATCATTTTATTGGTGATGGTTGGATCTTTGCGATAAATGTATGCCGAACCATCTGCAGATTTCAAGATAACTTTCCAATCCGTAATTTGATTGCGTTTATTTACAGTAACCCAACCTTTATCAACAAACAAATGATTTGGTCTAATGACAGTATGAGTATCAATTTGATAATGGTCGCCTAAGACGGCCAATACTGTATCTTCCTTCATGCCACTCTCACTTAGAGCTCTTAAAATCTGGCCTAAATGTTTATCCATTCTAACAATAGCTTCTTTTGCTTGTGTGCTATTAACTCCGTACTTATGCCGGGTACTGTCTAAATCAACAAGATGAATAGCCATCATGTCAGGCTTCTTATTGATGATGGTGTCCACTGCTACCGCTATTATAAAATCATCGAGTTGTGGTTGTTCAATTCCATTACGAAGGTGTTTAAATTTATTATTCATTTCAACTGTATATTTGAGACTTGAAGCATAACCCGAAACCATAATTTGGTTCTGCCAAGGACGATTCGGAAAAATTTCCGCTAGATTATAATCAATTACCTTACTCCTACCGGTTACCGGCCATAAAAGAGAACCAATTGTATAGCCTGCTTGTTTGGCAACTTGAAAAATAGTGGGTGTTTTTATTGCTTTCTCATACCAAAACCAATCTGGAGAAATACGTTCCGGCTGCAATAAAGTATTGTTGGTTATCCCATGTTGATTTGGGTACATACCTGTAGCGATTGAAGTATGAGCCATATATGTTAATGACGGGTATACTGTTCGGATCCCAGTTACTTGGGCGCTTATTCCCATCAGCTCTTTGAAATGGGGTAATGTTCGGGCAAATTCTAAATCTGCATCACCAAATGCATCTAAAGATACAATATATAGTCTTTTTTTTGTCATAGTTCAACCTCCCTTTTCCCTTTTATAATACCATATCATTGTAAGTAGTCCTCATTCTGTCTATTGAACAATTCAGCACTCTCCGAAATATTAGAGAGTGCTGTTATATGCTACTATTATTTTTTCTTTTTGCGTATAGTTTTGCGTATCAGGATAATGACCATAGTGATTAACACGATAATCACAATATAAGGGATTGCATAAATCAACCAAATGGCCGCATCTTGAACCCAATAATAGAAGCTGTATAGAGAATCAAGAAGTGCTTCTCTGATACGTTCCCAAAACGACTGTGATTGATTTCTCGTATTGGAAATACGTTGCCGTTCCAATAATTGTACATGCACTGCTGTATAATCGATTAAATCATCAATTTGATCTAATTGTGATTGCAGAATTTCACGTTCGGCGATAGTTTGACTCAAATTATCTTCTATTTGCAGGATTTGTTCTATTGTTTCTGCTTGTTCCAAAAGTTCATTTAAACGTGTTTCTTTCTGATTGAGGACGCGTATTCTGGATTCCGTATCGCGATAATTTTTAGTCGCGTCCTCAGAACCTATCTGTTCACTGATTTTTTCTGCATCCATCCCCATTAAAGCATCCATGAAAAGTTCTAAATTTTCTTTGGGTACTCTTACCGTGTAATCAACACGTCGAAATTTTTTTGGATCTGCTCCAAAGGAACCTGCAGGAGTGTACTGCGATTCATAAGAGTATTCTACATAGGCATTCTGCTCCCGTACAGTTTCCAAAATATGTTCGCGGGATTCCTCATAAAGTAGCGTTTCATATTCAAGATAAATAGTAGTAATAACTTTTTCCCCGATTAGTCCCTCTTCAATTGCATCGGATTGTCCGGTTACGGCAGCTTCGTCGCGCATGTCACTGTCACCTGTTGAAAGCCCGCCATCCGATTGCATATTATCTTCCTGATTTGTGGAACAGCCTATAAGAATAAAAGAAACTAAAAGCATAAAATATTTCCAGCACGTTTTCATACCACTCACCTCCGGGGAATCTATACCTTTATTATAGCAATCTCCAGGGATGTAAGAAAGGGTTTTCATTATTGATGTTATTGAAATGTTGCTGGGTCATGACTATCAAAAGTCATTTTTTTCATTTTCATTTGTACCCCTCAATCTACTTACCAAACAAAAAAGGTTCTTGGTTATCTAGTGTTGGTGAAGGAAATGCCCTTCGGCCTGCGTGTTTGCTTGTGTACTGCCGTGGGACCGCTCTGAGCCTGTAGTCTCCGGGCTTGCAAGCCTCAAAGGGACCGTAGACGCTGAAGCATCAACGGTCCCTACTTTCGCATTGCATCCTTGACACGGCCACCAGCAACCCAACCGTCCTTCGGGATTTCCGCGAAGAATACCTACCAACACCATAAATAATAGAACCACAAAAAAAGAGCTACACCCAAAAGGGTGTAGCTCTCCTGCGGCATGATAATCATGGATAACGCCTTGTTCACATCAAATTGTTATCAAACATCCACTTACCGTGGTGTGTTAAACACATATGTCCCGCATCAACTACGATCGCAAATGGATCGTAAGTCGCCTCGTCGCATAAATGATATATTATCATATTAAAATGGGATACGCAAGTTTTTTTTAACGATCTTGTACAACTTCAATTTTATAGCCATCTGGATCCATTACAAAGTAATAACGGAAATCGGAATTAGGCAATCCTTTTAAATCCGTCATTTCAAAACCGGCAGTTTTATGAGCTTCATGCGCCGCCGGAACATCTTCCACAGCTATTGCGATATGACCATAGCCATCTCCTAACTCATAGCCTGGATGATCATAATTATATGTTAACTCTAATTGATAATCGTCACCCGGCAAGGATAAATAAACCAGAGTAAATTTATGTTCAGGATAATCTTTTCTAGAAACTTCTTCGAAGTCAAAAGCCTCCTTGTAGAAAGCCAATGATTTTTCTAAATCCTTTACCCGAATACAAGTGTGAACCATTTTCATATAAGATCGACTCCTTTTAATGTAATGTCACCATTGTAACATGAGCCTTGAAATTTGTTAATTTTACTTGTGCTCAAATTGAAACTCGATTATGCTAAGGGAGACCGAAATTGTAAAGGGGCAATTTTTAAATGAAACAATGTTATTTTTGTAATCACTCTATTCCTGACGACGCCGTTGTGTGTCCCATGTGTGGAATGGAAGTGATCGAAGAAAAGGGAAATAAGCCTTTCGTAGAAAAGCAATCCTACAAAATAAATGTCGAAGCTTCATCTAGGAAAGATGAAAAGCAATTTAGCTTTAGAAAAGGATTATCTTCTTTATCACATTACGGGACTTTCCTGGCTAGAAAAACCGTTCACCCGCTAGAGAGCATTCCCGACCTGAATATTCTGACCTTATATGGATATTTAACGCTCGTTATTTCCGCTGTTTTATCTGCTGGAATAGTGACGCGAGTCGTCGGAGCTTTAGAAAATACATACCAAGTTTTATCCTCTATCTCAATCTTACCTGTTCTAAGTTTTTCCTATTCCTGGCTGGAATGGTTAATAAAATTAAGTCTCTTTTTCTTCTTAAATTATTTATTATATGGTATCCTATCCTACCTCTTCCAAAAGAATAAAGTTGAAGGGCCTTCAACCTTTGGAAGTTGGCTGGCTGAGTTCAGCGCCATGAATGCACTCTACATTTTGATTTTACTCGCATTCTTTTTATTATCTTTTGTTGCTCCCATTGGATTGGGAATTCCGGCCCTTCTATTTGTGGCGATCCACCAATTAAGTTATTTGGTAAGTTTCCTTTTAACTATCGACAATATAAATGCTAACAAAAAATATTACCAGGGTCTCATTTCTACAAGCATCCATTTTCTATTGATGGTGGTTATTGGATACTTATTAATAAAAATATAAAAAAACGTATACCCATTCACCACCCTAGTGGTTAAGTTGGGTACACGTTTTTTTAATTATCCATTGTATCAAATGCATAAGGAACCAAATCCGAGACGGTTAAACGTTTGATATCACCTTTTCCATTTGTCACGAAAACCGGTGTGTCAGAATCACACAATTCCACCATTACCTGACGACAAATACTACAAGGCATGATGTAGTCTTCTACATTCGCAGCAACTGCGATGGCTGCTACATCATGCTTGCCGTAGCCCTTAGTGACACCAGTAAAGAGAGCAGTACGTTCAGCACAATTCGTAGCCCCGAAAGATACATTCTCAACGTTAACACCGGGAATTACTGTACCATCTTTATAGAGAACAGCTGCTCCCACCGGAAAATGAGAATACGGAACATAAGCTTTTTCTTTAATTTTTTTAGCTTCAGCAGCCAATGATTCGATTTGATTTTGCAGAATATCCAAACTAGTCAACCTCCTTGATAATGTTTAGTATTCCTATTATAACCGATGTTCACTGTAATGCTTTAATTATTAGTTTTTTCTAAGATTCTCATACCATCAGCAATCACTTTTGCCGTTATATTATAAGGATGCATACCAACAGGTGATTCACTACGAGCCGCAAATTGACCGATTTCCATTAGTTGTTCATCGCTTAAATAATCAAGCCCCATCTCTTTCAAGGACGTTGGAATCCCTAATGGAAAATAGAATTCTTTCAGCTTTGAAATTTCTTCCCATTTATTCTCGACTGCTAATTGAACCAGAATACCATAGCCTACTTTATGGCCATGTAAAAATTGATGTGATTCCGGAAAAACGGTTATCGCATCATGAATTTCATGAGCAACAGTGGTGCGGGCCAAGTAATCTCCAAAACCGCCAACCGTTCCACTAATAGAAATAATTGTTTCTATGACGGCTACTATTTCAGGAGAAATGACTCCCATTTCTAAATCAGCTAGCGCCTTGTTTCCATTTTCCAAAATGATGTTCTGACAAAGTTCTGCTGCTCTACGTGCCATAAGTAACATGGGACTCATTTGGTTCCCAGGCAACGACAAGATGACATCTGACTCATACCATTTCGCCAAAGTGTCTGCCATTCCTGCGATAAAATATTCTTTAGGGGAATTAATAACCAATGCTGGTTCGATCAATAACATCTTTGCTTGGACTGGTAAGACTTCCAAACCAGACATGCTCCCCTCTGGATGGTAAACAACAGTAACTGAAGTCCATGGTGCGCAGTTACTCGCTAGTGTAGGGATAGCAATGAATGGTAATGAATTAGAGAGATAGGCTGCATATTTGGCTGTATCTTGAATTTTACCACCACCCAAGCCGATAATGGCTTCGGCTCCCGTTTCTGTGGCACGCTTTGATACTGCCGCTATTGCCTCTTCACTTGCCTCGCCCATAAAATGGTATTCCTCTATATTAATATCTGAAGTTAACAACGGCTCCAAGAATGGTTGTGCTTTTTTCCATGATATAGTCCCATGTACGATAAGGATGCGAGTAATCCCAATCCTATGCAGCCGCATTGGCAAACTAGCCAAGACACCTTCTGCACAAATGTATTCTTGCGGACCAGGGTGAATCGTTAAAAAATCAGTCATATAAATTTTCCCTCCGAATGTCATATAAAGTATTCTCATTATAATCTAATTTGGTCGAAAAGGTAGAAAATAATATGGTAAGATAGTAATTATCTTTAACTTCAGAGGGGAGAAATTCATTAACTCATGTTCACGATATTATTACAGCAAATGTTAACAATGCTGATACTCATTCTTTTTGGTTTTGCTTTGGTTAAAAGAAAAGTCATCGACGGAAATGGCGCGAAACAAATTTCTACTCTTTTATCCATGTATGTGATGCCCGCATCGATGATTGCGTCCTTTAATGCTGACTTTGATTTCAACCGATTAAAATTGTTCGGCTGGGCTATCATTGCCGCTGTCCTAACAATTACGAGTCGTATTTTATTAAATCACTTTGTATTCGACGAAGAAGATCGCACGGCAAAGTATGGTGTTACTTTTTCTAACTCTGGATTCTTTGGTATTCCCATTGTTACAGCTTTAATCGGTACACAAGGAGTATTTTTTATGTCGGCCTATATTATGTGCAACAATATCCTTCAGTGGACTTATGGCCGTGCTTTAATTTCTGGGGATCGTAGTTCCATGAGTTTACGAAAAGTATTCACCAATCCTGGTATGGTTGGTGCTTTAATTGGCCTATCTATATACATCACCCAACTGCCACTTCCACAATTCATGTGGAAAGCAGTTAATAGCGTTGCAGCCCTGAATACTTCTCTAGCAATGATTATTATCGGTAGTTTTCTGGCTAATAGCGAATTGAAAGAAATTTTCACTAATAGGACTTCATATAAAGCAGCAGCTATGCGCTTAGTGATTACCCCCATACTGGCCATTATCATCATCAAATTGTTGCCTATAAATAATAGCGAAGTAGAACTTGTCATGACGATTGCTTCCGTTGCCCCAGCAGCAGCGAACACAGCAATTCTCGGGCGTTTATTCGGAGGAAACTACGAGTATGGAGCACGCATAGTCGTTTTAACTTCGCTCATTTCTATCATAACGATTCCTTTAATGCTGCAATTAGCGGAAATAGTCTATGCCTTATAACAAAAAGCGTTCTGCAAAAATGCAGAACGCTTTTTTCATATCCTAGTTAAATAAATTGAGAATTGCTTGCCAAATTTCATTGAAGAAATTACCAACCTTGTCAATGACACCACTGTCTTCAGCTTTTGAGACTAAATCTGAGATTTTACCTTGAACATTTTTAGACAAATCCTGCAATTGTTCTTTCACTTGTTGTGAGTCAATCGCGGATGTTTGTTGGTACTTTTCAAACAAGTCAAGCAGCCGTTGGAATTGTTCTTGCGTTACATAGCCTTCAAGTTGATTGTTTGCCAACGCCTCATTAATAATGCGTTCAATATCTTCTCTAGTAGCCAATTCGCCAACCTGGTCTTTTAAATCAGCCAATTCCTGCTTGATTTCAATGATAGCTTGATCCAAACGGGTAGTATCAAAGCCTTCGTCCGCAGCATTTTCTTGAGCAATTGCATTTGTCGTTTCCAGTTCTTCCTGGGCAACTTCCATACGATCTTGATCTAGTTTCTCACCATTGGCATCAAACGCTTTATAAATACCCGTCAAGGCACTCTCACCGGTTACACGGCTGATACTTGCAACAATCACATCTGCATCAGCAACACCAGCCGTAATAGCGGCATTTGTGTATTGCTCTTCAGTTATTTCAGTGATATTGTCAGGTGTTTGGATTGTAACTTCAACACCTTCACCGGCATCCTCTTTCTGGACAAGAACAGATGAAATCATCACTGATGTGTCGGCTGCACCTTCATTTAAATAGTTAGCCAGGTCCTCACCGGTAACAGCCATGCTATTAACATTGTCCATGACTTCGATACCTAATAATTCCGCTGTTTCTTCTATTTGAACTTCTGACAGACCCCCGCCATAGACAAAGGTGGGTTTGCCCCACTTTTCATTGATTACAGTCGTATCAATTCCTGATTCACTCGCTAATACGTTTTTAGGGTCCAGTGTCCCCGTAGCACCTAGCGTTACAGTAGTAGTTAATAATACAAGCGACTTTTTTAAATGTTTCATTTATTCACCCTCCTATAACAATAAGAGTAATCTTTATTGTTTTAATAGACATCCAACCTAGGATGTATTTACCATTAAGCTTTGACAGTTTTACTCGGTACAGCACGCCATACCATTCTAGCAAGTTCCAAATCAACCATACTATGGATGACCGTACCTACACCGACGAGCCCCATAACAGAAATAAGTAGGCCTTGATCATAATAAGCGGTCGACAAATTGCCTGCGAAATAAAAAACTGATACAACCAGCACTTCACATAATGCATGTAAAATTCCAATTAAAAAACTATAAATCCATCTATTTTTGGTGATTGCCATAGTTTTTGGGTGTTTAGATAAATACACTGCTCCTAAATAAGCAAAAATTAAATGGCTCGCTGCTCGAAGGGTAACAACAATCGGGAATCCACCTAAAAGGAAACCAAACGCAGTTCCAATCGCAACTGCAACAGCTACATAGGGGGAAATAAACATCGCGATAAAAGTAGCTACATGGCTTGCTAAAGTAAAAGAAGCGGGTTCCAATATTATTTTCAAGGGAGAAATCATCGGTATAAGTATTCCTACTGCAATCAATAACGCTGCAATAGTAATTTTTCTGGTACGTTGTCTATTTTTCAAAATACATCAAAACCCTTCATCACAATTTTATGTCAAAACAGGTGTCTTGACACCTACCTTTTTGATTATAGTTTTTTCATTGAAAAAGTCAACCATATAAAATCCCTGCTGTTTCGAGTTCAGATTTAATACGGTTAAAGGTCTTCTTATCTTTACACTGAATGGTATGTGTATGAATTCCACCAGTCAATGAAGCTAACATTTTTGATTCATTTTTCTTCACTTCTTTTAAATACTCTTTAATGTCAAAACGATTGGCAATTCTTAATTTTCCCGAGATCGTTCCGTACAATGGGTGTTCTACGATGACATCCAACACCTGTCCCCCATTATCAACTATGATCTGGAGTTCTTCTTTCGTTTGATCAGCGGTGTGCAAGCAGACAATTTTACCTTGATAAAGATAAGTTTCTTCCTCATTCCTTGGGAGGAGGTAACCCCTTGGAGTCGATAAGATATCATATCCCTCTGCTCTTAATAATGCTATATCCCCCACTATGACTTGTCGGCTGACATTGAATTGCTCTGCCAATTTCCTCGCACTCACAGCCACCTCAACCCGTTTGAGGCATTCTAAAATCTCTTGCCTTCGTGCCACAGTACTCATCAATATCCCCCTTTTCCAGAAATTCATTAATTATATTTTATCACGTTACCACTGACTTTTCCTACCTTCTCTACTATAATAAGTAAAATAGCAATATGAAAGGATCGTTGAGATGCTGAAGTTAACCAATCTAACAGAGGAAAACCTTGATGCAGTACTCAGTCTTAAAATGGAAGCTTGGCAAGCCGGAAAATTACCCACTGTGGCAGAAGAAATAGCCAAGGCTTATGTTGCACCTGATATACGGATACCTTTAGTTATCAACCAGCGAGAGGAAGTTGTCGGCTTTATGGTATTCGAGTTTTCAAAAACTGGTGATTCAATCAACTTGCCCTATTTTATGATGGCTTGGCAGCACCAAAACAAAGGATTCGGTACAGAAGCCTTGCGTAGGTTTATTGCATATGTCGACGGCTTGAATCATATACAACATATACGTTGTATTATTGGAACAGGGGATTTAATCGGTAGAAAAACCCTTGAATCTGCTGGTTTCATGCGGGGATTTACAAATATAGAAAAACGCGAAAATGAGATGGTTTTTATTGTTCGCTAGATGATGGAGGTAATTATGGATTCTATGAGATACGAAGCGTATCGTGAATGGCGGGATAGTATGTTGCTTTTTCAAGAAGACTTGGAATGGGACGAAAATGAAGAGGCAGACTTCGCCGTGTGGGATGCCGCAGATCACGAAGCGCGCGACGATTTTAATCTGTTTCTTGCAGCAAAAACACTCGACCAAGTTAGCTTCACTGAAATGAAAGAGATGGAATTACGGTACGAGCAAGAGAACTGATTTAACAAAACTTCACAGTCAAAAAGAGGCGAACCAATGGGTTCGCCTCTTTTTATCATTGTACAACTTCTTTAATTTCGTCATAGCGGGTCACTTGCCAACCCTTGCCGTCAACCCAGGTGAGATAAGCTTTATAAAAACGTCCTGTTGAAGTTTGCATAATTGTTGCGGTAACACGCTGGTCCCCGTCGTTTCCAATCCAATACTCAACCATGTCCCCCTCAGGGATGCCTGTGGCTTGAGCAGTTGCTTGCTTTATTTCAATGCGATCCGCACTTCCGTCGTTATAATTCGTCACATGTGTCCCGGTTTGCGTTGTTCCGATAGGTGCCCAATCTCCAACATATGCTTTGATAACATTTGGATCGTTGGATGCCACTTCACGTACTTCTGATTCCTCTGATTCTTTCGATTCAGATTCTTTACTTTCAGTTGATTCCACCGATTCCTCAGATGATTCCGAATCTACTTCAGATTCTGTTTCTTGAATAATCATTGAAGATTCAGATTGTTTGGAATCAAGGGCTAAATCATTCTCGTTTGCCCCGTTTGATCCAGGATAAATTAATTCCAGCAGTAATATAAAGATAGCAAGAACAAGTAAACCAATAGATAATTTCAATACTAAATCAGAACGACCATTATTTTTTTTATTGTGTTTATTTCGCTGTGCACGAGATTGTATTTTATCTGACAAAAAACTCGCCTCCTAACGAATATCTTACCATTACTAGTTTACTACCGTTTAATAATTTGATTACAACATGATTACTTTTTTGATAAACTTATTACTTTCAGGCGTGCTTGAAGATTAAACATCGAATCAACCAAAAATATGGAAACAGCAATTGCGCCCGACACGAGTAGAGCTCCGTTTAAATAAACCGTGGCGCTACTATAATCGCCTTCAATAAAGGAAAAAACAGCTCGATAAATCCCTTCCCCCGGTACAAGCGGAAAAAATGCAGGTAAAAAATAAATAGTCGTGGGTGTTTTCAAAATACGGGCAAAATATTGCGAAAAGAGAGCTATGGTCAAACTTGCCAATAAAGTCGCAACCACATTTTCAAAAAACTGTAAACTAATCAAATATACAAACCATCCCAGAGCTCCCGTTAAACCGATATGGAAGAGAGAGCGTTTAGGAGACTGCAGCAGTACCGCAAATAAAACATCGGCAATAAAAGCAACGAGTGATTCAAAAATTATCGTAATCATCCGAATAATCTCCCTCCTAAAACTAATCCAAAACCAATCCCCATTGCCACAAAAACAGCAATTAAGAATGCTTCAAGTATTTTTGCCCCTCCGGACATATAATCTCCTCGGAATATATCCCGCACCCCGTTTGTCATGGCCGTACCAGGCAATAAAGGCATAATTGCAGAAATTATCATAATATCTTGAGAAATCGGAACTGAAACGCTTGTCCCAATAAAATAAGTAAGCAGGGCAATAAAGAAACTTGCGACCATGTCAATAATAAAAGATGTTACACGCCAACGGCCACCATAATAGCGAATAAAAGCAACAGCTATTGAAATGGGAATGAGAGCTGTAAATTCTGTCCATCCGCCCTGATACATAATGGCAATCGCTTGGATAAACCCGATAAGGGCAATCGATTGAAATAATTCATTATACGTTTTTCCATTAATATCGTTCAGTTGCTTATAAGCCTCTTCGATTGTAATGACCCCACTAGTCACACGACGTGAAATATCATTGACTCTGGTAATATTTCCCAGATTCGTACTGCGCACACTGATTCGTTTGACAACAGTTATGGCATCCATCTCCGGACTATCCAAAGTCGCTATCAATCCAGTTGTAAGCGCCAAGGCATCAATCATTTTTAATTCTGTTAGATTCAATATTCGTGTAACAGTCTCCTCCACGCGATACGTCTCTGCATTGCTTTCCAGCATTATTTTCCCAGCGAGTACCGCTGTATCCATATAAAGTTCGTAATCCATATTCGGCATTACTCGGTCCCCCCTCGGTATTTTATGTGTGAATGTAGTATATCCTAAAAGTTGAATACTTTCTTTCATTTTCGATGGCTTTTAATTGACATTTAATTTCTATATTTATAAATTTAGTCTATAAACGTGCAGGAGGTATGTAAAATGGCTAAAATATTGATTACTGGTGCTAACGGGAATATAGGGACCGTATTAACCGAATATTTAAAACCAAATCATGAACTAACTTTAGTTGATGTCGAATTTACTAATTTGTCTGATACATTACTCGAAGGACTCATTTATTTGGATATCGATTTAGTCAAACCAGAAAATTGGAATGACTTGTTGACTGATATTGAGTACGTTATCCATTTGGCCGGTGATCCTAGTCCTGAAGCAGATTTTTACGGTACCTTACTCGATTTAAATTATAAAGTTCCCCATAATTTATTCGAAGCGGCTATAAAAAGCAACGTTAAACGCATTATTTTTGCCAGCTCCGTGCACGCAATTATGGGATATCCTAAAAATGTTCAAGTAAAAACATCAGATTATCCAAAACCGGCAGATGCATATGGTGTTTCAAAAGTATACATGGAAGCATTGGCTAGTTTCCATGCCTATACTTCCAAGCAAGAAGCGATTGGAATCAGAATTGGCGGTTTTGATAGTAAAATTGAACCCGGTGTAACAGATATGGACGGACTTGCCATATATTTGTCCAAAAGAGACATGTGCCATCTAATCGATTGCTGCCTGGAAGCCGAATTGGCTGAACCTTTCTTATTGGTCAATGGCGTCTCGAACAATCGCTTCCCGCGCATGGATATTTCCCAGGCGCATTTTGACATTGGCTATACACCTAAAGATGATGCCTTCAAAATGCTTCAAGATGGTGTATTGGATTTCAAGGAAGAAGATTCAGTCGACATGGAACCGGGCGAAGAATAAGATGGAAGGTTCCTTTCTGACGTTGCGGCAAGGCAACTTTATTTGTTATACTAGCAAATAAATACATTAGAAAAGGAATGAGATTTTTTTGGCAAAGAAAAAAGGATCTAACATCCAACGAAAAAATATCCAAACGAAAACATCTATTATCCACCCTTCTGTGGGTAATTATAAAAAAGAGACAGAAACTAAACAAACTGAACACGTTAATTCGTATACATTCTCAACAATCGGGATGTTCGCTGGCTTGATCATCGGTTATTTATTTAATGAAATAAATTGGGGCTTTGGAATCGGGTTATTTACAGGTGCCCTCATCGACTTTATTATCAATTTCCGCAAGAAAAAAAATTTCGAGGAAAAATTTAATCGTACATTAGAAAATAGTACAGATTAAACGATTGTGTTGCATTGTTTTATCGGCTATGGTAAGCTATATACAATTGAATAGGACACTTATCACAAAGGGGAGCCGGAAACGGCTGAGATTGAATGAGAATTCTAACCCTCTGAACCTGTTTCGTTAATGCGAGCGTAGGGATTGTGTGAGTTGAGAACACGTTAATAATTGTTTTCTCCTCCTTTGTAGTAGGTTAGTTCCATTCTACAATAAGGAGGAGATTTTTTTATGTCAAAAAATTTAAATGTCTGGATTGAAGCCACAATAATGGCAGCCTTAGCTACGGCGTTATCGTTCGTCCCACTAGAGATTGGTCCGAGCTTCACTATTACAGTTGGCCAGCCTGTACTAATCTTATATGCCCTACGTCGTGGCTTTGTTCCCGGTATGGTAGCAAGTTTTCTATGGGGAATCATGCATATTTTTGTCGCAAATGCAGACATCCTGACTCCTCTGCAAGGTTTTATTGAATATTTTGTTGCATTCGGATTCAGTGGGTTTGCCGGAATTTGGTCCAGCAAAACACAAAAAATGATGCAGTCAGATGATAAATTTCGCGCTAGCCTATATATAGTTCTCGCTTCTGTTGTCGGAACCGCAGCTCGATTCTTCTGGCATACAATCGCTGGTTATTATTTCTGGGGGCAATACGCACCAGAAGGATGGAGCCCTTGGTTTTATTCAATCGTTATGAATGGTGCCAGTGCCTTTGCTACAGCTACTTTTACAGTCGTTGTATTGTTGGTCATTGTTCGCACCACGCCTACTTTATTCCTGCCTAAAACGAAGAAACTAGGCTATTAATAAATTTTCCGTGTTCCAACAAACTATCGTTGGAACACGTTTTTTTGTGTTGACAAAAATCGTTTTCAGACCTATACTGAAATAGTTGCGCGGTCATGGCGGAATGGCAGACGCGCCAGCTTGAGGGGCTGGTGGGGGCAACCCCGTGGAGGTTCAAGTCCTCTTGGCCGCATACGATAAATTATTAAAGCCACCTAATCGGGTGGCTTTTTTTGTATAAATAATTGTTTGCGAAAACAAAACTGTTAGAAAAAAATTGCAGTGTAAGTAAAAAAATGCACAACTATTTGGATTTTACAGAGTCTTGTACAGACTGTTATCAAAACCTGTTCCTGGTTTCTTTGTTACCTTAGGTCTTTAATTCCTTCTCGATCAAATCTATTGCTATTTCGAAAGCCGTTATTCGCCGTTTAGCCAAAGTAATTTGTGATTTGTATCTTTCGCTATTTTCTTTCGCTTTTAGTGTCTTCAACGTTTCCCTCAATTTATGTAATATCGAAGCAATTTGTCTTTTTGCTTCGAGCAGCTCTTCTTTGGAATAGTCCATCCTCTTCATCCCCATGTTTCACATTATTTTCAAAGTCAACTTTCCTTTGCATCGTCCACATACATATTTAGCGGTATTTATTTTCTTTTTCCTTGGGATCATTTGCCCACAATCTGAACACATATAATGAAGCAATTTTTCTTTTTCAAGTTCAGAGCGTAAATCCTTCACGTAGCGACTACCACCTGTCGCAGCTAATAACTGCTTAAAATCTTGATCCCTATGACGATAACCTTTCCCTTCCAAATGTAAATGGTAATGACAAAGTTCGTGCTTTATAACAGAAATTAACTCTTCTCTTCCATATAATTCCCAAACCCTTTTATTGAAATCGAGATTATGACTACGTAATAGATAGCGCCCCCCGGTCGTTTTCAAACGTGGGTTGAAAGTTGCTTGGTGTAAAAACGGACGGGAAAAATATTTTAAGGAAATATCTTCAACTAGTTGTTGTAACATCATTTGATTCATGCTTCATTCAGCCTTTCTAAATCCCAGAAAAAGACAGTCCTTATTTCAGGACTGCCGTAACTCTTTCATTTATTCTTCTAATGCTTTTACAATCGCTTTATTGAATGCCGGCAAATCTTCGGGTGTGCGACTCGTAATCAAGCCACTCTCATCGATAACTAACTCGCTATCTTCCCAAATAGCCCCTGCGTTTTTCAAATCGATACCGACCTGACTTACCGATGTCATTTTCTTACCTCTCACAACTTCAGCATTTATCATTAACTGTGGACCATGACAAATGGTAAAGATTGGTTTATGCCCGGTATCAAAATGGCGTACAAAATCTAAAAACTTTTCATGTTTACGAAGCGAATCGGGCGAGAACCCACCAGGAATTAATAAAGCATCGAAATCGGCTGGATTGACTTCATCAATCCCTTTATCAATCGTGACTTCAGCTTCGCCTTTTTTTCCTTTGACAACATTGCCAGCTTTGTGTTCGATCGAGACAGTTGTATGCCCCGCTTCTTCAAGAGCTTGAACGGGAGACGTATATTCGGAATCTTCAAATAGATTGGTAACAAGTACAGCAATTTTCTTTGGCATTTCTTATTTATCCCCTTTCTATTGATAGTATAAGTCTAACAAACATCAATAGGTGGAACAAATTATTTGGCTAACATCGTTAGAGCAATTCGTCCTTTTTTAACATCAACAGACTCAATCCAAACTTTGACAATATCTCCTACCGCAACAACATCAGTCGGGTGCTTGACAAATTTATGTGTTAGTTTGGAAATATGTACGAGTCCATCCTGTTTAACACCGATATCAACAAATGCTCCAAAATCGACAACATTCCGTACGGTTCCTTCTAATTCCATTCCTTCTTTTAAGTCTTCCATAGATAATACATCTTGGCGAAGAAGAGGTTGTGAGATATCATCACGCAAATCACGGCCTGGTTTAGTCAGTCCTTGGATTATATCATGCAACGTTTCTCTTCCTAAACCTGTCGCATTAATCGTTTCTTTTTGATCGATTTTAGCCAAAACTTCTCTTGCCTTATCCGTTCCCACTTCTTTAAGAGTAAGACCCGCTAATTCCAGAACTGCTTTAGCTTCTGCATATGTTTCCGGGTGGATATCGGTATTATCCAAAATGTTTTTACCATCCAAAATTCGCAGAAAGCCCGCAGCCTGCTCAAAAGCTTTTGGTCCTAAACGGGGGACTTTTTTCAGTTGGGTCCGCCCTGTGAAAGCACCATTTTCTTCACGGAAGGAAACAATGTTATTGGCAATCGTTTTATTTAAACCGGAGACGTGTTGCAGTAATGGAGCACTGGCCGTATTCAAATTGACTCCGACCTGGTTAACGGCTGTTTCAACGACAAAGTCCAATCTCTCTGTTAAACGTTTTTGCGAAACATCATGTTGGTACTGCCCCACACCCACTGATTTCGGATCAATCTTGACTAACTCAGCTAACGGATCTTGCAAACGACGCGCAATACTGACGGCACTTCTTTCTTCAACCTGGAAATCCGGAAATTCCTGGCGCGCAATGTCGCTGGCTGAATAAACAGACGCACCTGCTTCATTGACAATAACGTAATAAATTGTTTGCTCCAGTAATTTAATTTGTTCTGAAACGAAAAGTTCCGACTCGCGGCTGGCTGTACCGTTACCGATTGCAACCATTTCTACATTATAATCTGTAAGCAATTTTCTAAATGCAGGACCAGCTTCTTTCATTTTTTGTTGCGAAGCTGGTTTATGCGGATAAATGACGCTTTTCGCCAATACTTTCCCTGTTTCATCAACAATCGCCAACTTACAACCCGTCCGGTAAGCTGGATCAAAGCCCATGACGACCTTCCCTTTCATTGGCGGCTGTAGCAATAAATTACGAAGGTTCTCACCAAATACAGAAATGGCTTGCTCTTCAGCAGTTTCTGTTAATTCATTGCGAATCTCCCTTTCGATGGCGGGGGCGATGAAGCGCTGGTAACTATCTTCATATGCCGCTTTGACCAAGGAGGCTGTGATGCTGTTTTTATTTTTGATGAGATTTGACTCTAGATAGCCATATATTTTATCCGTGTCTACCTTAAAAGCCACTTTAAGAATATCTGTTTTTTCCCCTCTGTTAATTGCCAGCATGCGGTGGGGTTGAACAGAACTAATGGCTTGGCTAAATTCGTAGTACATTTCAAAAATCCCTTTTTCATCTGCTTCTTGGTTTTTGACCGTACTTACAATTTGTCCAAAACGACGCGTGAATTCACGAATTTTTTCACGAAAAATCGGTTCATCACTCACTTTTTCTGCAATAATTTCATGGGCACCCTGTATGGCCGCTTCTTCTGTCGGGACATCTTGGGATAAAAACTTTTGTGCTTCAGTTGAGATTGAGCCCGTAACCGGGAATGTCAATAACCACTCAGCTAAAGGTTCCAATCCTAATTCTTTTGCAATTGCTGCCTTTGTTCGACGTTTTTGTTTATAAGGACGGTATAAATCTTCAATTTTTTGCATTTTTTCAGCTGATTCAATTTCTTTTAGAAGTTCGGGAGTCATTTTTCCCTGCTCTTCGATAATTCGAATCACTTCTTCTTTACGTGTTTCCAGATTGGTTAGATAGTGGTGACGTTCTTCGATTTCTCGAATTTGCACCTCATCCAAAGAACCAGTCATTTCCTTCCGATAACGCGCTATAAAAGGAACAGTATTGCCATCTGCCAATAACTTCAATACTGCTTCTATTTGCCCGCCTTTATATGTTTTCAGTTCTTTTTTTAATAAAGGAATTACTTTTTCGTTTTCTGCCATTTGACCTTGAGTTCCTTTCACTTGAAACTTATCGTTTGAAGCGTTTCATCTGTTTTTTGTATACCATAATGTGCCACTAAACCACCCTCATCAAAGACGAGACCATGAAGAATGCCTCCGTACACAGCTCCTCCGTCTATGCCAATCTTATTGTCTGACATCCACACGTTGAAATTTGAACTGTCTTGATGCAGTATCGGCGTCGGCGTATGGCCGAACACAATCGTTTTTCCGGTTTTATTAGAACCGTGATGGAAGGGTTCCCGAATCCAGTAAAAATCTGATGCCTGGGTATTTTTCCAATCTTCAAGAGATAAATCAACGCCAGCATGCACAAAGATATAATCATGCCATTCGTAATAGAGCGGAAGTGTTTCAATATAGTTTTTTAGCTTTGGATAGTGTTCTTTAACTAGAGCAGCTATTTCCTCTGGTGTAGCGCGACTCTGTTTCAAATCTGGCAATAGGGAAGAAATAGTATTCCCTCCACCGTTAATGAGATAGTTTCCGAAATAACTGTCGGGGTGACGCAAAAAATTCAAAAATATCTGCTCGTGATTGCCTGTTAGACATATGGCTCCTTCATTTTGAACGAGATACTGCACTAATTCAATACATGATTTGGAGTTGGGACCGCGATCAGCTAAATCACCTATAAATAAAAGTTGTTGGTCGTTTCTATCCCATTTCTTCAATAATTCTTTGAGCATCTCATATTCACCATGTAAATCACCTATAACGAATAATTTCTCTTTCACATCGACACCTCCCGTCTTTCCTTGTTACATTTTACCACATTTAGGGGATTCGTACGGCGCATTTTAATTAAATGGATAAAAAACCGAACATTAATCAAATTATGATATTTTATTGTTAATATTTTAATATTGTATACATATCTTTTATCCGCTATAATTACCTCTGTGCTATGTATAGAGGAACTTTACGCATTTATTCTTTCAGCACAAAACAAATTTTATTAAAGGAGTTTTATCATGGACAAGTTTTTTAAGTTGAAAGAAAACGGGACTACCATTTCAACTGAAATATTAGCGGGATTTACTACATTTTTTGCAATGGCATATATCATTTTTGTTAATCCAAGCATTTTAGCTTTATCAGGTATGCCCAGCCAAGCAGTTTTCCTGGCTACCATTATTTCTGCAGCAATTAGTACTTTAGTTATGGGATTGTATGCAAATGTTCCTTATGCCTTGGCTCCTGGTATGGGATTAAATGCTTTCTTTACATTTACAGTTGTTTTCCAACTGGGCTTCTCATGGCAACAAGCATTGGCTATGGTATTCCTTTGTGGGATAGTCAATGTCTTGATTACAGTAACAAGAGTCAGAAAAATGATTATTAAATCCATTCCAGAATCTCTTCAACATGCTATCAGTGGCGGAATCGGTATTTTTATTGCTTATATCGGTTTGAAAAATGCTGGTTGGTTACATTTCACATCTGACGCAAGTTCAATGATTTCAATAAACGGAGCACCCTATGATGCTGCTCAAGCGGCATATGAAGGTGGCGTTGGAACTGTTATTACAGGTGGTGGAATCGTCCCTGCCCTTGTTAACTTTACCCAGCCAGATGCATTGCTAGCTTTATTTGGTGTCATTTTAACAATTGTTTTAATGGTAAAGAATGTCCGTGGTGCAATCATGATTGGGATTATTGCGACAACTTTAGTAGGGATTCCAATGAACGTTGTTCAAGTCTCTTCTGAAGTAATGGCAGCTAACTCTTTAGGGGCAGCTATTGATGAACTCGGTGTAACATTTGGTGCGGCTTTCGGGAGTGAAGGTTTACTCTCACTATTCTCTGATGCATCTCGTCTACCTTTAGTACTGATGACCATTTTTGCTTTTAGCCTTTCAGATACATTCGATACTATTGGAACGTTTATCGGAACTGGACGTCGTTCTGGTATTTTCTCATATGATGATGAAAAAGCTCTTGAAGAAGGTCAAGGGTTTTCTTCTAAAATGGATAAAGCATTATTCGCTGATTCCATCGGCACAATTTTCGGTTCAATATTCGGAACCTCAAACACAACAACCTTTGTGGAGAGTGCTGCCGGTATTGGTTCTGGCGGCCGTACTGGACTTACAGCAGTCGTTGTTGCTGGTTTATTCATTGTTAGTGCGTTTTTCGCACCTTTAATTGGCATTGTCCCGGCTGCAGCAACTGCCCCTTCACTCATTATCGTTGGTGTATTAATGATGTCTTCATTCAAGGACATCAACTGGACTGACTTGGAAGAAGCTATACCTGCGTTTTTTGCTTCAGTATTCATGGGCTTAACGTACAATATTTCAACTGGTATCGCAGCTGGATTTATCTTCTTTGTAATTGTAAAAGTGACTTTAGGAAAAACACGCGAAATACACCCTATCCTATGGGGTTCGACAGCACTATTCTTGGTTAACTACGTTATTATGGCGTTTATTTAGGATAATTTAACATTTTTTGGATTATAGCTTGAAAACACTTAAAATAACCTATATAATCTAGTATGTGTTAGATACGAATATCTCCATAGGGGAGTAACTAGCAGCTCCGGCTGTGGTAGCATCAACAATAAGTAGGGTAAGTTTCACGATTCTGCTGGTGTTATCTTAAATAGTGAGACTTATGCATGAGGAAAACTTTCTTTCAAGAGGTTTGCCTGTTTGCATGAGTCTTTTTTCATATCTTGCACGAATAATGCAATTAAGAGAGGGGAAAAATTGTGTCAAAAGAACAATTACGCGAAGCTTTCTACGCTCAAGACATTCAGACAGTCTTATCTAAATTAGATTCGTCTGCAGCAGGTCTTACAAGCGCAGAAGCAAAAAAACGGGTCGAGGAATATGGTCCTAATGCTTTAGAGGAGGGAGAACAAAAATCACTCCTGGCTAAATTCATGGATCAATTCAAGGACTTCATGATCGTTGTACTTTTAGCAGCTGCTTTAATCTCCGGTGTTTTAGGGGAAATTTCTGATGCCTTTATTATTCTTATGGTTGTTGTATTAAATGCTGCTCTTGGTGTTTATCAAGAAGCAAAAGCTGAAGAAGCGATTGCTGCCTTGAGACAAATGGCTTCTCCTATGGCACGTGTTAAACGTGATGGCGAAGTAGTTACTGTACGTAGTGATGAAATCGTACCTGGTGATATTGTATTGCTTGAAGCTGGTGACGTTGTCCCTGCTGACATGCGTTTGATTGAATCCAACTCTCTAAAAATCGAAGAAGCTGCTTTGACAGGTGAATCTGTTCCTGTAGAAAAAGAGCTAGTTGAAGTTGATGCTGACGCTGGTATCGGTGACCGCTTAAACATGACATTCTCAAGTACAAACGTAACTTACGGACGTGCTGCTGGTGTTGTTGTGGGAACTGGTATGAACACTGAAGTTGGTCACATCGCAAACATGTTGGCTAATGCAGAAGAAACTAAAACACCTCTACAAGAAAACCAAGATCAACTTGGTAAATCTCTAACTGTTTTGATTTTAGTAATTGCTGCAATTATGTTCGTCGTTGGTTTGTTAAACGGCCGTCCATGGTTGGAAATGCTACTTACTTCTATCTCTGTTGCTGTTGCTGCTATTCCTGAAGGTCTGCCAGCTATCACAACAATCATTTTGGCTCTTGGTACACAAAAAATGGCTAAGAGAAATGCTTTGGTTCGTAAATTGCCTGCAGTTGAAACTTTGGGTGGTACTGAAGTAATCTGTTCTGATAAAACGGGTACATTAACAATGAACCAAATGACTGTTGAAAAAGTTTTCTACAACGGTAAAATCCACGATGCTGATGAAGCTATCGCATTAGATATACCAGTTATGAAAATCATGAACTTTGCTAACGATACTGAAATCAGTAGTGATGGTAACCTAATCGGTGACCCAACTGAAACAGCTATGGTTCAATATGGTATTGATAAAGGTATGGATCTTAAAGCAGACCTTGCTAAAGAACCACGCGTTGCTGAAGTTCCTTTCGAATCAGACCGTAAATTGATGTCTACTATTCACCAATTGGCTGATGGTCGTTACCTAATCGCTACAAAAGGTGCACCTGATGAATTATTGAAACGTACTACTACAGTTGACTTGAATGGCGAAATTCAACCAATGACAGACGCTATTCGCGAAGAAATCCTTAAAGCAAACACTGGCCTAGCTGTTCAAGCATTGCGTGTTCTTGCTATGGCTTACAAATTCGTTGATACAGTTCCAGCGACAATGTCATCTGAAACTGTTGAGTTTGATTTAACGTATGCTGGTATGATCGGTATGATCGACCCTGAGCGTCCAGAAGCTGCTGCTGCTATTGCAACTGCTAAAGGTGCTGGAATCCGTACTATCATGATTACTGGTGACCACAGAGATACAGCTCAAGCTATCGCTGCTCGTCTTGGAATCATTGAAGAAGGACAAGAAGGTGCTGTTCTTACTGGTGCTGAATTGAACGGACAGTCTGATGAAGAGTTTGCACGTAATGTAGAGAAATATTCTGTATATGCTCGTGTTTCTCCAGAACATAAAGTACGTATTGTTAAAGCATGGCAAAATCATGGTAAAGTTGTTTCCATGACTGGTGACGGTGTTAACGATGCTCCTTCCTTGAAGACAGCTGACATCGGTGTTGGTATGGGTATTACCGGTACAGAAGTTTCTAAGGGTGCTTCTGACATGGTTCTTGCTGATGATAACTTCCAAACAATCGTTGTTGCGGTTGAAGAAGGACGTAAAGTATTTGCTAACATCCAAAAAGCAGTTCAATTCTTGCTATCTGCTAACTTGGGTGAGGTATTCTCCCTATTCGTTGCTACATTCCTAGGTTGGACAATCTTGGAACCTGTACATATTCTTTGGATTAACTTGGTAACTGATACATTCCCAGCTATCGCTTTAGGACTTGAAGAAGCTGAGAAAGATATCATGGAGCAAAAACCACGTGGACGTAGCTCTAACTTCTTCTCAAATGGTGTTGGTGGCGCGATTATCTATCAAGGTATCCTTGAAGGTGCGATCACTCTATTCGTTTACTGGTGGGGTTCTACTAACCCAATGATGGGTCATACTGGTGATTTGGCTCATATGGATGCTGAAACAATGGCATTTATCACATTGGGTATGATTCAATTGTTCCACGCATATAACTCTAAGTCTGTTTACAAGTCTATCTTCCAAGTTGGCGTATTCAGCAATAAAACCTTGGTATATGCAACAATCCTATCCGCTGTATTGTTACTAGGTGTTATCTTGACTCCTGGCTTGAACACATTCTTCGGTGTATCCGAATTGACTGGCCTACAATGGGCAGTGTCTGTTGGATCAGCATTCGCAATCGTTCCGATTGTCGAATTAGTTAAAGCTGTTCAACGTGGAATGGGTAAAAAATAATCAAGTAAACTAAAAAGCAGAACGCTTCGGCGTTCTGCTTTTTTTCTGTAGCTTAAAGCATTTTTTCTCTTTTATAATGGTTCTTGCTTATCTGGTTGTTGGTGAAGGAAATGCCCTTCGGGATTTCCGAGAAGAATACCTACCAACACCATTTATTATAGAGCCCAGGAGGTTGATTTGGAAACCGAAGCGGTTGCGGATACCGGTATTGAGGGGAACAGCCTTCTGCTTGTCTCAATCTTGATAACCGGAGCAATGCTTTTGTTGGTTGTCTTTAAGAAAAAAGCTGTTTAAACTTAAAATAAACAAAATTTCTGGACATTTCTAGTCCAAAAAACCTTAAAAAAGCAGCCTTGAAGGACATACCTTCAAGGCTGCTTTATTTTTTTAAACGGGTACAAAAAGATGGTTGTTTTTTTGATATAACGGTTAGCGCATGGTAACAAATTCTTCCGCACCTGTCGGATGAATGGCCACCGTATTGTCGAAATCTTCCTTAGTGGCCCCCATTTTTATCGCCACTGCAAATCCCTGGATCATCTCATCAACTCCAAAACCAATTCCGTGTAACCCGATTACTTTTTCATCTGGCCCTTGGCAAACGAGTTTCATTTTTACAGTTTGACGATGAGCAGTTACAGCCGTATACATCGATCCGAAAGTTGAGGTATAGGTTCGTATATTCTCTTCGCCATGTTTTGCAATTGCCTCTTCTTCACTTAGACCCACCGTACCAATTGGCGGATGACTAAATATAACGGTTGGAATATTGTCATAATTCAACTTCTCATTCGGTTTATTATTGAACAGACGCTCGGATAACCTTCTCCCTGCAGCGATAGCTACCGGGGTCAGCATCTTATTCCCAGTCGCATCCCCCACTGCATAAATATTTTCTGCGCTTGTATTCTGGTAACCATCAACTTGGATGAAACCTGCTTGATTAACACGAACACCAGCCACATCGAGATTAATTCCATCAACATTTGCTTCTCTACCAACTGCCCAAATGATTTTATCAAAATTATCTGCATTGCCGTTTTCAAAACTCAACTTTAAAGTTCCATCAGAATTCTTAGTAACTTCTTTCGGAACAGAAAACGTATGTAAGCTCGGGCCATTCTTCTTCATTTCCTCAACCAGGACATTTACGATTGCCTCATCATACAAACGCAATGGACCCTCGTAGCGTGTGAACAAATGGACGTCTACTCCCAAGGTTTGCATTACTCCCGCCAATTCAACCGCAATATAACCAGCACCGACTACTGCTACTTTTTTAGGTAACTCTTCCCAAGCAAAGAAATCATCAGAAGTCTCCCCTAGTTCTTTTCCAGGTATATCCGGGTACACGGGCCTTGCGCCCGTAGCTATTAAAATATGCTTTGCGCGAATATGTTCACCGTTCACTTCAACAGTATGGCTGTCCACAAACTTCGCATAGCCCTCAATCACTTCTACTCCTCGTCTTTCAAAGCCTGATTGGTAACTATTCCTTGAACGGTCAATGTAGGCTTCCCGGTTTTTTAAGAGGGTTTGGAAATCAAATTCCGTATGACTACTTGTAAATCCGTAATCAGGACCATATTTCATAATTGCATCTTTAACTTCAGCCGCATACCACATGATTTTTTTGGGGACGCAACCAATATTAACACATGTTCCACCTAATAAATTGTTTTCAATAACAGCTGTTTTTGCCCCATACTCAGCAGCGCGGTTCATCGTAGCTATACCACCACTTCCCCCACCAATTGCAATAAAATCAAATTCTCTCACTTATATTCCTCCTATTCACGTTCATCCAGCCACACACAACAGATTGTCTGCGAAGCTGGAACGATCGCTTTATAACGACCGTGATTATCATAACCACGAAAATACAGCTTTCCTTTTTCATTATAACCATAACCATAAACAACCAACCAGTGATTATTATAGTTACTATTTAAGTATTTGGTAGTGCCGACTATAACGGGTCGCGGATTATCACTGCCTAAAATTCGGGGAATAATTCTTTCATTCAAAATCCCCATACGCACATGCCAAATTTTGGTATGGCTAAGCATGCGCCTTAAACCATGGGCAAGATCCCAAAAAAAAGTGCCACGGTAAGGTAACAAATCATCCACAACTGCCTTCATCCCATCTAGTAGCACTTGTTTTGGAAGTGATTTTTTTGTTTTCTGATAAATTGCATCATGCAGTAGAACTGAAGCACAGTAAGTTCCACAAATACCAGGTTTATTCCGGTTTATCCACCCTTTATATTTCATGAATCGTGCAGGCGGTAAACCTGTCCATTTTGTCGGTAATTGGCCCATCAAATTCCCCCTACATTATTCCTATAAAGGATAACAGAACTGTTGTGATACCGCATATGAAGATGACTAGCATGGCGTCTACTTTATATTTACGCAACGCAACAAAAGCAATGACCAGCATTAAAATTGCGATTAAATTAATATTGAAATTCCCCATCTGAATGCCTTCTGTTTGAAATAACGCTGCCACCAATAATGTGGCTCCCGCAGATCCTATCAAAGCAACTACGGCTGGGCGTAAACCGGCAAGAATTCCTTGCATAGTATCAACATTTCGGTATTTATAATACATTTTTGCCAGAATCAGAGCAATGATTACAGAGGGGGCCACGACGCCTAAGGTAGCTGTAACAGCTCCTGGAAAGCCACCCACCTTGGTTCCGACAAAAGTAGCCGAGTTGATGGCAATCGGACCGGGTGTAATCTGGGAAATAGTAACAATATCTGTATATTCCTGTATAGTTATCCAGGCTTTTGCACTTACTATCTCATTTTCTATCAAAGGTAAAGAAGCATAGCCGCCGCCTATGGTAAACAACCCAATTTTGAAAAAGGCCCAAAATAATTCAATAAAAATCATCTTATGCGCCTCCTTTCATGCGGTTATTAATAAACCCAAGCAATCCTGCGACAAATATAATTGCAATAACATTCGTATCAAATACAAAGGCAGCAATAAATGCGCCAATCAAAATAAGGATATTAATGACGTCCTTACGTTTTGCTACATCTTTAACCATGTTATAAACAACATTTAAAATAACCGCCACAACACCTACCTGCATGCCTAACATTAAAGCATCCACGATAGCATTATCACGGAATGACATATAAAAATAAGATACAATCGTAATTATAATTAGCGGTGGACTAACCGTTCCAAGTAACGTAACTAATGCTCCTAGGATACCCGCAATTCGATAGCCGATTAAAATAGAAGTATTGACTGCTAAAGCACCCGGCATTGATTGACCCAAAGCCACTAAGTCCAACATTTCTTCGGAATCAATCCACCCTAATTCCTCTACAAATTTCTTTTGCATCAATGGAACAATAACATAGCCACCGCCAACCGTAAAAGCACTTAATATAAATGTTGATTTAACGAGTGTCCAGTACGTTGCCATTTTCCCCTCATGTTTTTCCATTCTTATCCTCCAACAAACTTTTTTATTCCTATCAACTATTTTAACAGACTTGGAATGCGAAAGGAAAAAAAGGAAACCAATTCGACTCCAAAGCTACAGGTAAGTGTTTTCATTGTCTATCCAATTCTAAATAATTTATACTGTAAATAATACGAAAAATAGTTTTGGGAGGAATAAAAATGAAGAAAATTATTAACCAGCCAGAACAAGTCGTCAACGAAATGCTGGATGGACTTGTATTTGCCTATGAATCTATCGTAGAGCGTGTGCCGGGTACAACCGTTATCCATAGAAAGTTCCCACCTAACGGGAAAGTCGGGTTAGTCAGTGGAGGCGGTAGCGGTCATGAACCTTCTCATGCTGGTTTCGTTGGCAAAGGGATGTTATCCGCAGCGGTAGCAGGCCAAGTCTTTACGTCTCCGACACCGGATCAGGTTTTAGAAGGAATAAAAGCAAGTGACGAAGGTAACGGCGTTTTTATGATTATCAAGAACTATTCCGGGGATGTCATGAATTTTGATATGGCAAAAGAACTTGCGGAAATCGAAGATATAGCGGTTGATTTTGTTATCGTTGATGATGATATTGCGGTTGAAAACAGTACTTATACAGCTGGAAAACGGGGCATCGCGGGAACTGTTTTAGTACACAAGATTTTGGGGGCCGCAGCCGAAGAAGGATTGTCTCTTTCTGAAATCAAATCATTAGCCGATGAGTTGATTCCCCAAATCAAATCAATCGGTGTTGCGCTATCGCCTGCAACCAACCCAGAGGTAGGAAAACCAGGCTTCGAAATTGGTGATGATGAAATAGAGTTTGGTGTCGGCATTCATGGTGAGCCAGGTTATCGACGAGA
This sequence comes from Jeotgalibaca sp. A122, assembly GCF_052266715.1. NCBI lineage: Bacteria > Bacillati > Bacillota > Bacilli > Lactobacillales > Carnobacteriaceae > Jeotgalibaca > Jeotgalibaca sp. A122. Next base: position 73,734 of record NZ_JBQPRB010000002.1, on the reverse strand, counting down.
AAAAATACAGCCTTCGAAAGACCTAGCGAAAGAGTTAGTCGAAAAATTAAAAAAAGAATATCAATGGAACAAAGGTGATGAATTTGCTGTACTGGTTAATGGCATGGGTGGAACGCCTTTGATGGAGCAATTTGTATTTATGAATGATGTGAGACAGTTACTCCAAGACCAAGAAGGATTGACGCTATCATTCCGAAAAGTTGGCGACTATATGACTTCTATCGATATGGAAGGCCTATCCTTGACACTAATTAAGCTTACAAATTCAAAATGGTTAGAATATTTAAACAGTCCCGTCGAAACGATTTCTTGGTAAGGAGGAAAAAGATGACTAAGATTGATAAAATGACCCAGTGGATGTATCTATTTATTGAAAAAGTAGCAGACAATAAAAACATACTCAATGATCTCGATACCGCAATCGGTGACGGCGATCATGGTAGCAACATGAACCGAGGTGTCAGTGCCATTAAAGAAAAATTAGCGGAATCAAACTACGACAATCCTGCTGACTTATTCAAAGATGTTGGCATGACCCTTGTCAGCAAAGTAGGCGGTGCATCGGGACCTCTATATGGCTCAGCTTTTATAAATATGGCTAAGGTCGCTAAAGAAAGCGATAATTTTACTGAAATATTTAATGCAGGACTTGAAGGCATTCAGAAACGTGGTAAAGCGGATGTGGGAGAAAAAACGATGGTAGATGTATGGTCACCTGCCACTGAAGCAATCCAGTCGGGTGAATTAACTGTCCCCTTACTACAAGATGCATTAGAAAAAACAAAAGACATCAAAGCAACGAAAGGAAGAGCTTCTTATCTGGGTGATCGTTCAATTGGACATCTAGACCCAGGTGCGCAATCGAGCGTTTATCTCTTTGAAGCTTTACTAAAAGCAGGTGTATTGGATGAGTAAAAATTATGGTATTTTACTTATTTCTCACGTAAAGGAAATTGCGGAAGGCTTGGCCATGCTTTTAGATCAAATCGCTGCAGATGTTACCATAGTGGCAGTCGGTGGTACAGATGAGGGTGAAATTGGCACGAGTTTTGAACGAATTTCAGCAGGAATTGCGTCCTTTGAAGAATCAACGATTCTAGCTTTCTATGATTTAGGCAGTGCAAAAATGAATTTGGAATTGGCCATGGAAATGACTGAAAAAGAAGTAATCTTAAACGAAACAGCTTTTATTGAGGGGGCTTATACAGCTGCATCTTTAGTCCAGGTGGATGTGGACTTAAGTGCCATTAATGAGCAACTCACACCCTTAATCATTAAATAGCGGATGAGAAAAAGCCTCGTACGCGGTACGAGGCTTTTTCTTGTTTTCTTTCGCTTAAGGTATCAACATATACAAAATAGCAGCCAGTGCTCCACCCACTAATGGTCCTACTACGGGTACCCATGAATAACCCCAATCTGAATCACCTTTGTTGGCAATAGGCAAGATTTGATGCGCAATACGTGGGCCGAGATCTCGGGCTGGGTTGATTGCATAACCTGTCGTTCCCCCTAAAGACATTCCGATTGAAACAATTAACAACCCAACTACCAAAGGATTCAAACTATCAGCAAAAGTTGCGCGACCAAAAGACAATAACCCAAATACTAACATCATGGTTCCGATAATTTCACTAATCAAATTAGAGACAGTATCTCTGATTGCTGGACCAGTGGAGAACACCGCCAGTATCAAGCCAGAGTCATCAGTTTCAGCAAAATGTGGTCTATAATGAATCCAAACCAATGTTGCTCCGATAAATCCTCCCGCCACTTGGGCAAGAACATAAGGAATCACTGATGACCATGGCGTATTTCCGGTAATTGCCATCCCTAAGGTTACGGCAGGATTAAGGTGTGCTGGAGAAAGGAATCCTGAGGAAAAGACGGCAATTGTAACAGCGAGTCCCCAACCAAATGTGATGAGAACCCAGCCGGTTCCATTAGATTTGGTTTTTTTCAATACATCTCCTGCAACAACACCATCCCCCAGTAAAACCAGAATGGCTGTTCCGATAAATTCACCTAAAAGTTCTTGAATGAATGTTGCGTCCATTTATATTACACTCCTCATCTCAATTCCGTTAAATGGGCTTGCTCGATTGCCAAGAGAACTTTTTCCTTTTCTGTCTGCTGTTTCTCCTCATCCCATTGATAGAAAGCTGTCATCTGTTCTAACGCAGGAGTCACTAACACTCTCATGCGGTCAAATTCAAATAGCAAGGTATCAACTCTTCTGAGAAAATAATCTTCCAAAGTGAGAGTCATTTCGTATTCCATCGCATACTGCAAAGACAAAGCATCTTTAACCGGTAAGCGACTATTTTTTATTTTTTCCATACCGCTGAATACTTTTTCAGCATCTGTTCCATACCAGTTCACTAAATCAACTGCATCTCTTTCACTTAAACCTGCTGCTTGCCCTATTCTAACAGCTGGTAGACGATATTCTTCGAACGAATGCCCTTCTTTAATTTCTCCACCTGACAAATGGACTCTTTCTGAATCAACTTCAGGAACAGCATCATCCAGTAACGCATCGATTACCACAAAAGTGTCTTCTGCCATGAGGCGGTAATCCGTTAACTTTCCGCCTCCGATGGTCACAAGCCCTTCTTCTGAAACAAAAATCTCATGTTCACGCGAAATTTCCGATGGACTTTTGGCACCTTCTGGCTGTATTAATGGACGTAGTCCAGACCACGCAGTTTCAATATCATCTATGGTTAAATGTGCATCTGGAAAGCGAAAATTAATTGCTTCCAGTAAATAATCGACGTCTTCTTGGGTAACTTTCGGTTCCAGGAGGTCACCTTTATATGGTGTATCGGTCGTACCGAAATAGGTTTTACCTTTTCTTGGAATGATAAAAATCATCCGATTATCTTCTAAGCCAGAATCGGTATAAATCGTACGTCTGACTGGAAGACGATTACCGTCTACAACAAAGTGTACCCCTTTTGTCGGGAGCATCCGATCAGTCTGTCTGGATTTTTGCATATTTCGTGTTTCATCAGACCAAGGCCCTGTAGCATTCACCACAATTTTTGCATGGATGGAAAACGCTTCTTCAGTTAATTGATCCACTGCCTTGATTCCTTTGATTTGTTTATCATCACCATAAATAAACCCGACTGCTTTTACGTAGTTTGCTATTTTTGCCCCGTTATAATGTGCGGATTTCAATATACTAATCGTCAAACGTGCATCGTCATTTAAGTAGTCCAAATAAAGACCACCTTTGAGTAACCCTTCTTTTCTGAGACCAGGTGCATCTTCCAAAACTTTTTCCTTAGAAATGAAGGAATGACGCCAATCATCCGTCACTTCACCGAGTTTATCATATAAATCAAGAACTATTTCGGCTGAAAAATCATTGAAGGAGGCGCCTGGCTCCTCATAAACAGGTAATAACATCTTTCGAGGCTGTACGATATGCGGTGCATTATGATGAATAATCGCCCGTTCACGCGCCACATTTGCTACCAGCTCTACTTCGAAGTTTTTCAAATAACGTAAGCCACCATGGACGAGTTTTGTTGAACGACTAGATGTACCTGCAGCGAAATCCTGCATTTCAATCAATCCGATTTTCAAGCCTTTTAAACTACCATGAAGGGCAATACCCGCTCCGGTTATACCGCCTCCAATCACAAGAATATCCAACTCATTTTCTTGTAAGTATTTTAGATTATCTAGACGTGTATGTGCCGAGAGTTTCATTATTCATTCTCCTTACGGGGTTTATGACGGAATACCTTCGCAGCTTCTACAGCATTTTTCCAACCGGCATATAAATCCTCTCTTTTTTCTTCTGAAATCTGCGGTTCGAAGGTTGCATCTTTCTCCCAATATTTTTTAATCTCGCTTTGGTCTTTCCAGAAACCTGTAGCCAGACCTGCTAAATAGGCAGCACCCAATGCTGTCGTTTCACTTATTTTAGAACGCTCAATGGTTACATCCAAAATGTCAGCCTGGAATTGCATCAAGAAATCATTCATGGCCGCACCACCATCGACTCGTAAGATAGGGATCTCAATTCCGGAATCTGCTACCATCGTATCCAGGACATCCCGTGTTTGATAAGCCAATGATTCAAGTGTCGCACGAATAAAGTGTTCTTTTGTTGTCCCCCGGGTTAGACCAAAAACGGCACCCCTAACATCTTGGTCCCAGTGCGGTGCACCTAATCCCGTAAAAGCGGGAACCACATATACATTATCGGTTGAATCAACTTTGGTAGCATACTCTTCTGATTGTGGTGATTGGCGGAACATTCTCATACCGTCCCTTAGCCATTGAATAGCTGAACCAGCCACGAAGATACTACCCTCAAGAGCATAATAGACTTTACCATTAATACCATAAGCCAGAGTCGTCAATAAACCGTTATCTGATTTAATCGGTTCTTCGCCCGTATTCATGATAATAAAAGCTCCTGTTCCATAGGTGTTTTTAACCATCCCTTTTTCAAAAGCCGTTTGGCCAAATAGAGCAGCTTGTTGGTCACCTGCCATTCCTGCGACAGGCACTGCGGTATCGAAGAAAACTTCCGGCATCGATTTTCCATAAACTTCCGACGATGAACGAACTTCCGGTAACATTTCACTTGGAATATCCAATAACTCTAAAATCTCTTCATCCCATTTTAAATCGTAAATATTATACATCATCGTTCGACTGGCATTGGAGTAGTCAGTTGCATGAACTTTTCCACCTGTTAATTTCCATAACAGCCATGTGTCAATTGTCCCAAACAAAATTTCGCCTTTTTTTGCTCTCTCTCTAGATCCCTCAACTTTATCCAGGATGAATTTCACTTTTGTGGCAGAAAAATAGGAGTCAATAACAAGACCTGTTTTACTTAATATTTTATCTTTATAACCATCAGAAATAAGTTGATCGGCTATACCTGAGGTTTGCTTTGATTGCCAGACAATCGCTTTGTGAATCGGCTCGCCTGTTTCTTTATCCCACACAACCGTCGTTTCGCGTTGGTTGGTTATTCCGATACTATCAAGTTCGGAAGGTTTTACGCCCCCTTCTATCATTACGCCCGCAATAACTTGCAATGTCTTGATCCAAATCTCATTGGCATCATGTTCCACCCAGCCAGGTTCCGGGAAATATTGCTCAATGTCTTGTTGGGATTGCCATTTAGGGTTACCCTCATGATCAAAAAGAATTGCCCGCGTACTGGTTGTACCTTGATCTATTGCTAATATATACTTTGCCATATCTATTCTTTCCTCCTTCTATATTAGTAAAGATATACTACAATCTCATTTTAGCGTAATCGCTTTCACAGTTAAATTAAAATGGCTTTTTAAAAATAAACTTATAGAAAAAGAGACTGAAATTCAGTCTCTGTCGCTTATTATTCATGTAATTCTAAAGGTAAGCCATCTGGATCACGGAAAAATGTGAATTTTTTGTCTGTGTACGCATCTATTCGAATGGGTTCGCAAGGAACCCCTTTAGCCTCAAGCTCTCTGACAGCAGCCTCAACATCCGATGTGTAAAAACAGAGATGGCGCAAGCCAACAGCTTCCGGTGTCGATGGCCTTTCCGGCGGATTCGGAAAAGAGAATAATTCAATTTCACTATCCCCTAATTGCAAATCTAGCTTATATGAATCGCGTTCCTTGCGATAATTTTCGCGTAAAATCGGTAATTCTAAAATCTGTGTATAAAAGTGTTTCGATTTTTCATAGTCGGAGGCAATAATTGCCACGTGATGTATTTTTTCCAAGAACATGCTATCTCTCCTCAATCTTATCCACATACCATTATTCTAGTCTAATCTTTTATTGATTTGTTCACTTCTTCTAAACGATACTTCACGATTTTTCGAATCAGGTCATACGGAATCGGTTTAGTCAAAGGAAATTGGATTGAACCCTTTGCGTGTTTATAAGGTTTTAACTCTTCATCAAAGGAACGAATACCACTTGGAGTGGGATAGAGTCCAATATGTTCCTTGAACGCCGCAAAGTGAACGAGATTTTCCCCTTGCCAATAGGTAGGCATTTGGTAACTTATTTTCTCTACTGAGTTTGGTGCTTCTTCCAAAATAATGGTCCGAATTTTTTCTAAAATCGCTTGAATATCGGCTGGAAAACCCGCAATATACGTATCTACATTCTCAGTCTTCATAAGTTTCTTTCCTCCCGCTTATTTATCCTTGATTTCGTTCCGATAGATATCCATTTTTTTCTTGAATAACTCTGTCACACTTGGTGGTGTATAGGAAATTGCATTAGCACCGGCTTCAATCGTCGCGAGGATATCTTCATCCGTTTTACCCCCTGTTGCGATTATCGGCACATTAGGGAAATCTTCCCGGATTTTTTTTACAAGATTCACTGTATTAGCGCCGCCACTCACATTTAAAATATCCGCGCCTGCGTCCAGACGGGACTGAATATCATTCGCTTCGGACACAATGGTTGCGATAACGGGAACGTCGACTGTATCATTAATTAATTTAATGGTTGCAATCGGTGTCGGTGCATTCACAACAACCGCAATCGACCCTAGAGACTCTGCAAAAAGGCTAATATTTGCTGAACGAGGACCATGAGTCAAGCCACCCCCTACACCTGCTACTACTGGTACTGGCGCAGCAGACGCAATAGCCTGAATAATACCAGGATGGGGCGTAAAGGAATAAACAGCTAAAATTGCATCTGCATCATTGTTGCAAATAATGGCAATATCCGTTGTGAATAAAAATGACTTTAATTTACGGCCATTGATGTTAATTCCACTACATTTTGTAATAACTTCTGGAACTTCGACGATGTCTTTTCTTAAACTGGAAATAACACCGGGTATATGTTTTTTTTCTCTTGCCATAGGGATCTTCCCTTTCTTCTTTAACGTTTGTATTTATTATATAGATATAGTGATGGTTTTACAAAAACTGGAGTTTTTATTTAAAATAGTCATTAAAAGAACCACGACGAACCTCAATCCGTCGTGGTTTAGCCGATATTATTCAGCGAAATAATTTACTTTGATTTGTCTTGCGGCTCGCACTTCATCCAAACGACGGACTGGTTTATTGTGTGGTGCTTCAATAACCAATTCTGGCGTTTCAACTACTTCTTCAGCGATTTTCAGCATTACATCAATAAATTCATCCAGCATTTGCTTGGATTCTGTTTCGGTAGGCTCAATCATCATCGCCTCTTCAACAATCAATGGGAAATAAACGGTAGGTGCATAGAAACCATAGTCCAATAGACGTTTGGCAATATCCAAAGTACGGACTCCCTGTTTCTTTTGTAACTTACCGGATAATACGAACTCATGTTTACATATTTGATCATATGGTAAGTCATAGGCTGTTTTTAGCCGTTTTGCCAGATAGTTTGCATGTAGAACGGCACTTTCGGATACTTTGCGTAGTCCAATCGGTCCCATCGTACGAATATACGTGTAGGCGCGGACCAAAACCCCAAAGTTTCCGTAATAATTCTTAACGCGTCCAATAGATTCTGGATAATCGGAGTTTAACGTGTATCCCTTATCTGTTTTTTCTACCCGTGGAACCGGTAGGAACGGAATAATGTGTTCTTTCACTCCAACCGGACCAGCTCCAGGCCCCCCGCCACCATGCGGTGTACTGAACGTTTTATGAAGATTCAAGTGGACAATATCAAAGCCCATTAAACCTGGGGAGGTTTTTGCCATGATGGCATTGAGGTTCGCTCCGTCATAATAAACCAAGCCCCCTGCTTCATGGACGATATCAGCAATCGCCACGATATCTTTTTCAAACAGCCCAAGCGTACTTGGGTTCGTAAGCATCAAAGCTGCCGTATCTTCCCCCACTTTTGCTCTTAAAGCCTCTACATCAACCAGCCCTTCCGCATTTGTAGGAATACTGATTACATCATAGCCAGCGATATGTGCACTTGAGGGATTTGTTCCGTGAGCACTGTCAGGTACGATAACTTTCGTACGTTTCGTGTCGCCATTTTTCTCATGATAAGCACGTACCATCATTAAGCCCGTCCACTCACCATGGGCGCCAGCTGCCGGTTGCAAAGAAACGGCATCCATTCCCGTAATGACTTTCAAATCATCCTGCAATTCATGCATCAATTGCAGAGCACCTTGCACATGTTCAAGCGGTTGGAAGGGATGAATATTGGCAAATCCATCCAATCGTGCCGTCACTTCGTTAATTTTTGGGTTATATTTCATCGTACAGGAGCCCAGTGGATAAAATCCATTCTCAATACCAAAATTGTCTTGTGAAAGGCGCGTATAATGACGCATTAACTGCAACTCACTAATTTCGGGCAAACGTGCTGGTTCTCTACGCAAGACATGTTCAGGTAACTTTCCTACAGGAACATCTGATTTTGGGAAACTGTAGCCCACTCGGTTTTCGCGACTTAATTCAAAAATAATTGGATTTACTTCGTTCATGCCCAAACACCTCCTAAAGCAGTTACAAACTGGTCAATCTCTTCTTTCGTCCGTTTCTCAGTTGCACAAACGAGAAGATGGTTGGGTAGATTGTAATCATTTGCCAACGAGTAGCCACCGATGATACCTGCATCCAATAAACGTTTATTAGCTTCTTCGGCAGTAACATTCAATTCAACCACAAATTCGTTGAAGAACGGTCCTTCATTAAATACCTTGAGGCCATGAGCCACTAATTGATCAGCTAAATAACCTGCTTTATTTATATTTAACTGTGCCATTTCCCTAACACCTTGTTTACCTAGTGATGCCATCGCCACTGCAGAAGCAAGTGCATTCAAGGCTTGATTGGAACTCATGTAGGATGTTGCCTTTTCACGACGAATATGTTGTTCACGACTTTGTAAAGTCAATACAAAACCACGTTTACCATCCTGGTCAATCGTTTCCCCAACCATACGGCCCGGTACTTTACGGATATCCGCTTTATTAACCGAGAAATAGCCACAATGTGGTCCACCATATGACATTGGTAAGCCAAATGGTTGCGTATCTCCGACAACAATGTCTGCTCCTAAATTCCCTGGCGCTTCCAGTAAAGCTAGCGCAAGCGGATTGGCCATGACGATCAGTTTCGCTTTGGTTCCTTCCAACAAGGCTTTAATGGCTGCCAAATCTTCAATTGTACCAAAGAAATTTGGATATTGAACGACTACCGCAGCTGTATTTTCGTCCAGCTCATCTTGAAGAATATCGAGATTTGTCAGATCTTTTTCGAGTGCAATTTCGACGATTTCATTTCCACGTCCTGGTGACGCAGTTCTCACAACTTCTCGCGCATGAGGATGAACTCCTGCAGAAATGAGAATACGTTTCTTACGCGTTACCGCTTGTGCTAATCCCACAGCCTCACCCAAGGATGCTGCACCGTCGTAAAGGGAGGAGTTGGTTACTTCCATACCCGTTAATTCACTGATCATGGTCTGAAATTCAAAGATGGCCTGTAATTCCCCTTGGCTAGCTTCCGGTTGATACGGCGTATAGGCTGTCAAAAATTCGGAACGCGAAATGACTGCATCCACCACACTCGGAATTTCATGGTCATATGTCCCTGCTCCAAGGAAAATGGGCATTTGCGTACTTGTTGTATTTTTACCTGATAGGCGTTGCATGTGTCGGAGCAATTCCCCTTCAGCCATCGCATCAGGTATTTGCAGCTCCTCTGTCATCCGGATGTTATCTGGAATATCAGCAAACAAATCAGCTACAGTGTCGACACCAATTTCTTCCAACATTTCAATGATATCTTGTTCGGTATCAGGCAAGTAACGGAAGAACTCTTCAGTCATTAATTTTCCTCCTCAGCAACAAAAGCCTCATATGCTGCTAAATCCATTAATTCTTCTAGTTCAGCCAGGTCGGAAAGTTCCATTTCAATCATCCAGCCCTCGTCTGTTGCAGATTCGTTTACTGTTTCTGGTGCATCGTTCAAGACATCATTTTGTTTCGTAATGACTCCTGATACTGGTGCATACACATCAGAAACGGATTTTACAGATTCTACGGTAACAATATCATCACCTTTTGATACTTCACCTAACTCTGAAACAAAATCAATAAAAACGATGTCTCCCAGTTGTTCCTGAGCATGCTCTGTAATACCAATACGAACAGTATTACCTTCAACCACCTTTACCCATTCATGTTCTTCTGTGAAATATGTTTTTGTTTCTGCCATCTCCATTACCTCCTACGCTTTTTTATAAAATGGTTTTTCTACAACTTGTGCTGGGACGTTTTTGTTACGAACAGCAATTTGAATGTGTGTACCAATTTGGCTGTGTTCAGTTTTGACCAATGCCATCCCGATACCTTTTTGTAAAGTTGGGGATTGTGTACCGGATGTAACGATGCCTATTTCTTCGCCTGTTTCGGAAAGGACTTTGTAATCATGGCGGGGAATGCCACGTTCCAACATTTCAAATCCGACTATTTTATGAGTCGTTCCTTCTTCACGTTGGCGTTTCAATGCTTCTTGTCCCAAAAAAGGCATTTGTTTTTTTGTTTTAACTGCAAAACCAACACCCGCCATAATTGGGGAAATATTTTCGCTTAAATCTTGCCCATATAGGGGCAAGCCAGCTTCCAGACGTAAAGTATCGCGGGAGCCCAAGCCACAAGGTGTTGTCCCAATCTCCAACAATGCCCGCCAAACTGCCTCAGTATCTTCAGCAGGTATATATAATTCAAAACCATCTTCACCTGTATAACCGGTTCGAGAAATCATAATATTATTGACATCAGAAACCGTCACTTGTTGATTGAATTTATGACGTCCAATGGTTGCTAAATCAAAATCCGTTAATTTTTGTAGAGATTCTTCAGCTTTTGGTCCCTGTATTGCTATTAGACCGATATGTTGAGAGATATTATCAAGCTCAGTGTCTTCAGTATTTTTGTGATCTAGCATCCACTTCCAAACTTTATTTGTGTTGGATGCATTACAGACAACCCAGAATTTTTCACTATTAAAACGGTAAATCATGACGTCATCAACCGCTCCGCCGTTTTCCGTACAAAAAACGTTATATTGAACAGAATCGTCCGTCATTCGCGAAACATTGTTGGAAACCAAACTATTCAAATAGGACTCCGCATTTGGACCCGTCACTAAAATCTCGCCCATATGAGAACAGTCGAAAATCCCCACAGATTCACGAACTGCTTGGTGCTCTTTCATAATTCCGCTGAATTGAATCGGCATTGCCCATCCACCAAAATCAACGAGCTTTATTTTTTGTTCTTGATAAAACCCGAATAGCGGTGTTTGCTTTAATTCACCCACAACCTCACTCCTTTTTCTCATGTTACTGTCATTTTAGCATAATGGATTAAATAAGCACTATCCATATGGTGACAATCTTCTATTGCGACTTTCGTAAAATACTGTAAAATACGTAAGTAAGAAAACACTAAAAAAACAATGAGAATTAAGCATATAGTGTTAGCATTGCATTCCCTATCACTTTTTCAATATCTATACGATTTATTTTGAAAACTCTTTTTAAAACCATTGATAAATATAGAAAAATTGTTTTTGGGAATGATTAAAATTTACGGAGGAGATCCTATGAAAAAAGTACTTGTTGCCAACCGTGGTGAAATTGCGATACGTATTTTCCGTGCTTTGACTGAACTCGAAATAGCTACAGTCGGAATTTACGCGCAAGAAGATGAAGGATCCGTTCACCGCTTTAAGGCAGATGAGGCCTATTTGGTTGGTAAAGGCAAAAAACCAATTGATGCTTATTTAGACATCGAAGGCATTATTACAATTGCAAAAGAAGCTGGTGCGGACGCCATCCATCCAGGATATGGTTTTCTTTCAGAAAATATCCACTTTGCGAGACGTTGTCAGGAAGAAGGCATTAAATTTATTGGACCTACATTGCACCATTTAGATATCTTTGGAGATAAAATTAAAGCAAAAACAGCTGCCATTGCGGCTGGCATTCAATCTATCCCAGGTTCAGATGGCCCTGTATCGAACGTTGACGAAGTATTAGCTTTTGCTGATCAACATGGTTATCCCATTATCATGAAGGCTGCTTTAGGTGGTGGTGGCCGCGGCATGCGAGTGGCGCGGAATGTGGAAGAAGCTGTTGAAGGATTTAAGAGAGCTCGGAGCGAAGCCTTGTCAGCGTTTGGAAATGATGAACTTTATGTGGAACGCTACATTCAAAATCCTAAACATATTGAAGTCCAAATTTTGGGTGATGAACATGGCAATTGCGTTCATCTATATGAACGGGATTGTTCAGTTCAAAGGCGCCACCAAAAAGTTGTCGAAGTCGCCCCTTGCATTAACATGCCTGATTATTTACGTGAGCAAATCTGTCAAGCAGCATTACGTTTGATGCAACATGTTGGTTATGTTAACGCCGGAACGGTAGAGTTCTTGGTCGAAGGTGAGCGCTTCTACTTTATTGAAGTAAATCCGCGCGTACAAGTTGAACATACGATTACAGAAATGATCACAGGTGTTGATATCGTGCAAGCACAAATCGAAATTGCGCGCGGGAAAAAACTGCATGAAGATATTGGTATTCCTCAACAAGCGGATATCCCTTTGATAGGTGCGGCAATCCAATGTCGTATTACCACGGAAGATCCTTTGAATAATTTCTTCCCAGATACGGGGAAAATCAATACCTATCGTTCGCCAGGTGGGTTTGGAATTCGTCTGGATGCGGGAAATGGATTCCAGGGAACTGTTGTTTCACCTTTCTTTGATTCTTTACTAGTAAAGATTTGCGTTCAAGGTCCTGATTTCGATCATGCCATTAAAAAAATGACACGATCATTAACGGAATTTAGAATTCGGGGAGTAAAAACAAATATTCCATTTCTGAAGAATGTCATTCAACATCCGGAATTTATTTCGGGCGATGCTAAGACGACCTTCATCGATGAGACGCCTGAACTATTTGTTTTCCCTGAAACATTAAACCGCGGGAATAAAATGCTTGCCTACTTAGGCAACATTACTGTAAACGGGTTCCCAGGGATTGCACGAGGAACGAAGAAATTTTATGAGAAGCCGCGTCTTCCGCAACATTTAGATTTGCCAGAAAAGCAATTAGTGACAGCAAAAATGGTGTTGGATAAACAAGGCCCTGAAGCAGTCAGTCAATGGATTAAAGATCAAAAAAACGTGCTATTGACAGATACAACTTTTCGGGATGCTCACCAAAGTTTATTGGCGACACGTGTCCGTACCCATGATTTGCTAAACATTGCCGAAGCTACACAAGAAGGCATGCCACAACTATTTTCGAATGAATTATGGGGAGGAGCTACTTTTGATGTGGCTTATCGCTTCTTGAATGAAGACCCGTGGGAGCGTCTGCGTAAATTGCGCCAGAAAATGCCTAATACGCTATTCCAGATGCTCTTTCGTGGTTCAAATGCTGTTGGTTATCAAAACTATCCTGACAACGCCTTACAACGTTTCATTGAAGGTGCAGCTGAAAATGGAATTGATGTCTTCCGCTTGTTTGATAGCTTAAACTGGACAGACCAAATCGAAAAAAGTATTCAGTATGTTCGGGATGTCAATAAAATTGCCGAAGCAGCCATTTGTTACACCGGTGATTTAAATGACCCCAAACAAGCGAAATATACAATTGATTATTATAAACAAATGGCTAAAGAATTTGAGAACATGGGTGCTCATATCATTGCCATTAAAGATATGGCGGGATTGTTAAAACCCCAAGCTGCCTATCGTTTGGTCAGCGAATTGAAGGATACTGTTTCACTTCCTATCCATCTTCACACACATGATACAAGTGGAAATGGAATCTTTACGTTAAGTGAGGCAATCAAGGCCGGTGTGGATATTGTTGACGTTGCACAAAGTGCCATGAGTGGAACAACAAGTCAGCCTTCTATGAGTAGTCTGTATTTCGCTTTAGAAGGAACTGAGCATGCTCCTGATTTAAATATCGAAAATGTTCAGAAAATCAACCGCTATTGGGAAGATGTCAGGGCTTATTACGAGGACTTTGAAACGGGTATTCATACCACTTCCACAGAAGTTTACCACCACCAAATGCCGGGTGGTCAATATACCAATCTCCAACAACAGGCAAAATCGGTGGGTCTTGAGGAAAGTTGGGATACTGTTAAAGACATGTATGCCACTGTAAACAAAATGTTCGGTGACATCGTTAAGGTAACCCCTTCTTCTAAGGTAGTTGGCGACATGGCATTGTTCATGGTTCAAAACAAATTAACAGAGGACGACGTCTATGAACGCGGGCGTGATTTCGATTACCCACAATCCGTCGTAAATTTCTTTAAGGGTGATTTAGGTCAGCCAACTGGTGGTTTTCCAGAAGAACTCCAAAAAATTATTCTTAAGGGTGAGGAACCGTTAACAGTTAGACCCGGCAGCTTAAGAGATCCAATTGATTTTGAGGCTTTAAAAATGGAATTGTCTGATAAAATCAAGCGGGATTCTTCAGAAGAAGATTTATTAGGATACTTGATGTATCCAGAAATATTCTTAGGCTACGCAGAAAACTTCAATCAGTTTGGTGATGTTACTAAATTGGATACACCTAGCTTCTTCCATGGTATGCGGACAGGTGAACAAATTGAAGTGGTTATTGAAAAAGGTAAAACACTGATTATTAAACTTAACCAAATCGGTGAGCCAGATTCTGAGGGTGTCCGTGTTCTTTATTTCGAATTGAACGGTCAAGGTCGTGAAATCGAAGTGAAGGATGCAAGTATCACTGCAACTACTGCCATTCGCAAAAAAGCTGAACCAACTAACAAAGAACATGTCGGGGCTTCAATGCCAGGTTCCGTGCTGGAAGTCCTGGTCAAAAAAGGCGATCGGGTTTCTAAAGGAAATCCGGTTGTTGTCACAGAAGCGATGAAGATGGAGACGACTATTCGTTCGAACATCAACGGTGTTGTCGACCAAATTTATGTGGTTGACGGTGACCGAATCGATGCAGGCGATTTGTTGATTGAAATTGATTCAAAATAAAAAAATGCGAACTTCAAGGGATTTATCTCCTGAAGTTCGCATTTTTCATTGTTCCCAAATAGGATTTAATGAGATGCTTTCTTGAATCATTTTATTGTGTTCTCTTTTTTCAAGGTTAATTTTACGACGCATATCATAATCGCTACAAATTGCGATTTCTTCATCCGATTCTGGCACCAACTTTGGCATGATAAAATCAGGATTGTCGCGGTCCTGTATAACATAAGTTAAAAAAGAATAAGCTGCCAAACGTTTTTCAAAAGTTTTTAAATCTGTTGCAACCAATTTTGTAAAAACCTCAACCGAAGATTTACCTGCCCCTGATACAAAAGCCTCTACATATATTTGCTCGGATTTGTGGACGGGACTTAAAAAAGTTAAATTATCTACCGTTGCAGTAAAAGATGGTTTTCGCAAAAATTTATAAACCGTTCCTCCTCCGGCACTATCAAAATGTGCCATTATATCCCCACCATAGTAGGTATCTTTATCATTTAAGTGTCGGTTTACTACAATTTCTGAACGGACTGTCCGCGTTTCATTACATGTACGCGTCGGTTGTTGAGACATTCTCTTTCCTCCCAGTTTTTAATAAATATCTATATTAAGATATTATCATAATAACCCATCTGGAGCAGTAATGAGTTCAATAAAATGATCCGTCATGTTGGCAGTATAGCCCCAAAGAGAATGACCGTTCAATTGGTAAAACGGGATTAGATGCTCCCCAGCTTTAAATCGATAGTCCCTTCCATTAGGAATCAAGTGATATGGGAAATCCTCTGGATGCTCCATCAAGAGTTTGGTAGCGTAGTAAGTCGGACGATGATCAATTAAGTACCGGACTGGAACCGTAAAGAGCGAGGCAACTTCTTCATTGAAATTAATTTCTTCAAAATCTAAATCTAATTTACTCACGAAACAATGAATGACCGCATACTCATTAACAATATAGTCAATTTCGCCCATAACATGTATGCATTCCCGTGTCACATTCAGTTCTTCCATGGTTTCGCGAATAGCTGCTTCCTGGAAATTTTCTCCTTCTTCTACTGCACCACCTGGAAATGACGTTTCCCCTGGTTGAGAAATCTTTTTGCTCCTTACTTCATACAAAATATGCCACTCGCCGTCACGCTGGATCAGGGGTAGCATGACGGAAAACTTACGTTTTTTCCCGAGCGGCTCACTCGAATGACGGTTTATTATCTCTTCAATTTTATCGATCATACTACCACCTCTTTTCTTTGTATCCTTATTTTATCAGATAAATGAATATATTTCAAATTCGAAATAATTTGTTTCACATTTTCTGAGCGTGTTGATAAAAAATTTTTTTTATAATTTCCATGGAAAAAACATAGAGGATTAAGAGTCCGCCCAACATGAGTAGTATTGACAATGGGATAGGTTGAAGGCTGAAGACCTTTGCGAGAGGTGTATAAAGAAGTATTAGCGTAAATATACCAAGAAACACCGAAAAAAATGCCAGCATCTTACCAGGTTTGCTCAAATAGAAAGGTTTTTTGGTTCGCATTACCATCAAGGTTACAAGTTCGGTAAATATTGAAAAGACAAACCATCCACTTTGGAATTGACCTTGGGATTCTCGAAAAATAGTGAAAAGGAGGAAAGTTGTAACATAATCAAAAACTGAACTTAGTAGCCCGAACGTCAGCATGAAATTCCTGATAAAACGCATGTCCCATTTTTGTGGTGATTTAAGTACGTCATTATCAACGTTATCACTGGATAACGCCAGAGCGGGAAAATCCGTCATAAAATTCAGTAATAAAATTTGTTTAGTCAAAAGTGGAAAGAAAGGCAAAATCATGGAAATACCAGCGACACTGAACATATTTCCAAAATTGGCACTCGTCGTTACCCATATATACTTCAGCGTATTACTAAAAGTCGTCCGCCCTTCTTCAATCCCTCGACTCAAGACCGCCAAACTTTTTTGCATCAATACAATATCCGCTAACTCTTTCGCCACATCCACAGCATTATCAACTGTTATGCTGACATCAGCTGCATGAAGTGCTGTTACATCATTAATACCATCGCCCATATAACCCACCACATGGCCTTTTTTCTTCAATGCTATAATAATCCGTTCCTTTTGATTTGGATCGACTTCTGCAAAAACTGTCGTTTCCTCAATTTTTTTCCATAAAACTTCATCACTCATGACGGCTAATTCTTTTCCAGTAATAATACCTGTTACTTTGAGTCCCACGGTTTCAGCGGTATGCAACGCGATGAATTTATTATCTCCCGTAATAATCCTTACTCCAACGCCTTTACGCTTTAATTCTGCGAGTGTAGTTGCTGAATCAACTTTTGGTGGATCATAAAAGAGAAGAAAACCCGTGAATATCATGTCTCTTTCATCCGAAACAGAAAGTGAGGCTGGGAAACTACCCGCCTTATAAGCTAATCCAAGCACTCTGATACCTTGATCGCTCCAGTCTTTATAACGTTTTTCAATGGCAGCAGTCAAAACAGCATCTTTTACCTGTATCTTGCCCTCAACGGTAACATACTTACAGACTTCTAAGACACTGCTGAACGCTCCCTTGGTCACTAAACTGGAAATGCCGTCTTCCCGGTATAAAACACTCACCCGACGACGGGTGAAGTCAAAACTAATTTCATCTAGTTTTTCCACATTTTCGATATTGATTTTGCGAGAATTATGAATAATTTCGTCTAAATTGTTCTTCATCCCTTTTTGCAAAGTGGCATTTAAGTAAGCGAGCCGGAAAACCTCTTCAGACTCTTCCCCCTTCCAATCAACAGCACCTGATAATTGGAGATCACCTTCTGTCAATGTTCCGGTTTTATCCGTACATAATGTATCCATACTTCCAAAATTTTCGATTGAATTAAGACGGCGGATAATAACGCCATTTTTTGCCATCACTCTCGCACCAGATGATAACGTAATACTCGTTATAGCAGGCAATAATTGTGGGGTAATGCCAACTGCCAATGCTACCGAGAAAAGCAAAGCATCTATTGCTGGTTTACTTAATAAAACATTAATGGCAAATACTACTAAAGTTAAAATCAACATAATTTGACTTAAGAGGTAACCAAAATGGCGCACCCCTCGTTCGAATTCAGTTTCCGGCATGAGCGCTGTTAATTGTTCGGCAATATTGCCATATTCGGTGCGCGATCCAGACTCCATGACCACCATCAAACCTGTCCCAATGAAGACACTTGTTCCCATAAATACACAATTTGATCTTTCTTCTAGGGAGCTATCCCTTTCTACAAGATTCGCGTGTTTTTCAGAAGCCATCGATTCTCCAGTTAGAACGGATTGATTTACAAATAAATCATCGCTAACCAAAATAAGTCCATCAGCCGGAATTAAACTACCAGTAGAAAGTTGAATAATATCACCCGGAACAATGTACTGCGAAGCTATATCAACAAAGGAACCATCTCTTTTTACTGAACATTTCACCTGTACATTGGATTTCAGCTTTTCTATGGCTTGATTGGCGCTATACTCTTGATAAAAACTCAAAATAGCACTGATTAAGACAATTAACAGAATGATTTGGGCATCAAACCAATCACCCGTTAACCCTGAAACTATGGTCGCGAAGAGGAGAATCAAAATGATTGGGTTTTTGAACTGATTCAAGAAAGCACGAAAAGTTGAATATTTTTCTTTTGTTTTCAGCGCATTTTCTCCATAAATGTTTAACCTTTTAGCAGCTTCTGTTGAACTTAAGCCTTCCATGCCAGATTGCACTGCTTCCAAAGCCTCTGGCAAGGGAATACTCCAGTACGACACCATTTTAGGTTCCATTCTAATCGCCCCTATTTTTTTAGATACCTCACTAAAATAACTCTTTCTGCGATTAGTATAGTCCATTCTGTTTAAAGATGAAATGAAAAAGGTAAATAAAAATAAGCAGCTGAAACCAAACTAGTTGGTTTCATGCTGCTCTATCTTTATTCGATTGTGATGCTGATAACGGCTTCTTGTTGTAATTCCAGATTAATTTTATCTCCGGCTTGTAAAAACGGCAAAGCTTTGTTCAGGCTGACCGGGACAGTGTAAATATCTGCGTCATTTCCTTCCAGTGTTAGGTAATAAACAGTTTCACCCTTTACAACCACTGCCTGAATTAAGTTAACAGTGCCATCGACGGTGGCTATTTCGCCTTCCAAGATCGGATCCTCATCTGTAATAATGACTTCTCCTCCGTTATAAGCTTGCCATGCTAGTTGCAAGGAGTTGCCAATCCCTACACGTTGATAATTTAATGCATCCACGAAAGCATATAATTTAATCAAGCCGGCAGAATCCTTCAAGGATAGTTGATAGACAGGTTTTCCGTTCATATTAAAGAGTAATGGGAATGTACTTGTATAATCCTTTTCCTGGACAGAACCTTCCGCACTATCCATCGCACTCCATTCAGTCGCAGTACTGATGTTGTAACGATTTGATTCTTTTGTTCGGGAGTTGACTAATACAAATCCAATATTAGATTCATCAGATGCAACCGAAGTCAGTCCGGTATAAAGGTACAAATCATCTTCGATTACAATATAGTTGTAGCCTTCAGCATTTTGAATGACACCTCGTTTTGTGATCATACTATTCCAGAAACCACTTTGATACTGGCCATTGTAGTTAATCTGATCCATTATCATATCCGCTGGGAAAATCCGATCTGCCCATCCTGGGATATCTTCCAATTTATAGCGTGTGATTTCACCAGTAACAGCATCCACGATAAAGGCTCCAACAACATCTTTTGGCCCCAAGAAACTGAATTGACGTTTAACGATCGGAGCAACATAGAATGGATGCCCTTCTTCGTCAATTTCAAAAACGGGATGTTCGAACAAGGTTGTGGGATGTTGCAAGAAAATATGACGCGTAATGTCATCATTCAAAAAGCCTGAATGAGAGTAACGAATATTTTCGTCGGGATTAATTAAATCAGCTTCACCCGTAACCATATCTACCATGACATAATGAGGAATCCCTTCACTACGGTTACTAAACCAGCGCCACACATTTACATATTCAAGAGGGGAAACACGAACGGAATCTCCATTGTAAACAATTTGGGTAAATTCATCAGAGACATTGAATTGCGAAACCAAATCCAATACTTCCCCGATTTTACGACTTCCCAAACGTTCCGCCATATCGCGGTCTATGGTTGGAATCTCACTTGGATTCGTTACTACCACATCTTCAGCGAAATCTCCCTCTTGATGTGTAATAAGGTCGGCGTAACTTCTTGAACGAAAAATTGGCAAACCGATAATCAATCCAATAATCAACGCCAGGATTCCAAAACCTATGATGGTGCCATTAACCTTTAGTAATTTTGCATCTTTTCGCGCATCAAGTAAATACGACAACCCAGCACTAGCCACGAAGTAAAGTAGAAAATTAAACCAAAATTCTAAAGATTGAAACGTTAATGGTGTCAAGGAAAAATACCAATAAACCATGAGAATAATCAAGGGCAAACCATAAGAGATTGCCAGATTCTTCCATCCTTTAATCATAATAAAACCTCCTCCAGTCTTTCTGAATTTATTATACCATTCCTTCATGTCCTAATTGTAAGACCAAAGGATGAATATTTAATACGCTTCTCACAGCAAAGCTCATCATTTTTCCAGTAAGTCTCAAGCAATAGTCCAACAGAAAATCCGCTGCAATAACCACCACCTAGTTAGTGCGGCGATTAGCGTGGTTAAAACGTACGAACGCCGCACTTGAGCTACTAAGTGCGGCGTTCAGGATATAGATGGTTGCGGAAAGCCGCATTTTTCTATTAAATGCGGCTCTGTGAGAATAAAATAATTCTAAACGCCGCACTTTTTAGAAAAATGCGGCGTTCAGGATTATATGGACTGCCGGAACGCCGCACCTTTTCTTCGATACTCAGCCAAAAAAATCAAAAACACCTTTCAAACCAAGTTGAAAGGTGTTTTTGATTTAGGCTTCGTTTTGAGCCACTATTGGTTGTTCCACAAAAACTTCTGATTCTTCTTCCTCTGCAATACCAAAGCGTCCTTTGATTTTATCAACAATCAAGGCAATTGCATTATCACCGGAAACATTACATGCTGTTCCAAAGCTGTCTTGTGTTAGGTACAAAGCAATCATCAAACTCGCCAATGGTCCATTTGAAGCAATACCAATAAGTGGTAGGAATGGGAGAGCACTCATAACTGCCCCACCCGGAGCTCCTGGAGCTGCAACCATGCTGATACCTAGTATCATGATGAATGGCGCAAACGTTGCAAAGCCCATTTCCATGTTATTCATCATAAGAATAGCGACGGAGAAAGCCGTCAGGGAAACCATACTGCCCGATAAATGGATCGTTGCACCTAATGGTACTACAAATTCACGTATACTCTTTGAAACGCCATTCTTTTCAGCAACTTTAACGTTAATCGGAATCGTTGTCGCAGAGGATTGTGTCCCCGCAGCAGTCAACCATCCCGGAATTTGATTTTTCAAATATGGAAATGGATTGGTTTTTGTTACCGCACCAGCTACACCAAATTGGAAAATCAAGATCAAGAAATGCATTGCGAAAATGATTAAATAGACGCGCCAGAAGATACTCAATACTCGCCATACTTCACCCGTATAACTCATCAACGTAAATGTTGCAGCAATGTAATAAGGTAATAAGGGGATTATCGTTTTCTCTAGAGCCATTTGAATGATGTATTGGAAACCATTGAAAAAGTCTCCCATCGTATCGCCAATTTTACTTGTTTTCTCATTTCCACGTAAAGCAGAAATTCCTAACCCCATCATAAATGCAAATACCAACGCTGATGTCACATCAAACAATGGTTCCAGTGGAATCGTAAATAACGGTGCCACTGTTTCCGTATTCCCATTCATTATAGCTGCAGTTGCGGCCTCATTAATGAAAGTAGGGAAAATTAAGCGTGATACGGTGTAAGAAAATGTTCCAGAAATCAACGTAAAACCATAAGCTAAACTTAACGTTAATCCCAGTAATTTCCCTGCTCCAGATTTTAGTTCCCCAATTCCAGCTGTTACAAAGGCTACAATCATAAGTGGAATAATAAATGAAATATACGCTGACACAAAAGAACTAAACGTTACAAAAATACTCATGATGGATTCGGATACGAAGGACCCCAATACAACACCTGATATAATACCAATAATCAATTTGGGAACTAAGCCAAGCTTTTTCTTCTCCATAAAACATCCTCCGTTTAAATTAAAATTAGATTAAAACATGCTCCTTATCATACAGAGTCAGAAACCCTTTGTCAATCATTATTTAAAACAAAAAAACACAGATTACTCAATTCTGTGTTTTATTTGTCATATTTATTTTGTTCAACCATTGTATTGCGTTCCCAAAATACTTGATTGCGGTATCCTTGAATATTAGCATCCTCATTTGCCATTTCCAATCGTTTTTCTGCCCAAATACAGTACCTTTCATTCTGCTCGATGCCAATATAGTTTCTGCCCAGTTTTTTGGCCACTACACTGGTCGTGCCCGATCCCAAAAATGGGTCCAAAACGATATCTCCCGGGTTGGAACTGGCTAATATAAGCTTGGCAACTAACTTTTCGGATTTTTGAGTAGGGTGAGCTGTATTTTCAGTCATAGACCAAAAAGGAATGGTGATATCGTCCCAAAAATTTGATGGATGGGTATCGCGGAAGTTCCCTTCCCTCGTTTCTTCCCAATCTTTGGGAACTCCATTCGTTGTATAAGGAGCCCAAACTTTTTTCCTTACCTTTACATCATTTACATTAAATGTATATTTTTCAGTCTTGGTACAAAACCAAATGTCTTCCATTCCATTTTTCCAATTAGAATGCGATCCGCGCCCTTTTTCACGTTGCCAAGTGATGCGATTTTTGATATTTAAATGATTGGCTAATATCGGGCCGATGATTAAACTCGATTGCCAATCACAGCATACATATAAACTCCCGTTTTCTTTCAAAACAGGCAACAAAGACATTAACCATTTCTCAGTGTAATCTTGATAATCTTTCGTTTTTTGTTTAGGAAAATGATGACCATGATAGTTTTTTGCCAAATTATAAGGGGGATCAACGATAATTAAATCGACGCTTTCTTTGGGAAGTAAAGGCAATACCTCGAAGGTATCTCCAATAATAGTCTGGTTTAAGATTTGTTCTTTAGTTGGTGGTTCCGTTATCTTGGAACAACGTGATAAATAGGTTTGACCTTCTTCTATTTTCGTAGCTAATGTTTTATTTCGCTTCGATTTTTCAGCTTTTTCCAATGCAATCACCCACCTTCCCTTCTATTATATAACGCTTTCAATAATTAAGACAATTATATTTTAAAGCGGTTACATTATCTGGAAAATAAAAATCATGAGGCCAGAAATTCCAACCTCATGGTTTTATTTTGATTCGAGCGATATTATTATTACCTCTGGTCGATTCATAAAACGGAATGGTATCCCACTGTTTCCGAGTCCGCGATTCACAACCATAGTTGTATTTTTCTCAGTATATGTTCCCAACGAGTACTCTGGGAAAAAGCCTTGCCCGGGTGCAAACAGAGCTCCAAGAATTGGCAAACGAATTTGCCCGCCATGAGCATGCCCACTCAAAACAAGATCAATCTCTTCCTCGACGTAACTCGACATCTCTTCAGGGCGATGGGATAACAAAATTTGGTACCCTTCATCGGTAACTAATTTCTTTAGTTCTTGATGCATTCTTTCATATTTATCTTCAAAGGAAAGTGCTGAATTAATAAAATTAGGATCTTCAAGCCCCAGGATTCGTATGGATTCGTCATCTTTTTCAATCTTAATCTGGTGATTGTCCATCATGTTAACGCCGGCTGCTTCCATTTGCTTAGCCAATTTAGTGAATAAATCGAATCGACTCGCTTCGTGATTGCCCGTTACATAGTAAACCGGAGCAATTTCACATAACGATTCAATAACACTTATAGCAATATCTAAATCAGGAAACGTGCTGTCAATGAGGTCCCCCGTCACGGCAATCATATCTGGATTTTCTTCAGCAATCTTATCAATTAAGTCGGAACCAAAATCCTTATTGTGTAAATCCGAAACTTGAGCAATTTTAAATGAATCGAATGAATCTGGTATTTCGTCATCTCTGATTGTTAGATGATTTATTTCTAGTGCATTGGTACCCCAAAAAATGTAGCCGATGAGTATCAATAATACGATTCCTATCTTCTTACGCACTACTTTGACTCCTTATAAATTTTAATTATTTCCATAAATGCTTCACCATAATTGACAAGCTTACTTTGTCCAACACCATGAACAGCAAGAAACTCTTGATCTGTGGTTGGTAGTTTATCAGCCATGTCGATTAAACTCTTATCTGTGAAGACCACAAAGGGTGGTTTTCCTATGTCTTGCGCAATTTCCAAACGTAATTGACGCAGTTCTTCAAACAAACTTTCGTCATAATCGACTACTTCAGCCATGGTATGCGGCTGTTCATCCAATATTTTCCGTGTCATCAACAATGTATCTTTTGCCAGCAATAATTCGTTTGTTTTCTGAGTGAAAACGAGGATTGGATACTTATCACCTGACAAAGCCAGATAGCCTTCACTTAACATCAAAGAAATAATATCCTTGATACTGCTATCCGTGTATTTTGCCATGATACCATAAGTTGAAAGATGGTCAAATTTAAATTGGCGAATACGTTCATTGTTTTTACCGCGTAAAACATCGGTGACCATTCCAGTACCAAAACGTTGATCCATACGATAAATACAAGACAAAATCTTTTGACACTCTACCGTTACGTCTACCGTTTCTGTATGACCGTCACAGTTTGAGCAATTTTCACAGCGGGTCCAGCTCGTTTCTTCATCAAAATAATTCAATATAAAACGACGTAAACATTTTCCCGTTTTGCAATAAGAAATCATGCGGTTTAATTTTTCCTTGGCATGTGGTTGATTTCCTTGTTCGATCAAAAAAGTATTCGTTATGATATCCTGCCCTGAGTACAAAAGTATAGCCTCGGCAGGTGCGCCATCACGTCCTGCCCGCCCTGCTTCTTGATAATAACTTTCCATATCCAAAGGCATATTATAATGGATCACTTTGCGTACATTGGATTTATCGATACCCATTCCAAAGGCATTTGTCGCAACAATAATTGATTTGCGATCATAAATAAAATCGTCCTGATTCTTGTTACGTTCGTGCGCAGAAATACCAGCATGATAGTAAGTTACGGGAAGTCCTTTTTTGGCTAAATTATTATATACGGTTTCGACATTTTTGCGGGTATTACAATAGATAATGGTCGAACCTTCTTTGTCAATGAAGCGTAAAACATCCTTGCTTTTTTGCTTGGAAGAAATAACCGAGAAATACAAATTCGGTCGGTCAAAACTCGCTACGAATTCGTGAGGTGACTGCAGACGCAATTGCTGGATGATATCATTTTTCACCAAGGTAGTAGCCGTCGCAGTAAAACCAGCGAAAGGAACACCCGCCCCGACTACATCCCGCAACTGGGGAATGGTCTGATAGCTTGGACGAAAGTCTTGGCCCCATTGCGAAATACAATGGGCTTCATCTACTGCAATAAGATTTATATTCATATGTTGAATGGTATTTAAGAAGTGCTCGCTCCCTATCCGTTCCGGAGCGATATACAATAAGTCATAATAGCCGAATAAAGCTTTATCCATTGTTTCCCGGTAAGCAGCCGTATCCAATTGACTATTTATATACCCTGCCCGTACTCCCATCGTTTGCAAAGCGTCAACTTGATCTTTCATCAAGGAAATTAACGGGGAAATGACAAGACCAGTTCCTTCTTGGGTGATTGCTGGAATTTGGTAGCACAAAGATTTACCGCCACCAGTCGGCATAATCCCCAAGACATCCTGACCGTTCATCAAGGATTCAATTAATTCTTTTTGTCCAGGCCGAAAAGAATCATATCCATAAAATTCTTTTAATACTGTTTCTATTTTCTTCATGACATCGCTCCATCAAAAATCTCTTTTACTAGTATACACGAATTTTAAGAGCTTTGTGTTATTCAACTTCAGAATTAGGAACTTCTTTGAATTCTTTCCAATAAAAACAAACCGCCCGCAAGGTTCTGCAGACGGTCTAGCTTATATTGACAATTCAAATTTCTAAATGTTCACAATGTTTTGAGGTTCATTTTTCAAGAATGCCAAGGCATTTTCAAAAACGATTTGCGCCCTCAGTACCATGGCTTCATCAGTCAGGAAACCAACATGAGGCGCTAATACAGCATTTTTGGCATCCAATAATGGATAATCCAACGGTAGAGGCGGTTCCATATCAAACACATCAATACCTGCCCCAGCAATAGCACCCGCATTCAAAGCCTCAGCAAGGGCTTTATTATCAATAACTGGACCTCTAGCAGTGTTGATAATGATTGCAGTCTTTTTCATTTTGGAAATCATTTCTTTAGAGATAATACCGCGTGTGTCATCCGTCAATGGCAAATGGACGGAAATGATGTCACTTTCTGCCATTACAGTCTCCAAGTCGTGATAAGTCAAGCCTAATTGTTTTGCCTCTTCATGCTCGGTACGATTATAACCTATCAGTGTTCCTCCGAAGGCCTTATAAAGTTCCGCTGTTTTCGTTCCTAGTTGCCCTGTCCCGATGATACCAATTGTTTTCCCTTTGATTTCACGACCTTGGAAAGGTCCCGGGAAATTTGCTTGGCGAATGGCTGCATCCCCTGCAGTAAGTCCACGATAAACATCCAACGTCAAGCCAATAGCAAGTTCCGGAACAGATTGAACCGAATAGCCTGCCGCATTCGCAATTTTTATGTCTTTATCTTTTGCAGCTTTGGCATCCACGTGATCGACGCCTGTAAAAGCAACGTTAATCAATTTTAAGTTATCGGAAGCTTCAATCACTGCAGCCGGATAAGGATTATTCGCAATAATAACGATATTCGCATCTTTACTGCGTTGTTTTAATTCTTCCGTGTCAGTTGTTTTTTTATCATAGTAGACAAACTCATGCCCCATATCAATGAGAGGCTTTGCCAGTTCATCAATCATTTCCTTTGAAACACGTAATGGTTCTAATAATTTAATAATCATTCCATCCACCCTTTCAACGTACTACTTCCATTGTCCGCAAGTTTCCCTTTTTTTGCAAGCGCGATAACTCCCAACGTTAATAACGACCAGATTTTTTCCGATTAACATTTGATATAAAAAAGCGACGATGAGAAAATGAGGGAGTAGCTAATAGGCGCAAAATTGCCAATTAATGACGATTAACAATTTACTAAACAGCTCATCGTCGTTTTTTTGGTAAATCGCGACGATGAGCTCAAACAACAAAATTTAATCGTCGCCTCCGCCAAATAAAAGCAACTTTTAAAACCTTAAACTATGAAAAAACCAGCCCAGGAATTCCCGGAACTGGTTCATTTATTAAGACAATCTTTCTTTGAATTCCTCATAACCGAATTCTTTGATTGTTTGGACTGTACCATCTGTTTTCAACAAACGAATGGAGGGCAAGGCAATACCGTTGAAGGTATTGTTTTTAACCATCGAGTAAATGGCCATGTCGGTAAAGACGAATTTGTCGCCGACCTTCAAAGGTTCATCGAAGGAATAATCTCCAATGATGTCTCCTGTCAAACAGGTATTACCGCCAAAGCGATAAGGGTAAGTTTTTTCTCCGATTTCCCCACTGTCAATAATGACCGGACGATAAGGAACTTCCAGGACATCAGGCATGTGACAAGTTGCGGATGTATCCAAAATCCCGATATTGATATCATTGTGGACGACTTCTAATAAGGAAGAAACCAGGTAGCCTGCATTAAGGGCAATTGCTTCTCCAGGCTCTATATAGACTTCCAGCCCAAATTCATTTTGCATGCGTTTAATGCAACGCTCCAACTTTTCAATATCATATCCATCGCGGGTTATATGGTGTCCACCCCCGAAATTGATCCATTTCATTTGGGGTAAATACTTACCAAATTTTTCAATGATGACATCCAGCGTTGATTCTAAATCTTCTGAATCCTGTTCGCATAAGGTATGGAAGTGGAGACCTTCTATTCCATCCAATGAATCTTCTCTAAAATTATCAATTGTTACGCCAAATCGAGACCAGGGTGCACAGGGGTCATATAAAGCGTGATTCCCCTGGGTGGAATGTTCAGGATTGATACGAATCCCGCAGCTTGCTTTCCCTTTGATTTTGTTCTTGTATTTCTCCCATTGGGCAAAGCTATTGAAAACAATATGATCACAAATTTCCAAAATTTCATCAAATTCATGTTCCATATAGGCTGGGGCGAAAATGTGATTCTCACCCTGCATCTCTTCATGTCCCAAACGCGCTTCGTACAACCCACTAGCAGTTGCACCACTAATGTATCGGCGAATCAGCGGATATGTGGCAAAGGCAGAGTAAGCTTTTTGTGCCAACAAAACGTGACAGCCGGTCCGTTCTTCCAAGCCGCGTAGAATGATCAAGTTATCGATTAATTTCTGTTCGTCTATGACATAACTTGGCGTTTGAACTTGTTGTAATATATCTAGTCGGTTCATTAATCAACCAACACCGGATTAAAATCTTCTTGCCATGGCAGACCCCACTTGTTCAAGGCATCCATGAATGGATCTGGATTAAATTCCTCGATGTTATAAACACCGGCGCCTTGCCAAGTACCAGTCATAATCATCATGGCGCCAATCATTGCCGGCACACCAGTTGTATAGCTGACTGCTTGCGAACCAACTTCTTTATAAGCTTCTTCATGGTCGCAAACATTGTACACGTAGTAAGTAACATCTTTGCCATCTTTTTTCCCTTGCATGATGCAACCAATGTTGGTCTTCCCTTTCGTGCGAGGTCCCAAAGAAGCAGGATCAGGCAAGACAGCTTTCAAAAATTGCAATGGCACAATCTGTTTGCCCTCGAATTCGATGGGCTCAATACTCGTCATGCCAACATTTTCCAAACATTTTAGATGTGTCAAATAACTTTCTCCGAAAGTCATGAAGAAGCGGATTCGCTTGATGCCTTTGATATTTAAAGCCAGCGATTCTAGTTCTTCATGGTGTAAGAGATACATATCTTTTTCACCGACTTGGTCGAAATTGTAGCTACGCTTAATTTCCATTGGTTCAGTTTCAACCCACTCACCATTTTCCCAATAACTACCATTTGCACTGACTTCGCGGATATTAATTTCCGGGTTGAAGTTGGTCGCGAATGGATAACCATGGTCGCCGCCGTTACAGTCCAAGATATCGATGTAGTTGATTTCATCGAAATAATGTTTCATCGCATAAGCAGAGAACACTCCCGTTACACCAGGGTCAAAGCCACTTCCCAACAAAGCCGTAATGCCCGCTTCTTCGAAGCGTTTTTTGTATTCCCATTGCCATTTGTATTCAAATTTCGCTGTATCTGTTGGTTCATAATTTGCTGTATCCACATAATGGGTCTTTGTTTGTAAACAGGCTTCCATGATCGTTAAATCTTGATATGGTAATGCCAAGTTCAAGACAACTTCAGGTTGGAATTCATTGATCAATGTGACCAATTCATCAACGTTATCCGCATCCACTTGTGCTGTGTGGATAACGGTTTTTGTTTTACCTTCTAAATCTGCTTTGATTTTGTCGCACTTTGATTTTGTGCGGCTTGCAATCATAATTTCCTCAAATACTTCGCTGTTTTGTGCACATTTGTGCGCTGCTACAGAAGCAACGCCCCCTGCACCGATAATCATACATTTACCCATTATTTCATCTCCTTATTTGTATTTAAAGCGAGTAGTAACTCACGTAACGTTTTACATGCCGTTGCAGTGGAGGCCCCACTTGCATCCAGTTTTGGTGATAATTCATTGATGTCTGCCCCAACTATATTCAATGGCGCCACTGTCAAAATTCCTTTTAACAATTCATTGAAGGTAATGCCGCCTGCTTCCGGTGTTCCCGTTCCAGGGAAAACGGAAGGATCCAGCACATCAAAATCAATCGTCAAATAAACGGGTTTCCCTTCCAACTGGGAAACGATATCTTCCAAAGTATCCAAAGTGAATTTTTCCGTGTAGACATGGTCCTTACCCCATTCAAATTCACTGCGGTCACCGGAACGAATCCCGAATTGGAAAATGCGACCATCCCCGAGAATATCCCAGCAACGATGGATGACGCACGCATGGGACAACTGTTGTCCCAAATAATCATCTCGCAAATCGGCATGGGCATCAAACTGGATAATATGCAAATCCGGGTATTTTTCCGCAACAGCACGCACCGCTCCCAAGGTAACCAAGTGCTCGCCTCCGATCATGACCGGTAGCTTGCCATCCGCCAATATACGGGCCGTATAATCCGTAATCATATCCAATGCTCGTTCAGGTCCACCAAATGGTAATTCTAATTCACCGCCATCAAATACATGGATATCCAACAAATCCTTATCCTGATAAGGACTGTACGTTTCGATACCAAAACTCTCAGAACGCATTTCCTTTCCGGCAAAGCGAGTACCCGGACGATAGGATGTCGTACTGTCATAAGGAGCACCGAAAATGACAAGTTCTGCTTCTGAGTATTCACTTTCACAACCAATAAAGGTTTCGATATTTCTATTCAACATCTGTCAATAAGTCCTCCACATAGTTCGGCAATGCAAACGAACCGCGGTGCAGAGCCGGATTATAATATTTCGTTTTTAGTCCCAATGCGTCCCACGCTGCGCCATCCAAATCTTTCAACGGATGGAAAGATTTAGATGCAAATCCAAACAACCAGTGCCCAGAAGGATAAGTAGGAATATGTGCTTGATAGACTTTAGCAATCGGGAAAGATTCTATGATGCGTTTATGTGCACGTTGCATGGCAATGGCATCATTTTGGTAAAAGGGACTCTCATGTTGATTCACCATGATACCCGCTTCATTCAGGGCTTTGAAACAATTGCCATAAAATTCTTTTGTAAATAACCCTTCGCCTGGTCCAAACGGATCTGTCGAATCGACAACGATCAAATCATATTCATTTTCAAACTTCCGCACGAACTTCAAGCCGTCTTGATAGTGCAAATGGACGCGGGGATCATCAAAAGCACAGGCTGTTTGTGGCAAATATTTTACACATACGTCCACAACTTCTTCGTCGATTTCAACCATATCAATATGTTCGATTGTTTCATAGCGCGTTAATTCGCGAATAACCCCACCATCGCCGGCACCGATGACCAGTACTTTTTTAATAGCAGGATTCACTGCCATCGGTACATGGACAATCATTTCGTGATAAATAAATTCATCTTTTTCCGTTAACATCATGAATCCATCCAAGGTCAAAAAACGTCCGAATTCCGGTGAATGAAAGACATCAATGCGTTGAAATTCACTTTGACCGCTATACAACTGTTGGTCCACTTTAATTGATAATTTTACGTTTTTCGTATGAAACTCGTTGTACCATAAATCCATTCTCATACCTCCTCCAACACATTCAGACGTTCAATATTCATATCTTCTGCACCGGTCATAAAACAACCTTTTGCTTTGGCATAGACGATATAATCAACAATTTCTTGGGTAATTTCTTCTCCTGGAGCCAAGACTGGTATTCCCGGCGGATAAGCCATCACAAATTCATTGCAGACCCGGCCGACTGTTTCGGCTAAAGGTAAAGAAACGATTTTATCGGCATAGAAAGCTACTTGTGGGGTGGTCTTCACGATCGGATTGATATAGTCATGGTCAATCATACCCGCTTTATCTTTTTTGTAACGACGGCGGATTTCAGACAAAGCACCGACTAAACGCTCTAAATCGCGTTCCCGGTCCCCAACTGAAACATAAGCCAACAGGTTGCCCATATCTCCGAATTCGGCCTGAATGTCATATTCATCCCGCAGCAAGTCATACACTTCAACACCGGCCAATCCGGTCTCAAACGTGTTAATGGATAGCTTGGTGCGGTCAAAATCATAAATGGTGTCACCATCGATAATTTCGTCGGAGTATGCGTAGTAATCACCAATTTCGTTGATTTCTTTGCGGGCATATTCGACAAGTTCAAGTACTTTATCAAAAATCCCCTGACCGTTCAGAGCCAAGTTTTTACGGGATAAATCCAGACTTGACATCAGCAGATAGGAACCACTTGTTGTCTGGGTCAAGTTGATGGTCTGGCGTACATGACCGACATTCATTTTTTCACCAATCAATAAGAAGGAGCTTTGTGTCAACGACCCGCCCGATTTATGCATCGATACGCTGGCCATGTCCGCCCCTACCTCCATAGCTGTTGCAGGGAGTTTATCACTGAAATAAAAATGGGTGCCGTGCGCCTCATCCACCAAAACCAACATTCCTTTGCTGTGCGCATAGTCGGTAATTTCCTTCAAGTTGGAGCAAATGCCGTAATAGGTCGGATTGTTGACAAAAACGGCTTTAGCATCCGGATGTGCTTCAATCGCTTTTTTAACGTCTTCAACCGCCATCCCTAACGATATTCCCAAACGTTTATTGGTACCAGGGTTCACATAAACGGGCTCAGCACCATTCAACACCATGGCATTGATCACAGAGCGATGGACATTACGTGGCAAAATGATTTTTTCGCCACGTTTTGTGGCCGCAAAAACCATGGCTTGAACAGACGAAGTTGTACCCCCCACCATCAAGAAAGCATGGGCTGCCCCAAATGCATCGGCTGCCAGTTTTTCGGATTCGTGAATAACCGAGACCGGGTGAGTCAAGTTATCAAGTGCCTTCATCGAGTTGACATCAATGCTCATGGTTTTCTCACCCAAGAACTTTGTCAATTCGGGATTGCCTCGTCCACGTTTGTGCCCGGGAACATCGAATGGGACTAAGCGATTATGTTTCATTTCGTTTAGAGCTTCCATGATCGGTGCTCGTGATTGGTCAAGTTTGTACATTTCAACCTCCTAAATAAATGTTGCTGCCACTAAAAATTTCTATCATTTCCTGGCGCAAATTGGTCATAATTTCCATGCGTTTTTTTGGATCAATTTCATAAACATCGGATTTGAATAAATAATTTTGTAAATCCATTTCTTTAACCAACATTTTGGTGTGGAAAATATTATTTTGATAGACATTCACATCAACTGTGTCATATTTTTGCAGGATTTCATCGTCGATGTAGTCCTGGATTGAAGTTATTTTGTGGTCGATATATAGTTTTTGACCGGTTACATTTCTTGTGAATCCTCTGACTTTATAATCCATGGTGATGATGTCAGAATCAAAGCTACCGATTAAAAAATCCAACGTACTGAGCGGAGTGATTTCACCGCATGTGGCAACATCAATATCCACTCGGAAAGTAGCAATACTTTTTTCCGGATGAAATTCCGGATAGGTGTGGACTGTCACGTGACTCTTATCAAGGTGCCCGACAATTGTTTCGCCATCCATATTTGCCCGCATGCTCTCTTCAGCAAGCAGAATTGTGACGCTCGCGCCTTGCGGGTCATAATCCTGCTTCGAGATATTCAAAACGGTTGCACCAATCATCTCTGTCAGCTGAGTCAAAATATGTGTCAAACGCTCTGAGTTATATTGTTCATCAATATAAGCGATATAGTCGCGTTGTTCGCGTTCGGTTTTTGCGTAACAAACGTCATAGATATTAAAACTTAATGACTTTGTTAAATTATTGAATCCATACAGCTTTAATTTCTGGTCCATCTCACTACTCCATCCACAAAATTTTTACATAAAAAAACACAAGTGCGCTGGTAAAGTACCGTTCACACTTGTGTTATCCGTTTCAACATTTCACAAATAGACCGACAGGCAGAAAATATGCGTGTCGTTATATTTGGGATCAGAGTCTATATAGCAAGAATTACTTTTACTACTCTTATTGATTTCACAAGTGGGCATGCTAGCAGCACACGGTTTATAGTAACCAACTTATAAAAGTTCAATAAGGCAACAGAAGTTGCCGTTAACCGGCATTTGACCGAGCTGTCCGTATGGCTATAATTTCTTACGAAATGGTCAAAAATTCTTGGGAGATTAATTTCCTAATCTCGAGTTTTTATTTTACATTTTTTTTGGGGGATTGCAATACATTTTTTTATTTTTTGTAAGGATTTCTGAAAATTCCAAATAAAAAAACAGAGAGCCAATGCTCTCTGTTTTTTTATATCTTTGATTATTCCCACTCAATGGTTGCTGGTGGCTTGCTCGTAATATCATACACGATACGGTTAACGTGTTTTACTTCGTTAACGATACGGCGTGAGATAAGATCCAATACTTCGTAAGGGATACGTGCCCACTCTGATGTCATACCGTCTACTGAGTTTACTGCACGAATACCAATAGTGTAGTCATAAGTACGGCCATCGCCCATCACGCCAACACTTCTGATACCCGGCAGAACTGTGAAGTATTGCCAAACATCGCGGTCTAAACCAGCATTCTTGATTTCTTCACGAAGTATAAAATCAGATTCGCGAACGATTTCCAATTTTTCTTCCGTGATTTCACCAAGGACACGAATCCCTAGACCTGGTCCTGGGAATGGTTGACGCCAAACGAGACTTTCAGGCATACCTAATTCAATACCAAGCGCACGAACTTCATCCTTGAACAAGGTATTCAAAGGTTCGATCAATTTGAATTGCATATCTTCTGGTAAACCACCCACGTTATGGTGAGACTTGATAGTTTGCGCTGTATCAGTACCGCTCTCGATGACATCAGAATAGATAGTTCCTTGAGCCAAGAATTCAATACCATCAAGTTTAGTTGCTTCATCATCAAATACATTGATGAATTCAGAACCGATAATTTTACGTTTTTTCTCTGGATCAGCAACGCCTGCCAATTTAGACATGAAGCGGTCTTTGGCATCCACTTTAATGATGTTCAACCCAAATTTACCAGAAAGACTTTCCATTACCGCTTCTGCTTCGCCCTTGCGTAATAAACCGTGGTCAACAAAAATACATGTCAATTGGTCTCCAATCGCGCTGTGTAACAATACCCCAACTACTGAGGAATCCACACCACCAGAAAGCGCCAAGAGCACCTTTTTGTCCCCAACTGTTTCGCGAATTTTATCTACTTCGAAATCGATAAAATTAGCCATAGACCAATCGCCTTTACAGCCACAAATGTCAAATGCGAAATTACGCAACATTTCGTTGCCATGAATAGAATGGCGTACTTCTGGATGGAATTGAACGCCATAAAATTGACGTTCTACATTCGAGAATGCCGCTACTGGACACTGCGCATTTGTAGCAGTAACTTCAAAACCAACAGGAATATCGGTAATCAAATCACCATGGCTCATCAAAACAGTTTCAGTTCGTTCTAACCCCGAAAATAGTGGATCAGTCGTCCGTAAAATTTCAATATCTGATTTACCATATTCACGTTTAGCAGCTTTCTCTACTGTTCCACCAAATTGAGTAGTCATTAATTGCATACCGTAACAAACGCCCAGTATCGGCAATCCTAAATCATAGATTGCAGGATCGACTGCAAATGAACCCTCTGCATAGACACTATTCGGTCCGCCTGAGAAAATAATCCCTTTCACGTTTCCTAATGCCATGATTTTTTCAGCACTTGTCTTATGAGACAGTAACTCTGAATAAACGCCGAATTCGCGGATACGACGTGTCAACAGTTGGTTATACTGGCTTCCAAAGTCCAATACAATTATTTTTTCGACACTGCTAATTTCTGTAGTCATGAATATGTTTCCCTCCAATTAATACTTTTTAATATTCAAATAATCAATATGATGGTTATCTGTTTTATGGATAATCAAATCTGCTCGGGTCATGGTTGGTGCAATAAACTCTTGTAAGTTTTTCAAGTTTACACTTTTCCAAACACCACGAGCCATTGCAATTGCTTCTTCCCTATCGCCAATGGCATAATTATAGTAATAATTATCCGGTTGCCCTTGGGCCAAATCCATCAACATTTCGAACCTTTCAATGTACCATTTTTCGATATTCTCGACTTCAGCATCCACGTAGATGGAAAAATCAAAAAAATCGCTCGCATAGATTTGTTGATTGGAAGGAAGTTGAAGAACATTTATTCCCTCCACAATTAAAATATCGGGTTCGTGAATAACATTGAATTCATCAGAAATGACGTCATAAATTCGGTGAGAATAAACCGGGTACTTGACGTTGGGCTTACCTATTTTAACATCTAAAAGAAACTGAATCAATTTCTCCATATCATAACTTTCTGGAAACCCTTTACGATTCAAAATACCTCGCTTGATCAATTCAGCATTGGGATAGAGAAAGCCGTCTGTTGTCAACATCCCAATTGTCTTGTCAGGGTAGAATTTTCCAAGCAAATTTTGTAATACACGGGCAGTTGTACTCTTTCCTACAGCTACACTACCAGAAACGCCAATAATCATCGGAGCTGGTTCATATGGGCGATCTAGAAACAAACTTTTCACTCGTCTTAGATTACGATAATTTTTTGCATACAGATCAATTACCTCGACCAATGGCAAGTAAATGTCTTTCACGTCAGCGAGTGACAACTTATCATTCAATGAAATAAGACTTTCCAGTTTGTCTTCCGACAAAATTGGCACATCTTCTTGATGAAAGTTTTTCCACTCATTACGATTGATTTGGTAATAATTACTATTTGGAATCATCCTGAATCCTTTCCGGCAATTTGAATTTTTGCTTATTGTATCATAGATTGGGATATAAAAACTATAAACTTTAGTCAATCTCCTACTTTTTCATACACAAGTTTTTTATATTAAATTTTCCCAATATTGCGGTTAAGTTTTCTTAAATTAGTACAAGTTTTGTTTACTTTGTGTTGTTCTTTGCTAGAATTAGGATATAAAAACAGAATATTAAGAAGCGGTGGAGATGATATTGAATAATAAACAAAAATATCTTGAACTTTGGGGAGACTTGGTCAGCTCCAAGGACTTGATCCAAGCTATTATCCTATCAGGCGGGCTAACAATGGTCGGCTATTTTGTTGCGCCATCTGGTGATACGACTAGACAGTTGTTTTTTGGTCTGGGCGGTGCTGTATTGGCTATGGTAATTAACTCCATTACGATTAAGCCCAAACGAGATATCCAACAAAGTAAAAATCGGGAGGGAAAATAGAATGGATATGATCGTATTATTTCAGATGATACTTGCTTCAATTGGAGCGACTATTCTATATACAATCATCGGGTTTATACCTGGCACGGATGAAACTGCAGTGTTGATGCCTATAACTTTGGCGGTTGTTCTGTCTGGCGTCCACCCTATTGTGGTCCTGACTTTCTTTATATCGGCGATTATATCTTTGAATTTGATGAATGCCATGCCAACATTGGTCGTTGGTTTGCCGGGCGGTGTTTTATCAACGCCAATGATTGAGCATGCGATGACCATGAAAAAAGCTGGTTTGACCCATGAGAACATTCGTAAATCTGCTGCTGGGTCATTGATTGGGGTTGCAATAGCCGTTCCGACCAGCTTATTGATTGCGAACCTCATTGCGCCACATGCTGAAATCATCAAACAATACGCAAGCATATTGTTCGTGATTGGTGCCATTTTCCTATCTTTAATGGGAAAAGCAAAGCTTCTATCAATTGCCATGATCATTCCTTTGGCTATGTTGTTTCAAAGCTTGCGTACCATTTACTGGGACTTGGGGATAGTATCACCAGATAAAAATGTGACGACTTCATTTTTCCTGGGCATCACAGTAGGACCCTTATTAGTGAGTCTACTTTCATTCCTAACGAAAACAACACGTGAGGGTGCTGAAACAAGTTCGCTCAAAGAAACATTGATCCCATCATTATCAAATGCTGGATTAACCTTTAATCCCTTCAAAATTATTAAAAAAGATGAGTCCATCAGCGCGGCCTTATCTTCTTTATTTTCAACTTTCCTATTTGTTCTAAGTCCTGTTGGCATCATTATTTTATTTGGTGAAATAGTAGGAAAACGGAAAAAAGATTCTTTGGAAAAAGCAAGTACATCCATTATTACAATGAGTGCTTTAGCGCAGTCAACCTATTTGTCGGGAATTATCATTTGTGTGGTTGCTTTGGGAATTCCGTTATCCCCAGCTGCGATTGGACCTGGTGGCGCGTTGTTCACTGCCCCACCTGTATTCTCAATGGAAAACAATATCCACCACACACTGACACAAGGTGAATTCACGCTGGCGATTCTTTTAGGTGCCGGCCTTTCTATCGGTTTGGTTTATTATCTATCTTTACGCTATGCAACCCAAATCACAACATTTGTCTTGACTAAGATTCCCCATGAGGCCGTGCTTGGTCTGTTTATTGGCTTGGTACTCCTATTGGCTTATATGGATGCTGGATTATTGAATGTTTTCGGGGTTATGCTAATTGGTTTTATC
The DNA here is from genome assembly GCF_052266715.1 of Jeotgalibaca sp. A122. Taxonomy (NCBI): domain Bacteria; kingdom Bacillati; phylum Bacillota; class Bacilli; order Lactobacillales; family Carnobacteriaceae; genus Jeotgalibaca; species Jeotgalibaca sp. A122. The sequence continues at coordinate 35,245 of NZ_JBQPRB010000002.1, read as the reverse complement.
TGTGGGAATCTGAATCGCCTCGGCATGAACTATGGGATTCAATTCATGACGTTATATGCTGCGCCATTTATTTTGTCATGGTTTATGCGCTAACAAATTTTAAGTTAAAGGAAGATGTCACATGTATGAAAAACACGCAAAAGGTTTGTCCCATGGAAAAATAATTCTCATGGGCGAACACGCGGTTGTCTATGGGGAACCTTCAATCGCTCTTCCCTTTCCAGCTGTCGAAGTTGTTGCAACGGTTGCACCTGCAACTGACGCGACAATTATTGATTGCTCTTATTACAGCGGGATAGCAGAAGATATGCCTGAAATTCTTCAAAGTTTAAAAACGGCTATTGAGACGGCCCTGAAAAGCATTGGTAAAGAAAAAGAAGCTTTAGCTATTTCAATTTCAAGCTCCATTCCTCCAGAAAGAGGCATGGGTTCGAGTGCAGCCGTTTCAGTAGCTGTTACACGTGCTATTTACAATTATTTCGATAAAGATTTAACACACGAGACACTATTAAAATTAGTAGATGTTTCTGAAAAAGTTGCGCACGGAAATCCGAGTGGTCTGGACGCTGTAACCACCAGTGGTGAGCACCCTGTATTCTATCGCAAAGGGCAACCTTTTACGGAATTTGAATTACAACTAGATGGCTACTTAATTGTGGGCGATACGGGAGTTACCGGTCAAACGAAAGCTGCAGTTGGAAGTATTGCTGAACGTCTTAACACAGACACCAAGTTACAGACGGAAAATGAAATTCACCAATTAGGCAAATTGGCAGAAAAAGCCAAACATTATCTAGAAACAAACCAGCCACAAAAATTAGGTGAAGCAATGGATAACGCTCATCTCCTATTAAATGATCTTGGGGTATCCAGTAAAGAATTAGACCAGTTAGTGGCTGCAGCAAAATCAGCAGGTGCTCTCGGTTCTAAATTAACGGGTGGTGGCCGCGGTGGTTGTATGATTGCCCTAGCAGCTACTGAAGCGGAAGCAAAAAACATCGCTCGTATTTTGGAAGAAAAAGGTGCTGTTAAGACCTGGATTACTTATTTAAATCAGGAGGTGACTGTGTGAGTAAAGCCGCAGTAAGAGCACATACCAACATCGCCCTGATCAAATATTGGGGAAAAGCAGATGAAGAACTTTTCCTCCCCATGAATAGCAGTCTGTCATTAACTTTGAACGGTTTGTATACCGATACATTTGTTGAAATTTCAGATGCTTTCACCGAAGATCAATTCAGATTGAATGGACAGCTGCAGTCAGAAAAAGAAACGGCTAAAATATCACATTTCCTGGATTTGTTTCGTAAAGAAGCGAATAGGAATGAATTCATCCATGTTGATAGTGTGAACCACGTCCCCACCGCAGCTGGCCTCGCCTCGTCAGCATCTGCTTTTGCTGCATTAGCAGGTGCACTAAATATGGCCATGGGATTAAACATGGATCTGCAGACATTATCTACTTTTGCCAGACGTGGCTCTGGAAGTGCGACCCGCAGTTTGTTTGGCGGTTTCGTCGAATGGCAAAAAGGATCCTCTTCAAAGGATTCAATGGCTATTCCTGTAGATGATGCTGATTGGGATATCGGTATGGTTATCGTCGCAGTCAATAAATCTGCAAAAAAAATATCCAGCCGCTTAGGAATGAAACAAACGGTTGAAACCTCCCCCTTCTATCCAGCTTGGGTAGAATCTGCAGAAAAAGATTTAGTCGCCATAAAAAAAGCGATCCAGGTACAAGATTTTGAGAAATTAGGCCAAATCACGGAACACAGCGCAATGAAAATGCATGGGTCGATGATGGGTGCAGCGACCCCTATTATTTACTTTGAACCGGATAGTATAAAAGCGATACAAGCGGTTCGAGAGTTGCGGGAACAAGGGATTTTATGTTATGTTACCATGGATGCTGGTCCAAACGTGAAGGTATTATGCCGTTTGTCCGAAGCTGAAAAAATTAAAGAAAAACTAACTGCGTATTTTTCAACCGAACAATTATTAATCAGCGGTCCGGGAAAGGGAATTCGTTCCTTAACTCCTGAAGAAGCTGCTGAGTATGATTGGTCACTCACGTAGAAAGGAAGAGAACATTGATAAAAGCTAGTGCACCGGGGAAATTATTTATTGCAGGTGAATATGCCGTCGTAACAAATGCTCACCCTGCTATCCTTGTAGCCGTTAACCAATTTATAACGGTCTCTTTAGAGGAAGCAATCGGTGAAGGGTCGATTCACTCCACGTTGAATGGTGGATTGCCTGTTCCGTGGACAAGGCAAGATGGCGCACTTTATATCGATGAACGTGAAAATCCTTTTATTTATATTACACAGGCAGTGAAAGTAACCGAAGAATATATAAAAGAGCAACAAAAGGAATTAGTCTTTTTCCACCTTTCGGTTGAAAGTGAATTGGATAACGCCAAGGGAAAAAAATACGGACTTGGTTCTAGTGGTGCTGTAACGGTAGCTACCATTAAAGCACTCTTGAAATTTTATGGCGTTCCATTCACTCCGGAATTCGTCTACAAATTAGCAAGTTTGGCCCATCTTTCTGTTAAGAGCAATGGTTCTTTCGGGGATATTGCTGCAAGCTGTTATACAGGCTGGATTGCTTATACTTGTTTCGATCGAGAATGGGTGAAGCAAAAATTAGAAGAAGTCACACTTACAGAATTATTAGCAATGGATTGGCCGGATTTGATGATTCGTCGGCTATCAGTACCCACAAGTTTAAAATTGCTGATAGGATGGACTGCGAGCCCTGCTTCTACTGCGCACTTGGTCGATAAGGTAAACAATAAACGTCAAGATATGGCGGATTTTTTTCCACAATTTTTACGTGAAAGTAAAAGTGTTGTTCAAAAATTAATTGAGGCATTTGACCAAAGTAATGTCAGCGCCATTAAAGATGGGATTCGCAAAAACCGTGCTCTCTTGCGCTCTTTAGCGGAAAAAACGGGTATTTCCATCGAAACTCCTTTGTTGGAGAAATTAATCGAAACCGCTGAGAAATTTGGCGGAGCTTCCAAAAGTTCCGGTGCTGGGGGCGGTGACTGTGGAATTGTATTAATTGATAACCCAGGAGCGATACCACTGTTGTTCAGTGAGTGGGAAGCAGATGGAATTCATCCATTGCCATTAGAAGTTTATCAAGAAGATTAAGGGGGTTCTACATGAACATCGATTCAAAACGTAAAGACGAGCATGTTGAATTGGCGGAGAAGCAATATCAAACTGCCAGTCAATCAGATTTCCAGAAAATACGGTTCGTTCATCACTCTTTTCCACAAATTAAAACAGATGATGTTTCTTTGGCCTCACATATGCTCGGGCATGACATGCCCCTTCCCTTTTACATCAATGGGATGACTGGTGGAAGTGATAAAACCAAAGACATCAATGCGCGACTGGCTGAAGTGGCCAAAGAGTTAAATTTAGTGATGGCTTCAGGTTCAGTGAGTGCCGCCATTAAACATCCGGAATTATCTGATAGCTTCCGGGTTATTCGCGAAGTAAACCCGAATGGCTTCGTATTGGCTAACGTGGGGGCACATCATTCGGTCGAAAATGCCAAACGAGCAGTTGCGATCCTGGAGGCAAATGCCTTACAAATTCATGTAAACGCACCTCAGGAATTGGTTATGCCCGAAGGTGATCGAGACCTTTCAATGTGGCTAAACCAAATCGAGCAAATCGTTGCGAACGTTGGTGTCCCTGTTATGGTCAAGGAAGTTGGTTTCGGAATGAGCCGTGAGACCGTTCAACAATTAATTAACGTTGGTGTTGAATGGGTGGATGTTTCCGGTCGTGGCGGAACAAACTTCGCAGCCATCGAAAATGCGCGCCGTATCACTTTCTCCTACGATGATTTAGAAAATTGGGGCCAATCCACAGTGATTTCCTTACTAGAAGCACATGACATGGCTGATGATGTTCATCTCCTTGCTTCTGGTGGCGTTAAGTCCCCTTACGATATTATTAAAGCATTGAGTTTGGGTGCAGAAGCTGTTGGTCTATCTGGACAATTTCTCCATATGGTCGTAAATGACGGCCCAGAAAAAACAATTGAAACAGTGAAAGCCTGGAAAGAAAAGATGATTGCCATCATGACTTTGTTAGGCAAAACTTCAGTTAAAGAATTACAAAAAACTGATCTAATCTTCCAAAGAGATATTATCGATTGGTGCGATATGCGCGGTATTGATTATCGCAAATTTAGCAAACGATCAAACTAAAAAAAATTCCCCGGTAGGAAAACACAAACAAATGAAATAATATAAAATATCTTCGATATAGCATTTTCTTGAATATGCTATATCGAAGATATTTCGTTATGAATTTATATAAAATGAAAATTGTTACATACACGCTGTTCGACCACCAATAGACACCCTTAGTGACTGAATTATTACTATGACGAATGATTCGTAAAAATTAAGCTATCACTCCCATATACAATATGTGGGAATGATAGCTTAATAAGGTGTTTTATTAACATCTGAAATCAGTATGTCACTCCACTACAAAAATAGTTTTTTAGTAACATTTAGAACAAGGTTCCAGTCCTCTTGCCAATGCATTGTCTAATGTATCTGGTGAATAGTTTCCATTCCCACATTTTCGAACATGGTATTTCGATCCTGTCGGAGTTACGAGAACTGTTTCTCCAACCTCTGCGTGGTTATGTTCTTCCACTGCAGCGGCTTCTTGAGCAGCCTCTTGTGCTGCTATTTCTACTTCAGCGGCTCTTTGTTCTGCCGCCACACGTTCTTCTTCTTCTTCTTCTTCTTCTTCTGCAATCCGTTTTTCTTCCGCAATTCGTTTTTCTTCTGCTTCTTTATTTTTCTGAATCGTTTCTTTAACTTCTTTAACACGTTTTTGATAATTACCTTTATCACTTGGAAGAGATTCTACTAAATCATTTGCATTTTTATAATTTTCATCAGATGGGGTTTTCTCTGCTAGAACAATCGCCTCTTCTGCAGCTTTAAATAAAGCTTCTTTTTCTTGAACATTTTTTTGCAATTTGCTAAGTCTTTCAGAAAAGTCGTTTTTGTTTAGTGATACAGCGGCAATTAAATTTTCAGCATTCTTCAGACTTTTTTTAGAAAGTTTTTTTTCTGCAACAGCCATTGCTTTTTCCGCTTCAACAGATTTGTAGACTGTCTTTAGCCTTTGATCAAAATTCTCGTACTCTTTAGCTAAAGATTCAATAAGCGTCGCTGCTTCATCATAATTTTCTTCCGACGGATCCTTCTCAGCCAATGCTAAAGCAGATTCAACCTTTTTGACCCTCTCTTCTTCTTCTTTTTGTTCGTTAATAAAAGCAATAAATTCTTCTGAGGGTGAAATCGTTATCGTTTCTTCTGCTTTAGAATCATCCAGGACTGATTGCACGATGACTTCTTCAACATTAATATCCGATAACTCATAAGCATATGAGAACACGCCTTCGTTATGGGAAACCTCGATACCAGCGATAGTTAAAATCGCTTTTGAGTTGGTACTCCCTTCAATTATCGCGGCACCATATCCATTCGTCTCCAACTGTGTTTTTTCAAACTTCAGGTTGGCAGCCGGAGGTGCCATGACCACCCCTACCACAAACGCTAGAAATGAAAACAACCCCAACATCAGTGCAGGCTTCTTAGGTTTCTTTTTAAATAAATCAATGATCAGTTTTACAATTCCTGAAATAACCCCTAAAAATCCTATCAAGATTAATACATAAGCCAATTCCTTCTCCTCCATTTCTTATTTTTGATAAATGGTTTTTCTCAAATTACCTTTATTTTTCTAATTTCCTCATTCTTAATAGGTGTAAACCCTTTTATATGAGTTACATTAATCTTACTATATATTGCTAACTTTGTGTATAAGATATTTACTCAAAATTGTAAATTGTTGAAAACATTCTAATTAAGGGCAAAAAACATAAAAAAGCAGACCAAATTTGGTCTGCTTTTTTATAGAATCCCAATAAGGATTGCGATGGATAGAACGCCAGCTAAAATCGAATAAATCATACTCTTTGTTTTATAGGCTACAAAAATAGTAATTAATGAAGGTATCAATTTCACATTGGCCAAGAAATTTAAATTTAAACTATCTTCCCAAAAAAATACATCTGTCGCTATAAGCGCAGCGAATATGGAAATTGGCAAGTACCCCATCCATTTCTGGAACCAAGTCGGTAATTGTGCATCTTTAAAAGCTAGTATCGGTATAAAACGCGGAAGATAGGTTACGATGGCCGATCCCAAAATAATAATAAGGATATCACGACTCATGAACGATACCCTCCTTTCGGTTCTTAATGATTTCCAGTGCAAGACCAAACAAAGAAGCCAATATGGAAGCAATTAAAATAGCAATTCCATTTTGTAGCAACATCTTCATCAAAACCGCAATAACGAGTCCAAACAACCCGGTCCAAACCATGATTTTATTCTCCATTTGAGAAACCAATAAATATATAAACATCGCAGTTAAGACATACGTCATGACAACCGTTGAAACTTCGAATGCATTACCTAGTAGCGAACCAGCGACTGTACTTACCACCCAAGCCAACCAAGCCGTAATACTCGCGGCAACTCCTTTTTGTGGCGTCCATTTTGGATCCAACTTGAATTTGAGCGTATTAACTGCAAAAGATTCATCAGTTATCACGTGGGCAAACATCATATTGAAAAGTGTTGATTCTTTATTCAGCCTCTGTGCAAAGGTTGAACTCATTAATAAATGCCTTAGATTGATAAAAAACACCATTGTTATGATTTCAAAAACGGCAGCTCCGCTCAAAGTCATGGAAGCAATCAAAAATTGAGAAGCCCCTCCATAAACTAACAAACTAGCCAAAAAAACTGCTATTGCATTAAAACCGGATTGTTGAAGAACAATGCCACATGCTAATCCCAAAGGAATATAACTGATGCTAACTGGAAAAATAGTTTTTATTCCTGCCAGCCACTCCTCCTTTTTCAAATTGGTTACCTCCTCATTAAAATTTAATATTTCTATCATAACACATTATCATCCATTTTATAGGGCTGTTTTTTTACTTTTCAACTGTAATCTCTTACAATTGAGTTAGGAAAGGATGTGGGATAATGTATGACTTAGATAATGTGGAAATTGCCCTGCGCTTACTCGTAGCGGTAGCTTTAGGCTTTGCGGTGGGTGTGGAACGTGAACGGAAGAACCAATCAGCAGGAATTCGTACAAATATTATCGTCTGTGTTTCTGCTTGTATCCTTACTATCATTCAAGTTGAATTGTCCTATATCATTATCAGAATGGTACTAGATAATCCCGAATTAGCGGGAAGCATAAGTACCGATTTTTCGCGGATTGTAGCTCAAATCGTAAGTGGAATCGGATTCCTGGGCGCAGGAGCCATTATCACCACCCAGGTTGATAAAGTTTCAGGACTCACGACTGCCGCAACTATTTGGGCCGTTTCTGGATTAGGAATTGCGGTAGGATTTGGTTATTATTTTTTGGCAGTCACAACGACCATGATTCTCGTAGCGGTTTTATATTTACTTAAATTAGTAACTAAACCAGGCGATAAATATATCTTAGATATCAAAATGACTAATCGGGAACAAATCAAAGAAATACGGGAACTTTTTACCTTATACAATCTCCGAACAACAGATGAAGATTTTGAAATGACACGCGTAAATGATGAACCCGTTTATCATTTTACATTTACCGTTTATATCCCTAAAAAAATTGAACCCAGTGATTTGATTACTGAGTTCTTGTCAATCGGCGAATCAATTGTCGGAATTTCATTTAAAGATTAAAAAGGATGTGCCCATTATCTTGGGCACATCCTTTTATACTATTCTGTAATAATCTTATGAACGAGGGTTGGTTCCACACGATTTTCACCATAATGATACGCTTGTTGGACCATTTCCTCTGCTTCAGCTGTTTTTTCAGTATTGGCATAAAGGGTTACAATGCTCTCGCCTTTTTCAACGAAGTCTCCCACTTTTTTATGCAATATGAGCCCTGCCGCCAAGTCAATCACGGACTCCTTAGTTGCTCTACCTGCTCCCAGTTTCATGGCCGCAACACCAATATCATCTGCAGTAATTTCTGTCACATAGCCTGTTTCAGTAGCCAATACCTCTTTCGTAAAGCTAGCTTGAGGCATTAATGCATAATTATCCACTACATCTGGATTACCATCTTGTGCAGACAAAAACACCTTGAACTTTTCCAATGCTTCACCATTCGTTAATTTCTCTTTGAGTAATGTTTTCGCAGCCTCCAGGCTCTCAGCGCCCCCACCCAGATAGACCATCTGGGAACCGAGCTCAAGACAAAGTTCCTCTAAGTCTTCTGGACCATTACCTTTTAAGGTTTCGATGGCTTCTTCTACTTCCAAAGCATTCCCGACTGCACGTCCTAAAGGCTGACTCATATCAGAAATGATAGCCATGGTTTTTCTTCCCGCTAGATTCCCTATCGATACCATAGCATGGGCCAAGTTTTCAGCATCTTCAGGTGTCTTCATAAATGCCCCTGCTCCAACTTTTACATCCAATACAATCGCATCAGCTCCAGAAGCGATTTTTTTACTCATGATGGAACTTGCAATTAATGGAAGTGAATTAACCGTACCCGTTACGTCCCGCAATGCATATAATTTCTTATCAGCGGGAGTCAAATCGCCTGACTGTCCCACAACCGCAACCTTATTTTCATTTACAAGTTCCATAAATTTCTCTTCTGATATTTCAACATGGAACCCTGGTACAGATTCCAGTTTATCGATGGTACCACCAGTATGACCCAAGCCACGACCACTCATTTTAGCGACTGGGACCCCGGTACTTGCCACAAGTGGTGCCAAAACTAAAGTTGTTGTATCACCAACTCCGCCAGTAGAATGTTTATCGACTTTTATACCTTCGATGTCAGAAAGATCAATTTGATCGCCTGACTCTGCCATTGCCATAGTCATTTCCATTCGTTCATTATCAGTCATGTCCTGAAAATAAACAGCCATTGCAAAAGCACTCATTTGATAATCCGGTATGGTACCGTCTGTAAATCCTTCAATCACAAAGCGAATCTCTTCTTTTGATAATTCCTTACCTTGTTGTTTTTTTACAATTAAATCAACCATACGCATACATATCAGCTTCCTCTCAGAATGTTTGTCTAACTACTTCAATATCTTGAACGCCATCATTTCTTCCGACCAATACACGGGTTACCATGTCCAAAAATAAACCATGTTCGACAACGCCGACCATTTGGTTCAGCTCACGTTCAAGAGCGTGCGGGTTTTCAATCGTACCAAGGTGCAAGTCGATGATATAGTTATCTTCATCAGTCAAATAAAAACTATCATCTTCATTTTTACGGAAAGTTGGCTTATAGCCTTTACCTTCAAGTTGATTAAATACTTGTTGGGACCCATATTTAATGACTTCCAGCGGTAATGGGAATGCCCCTAATTTTTCTACCATCTTGCTGTCATCCACAATCCAAATAACTTCTTTCGAATTTGAAGCAACGATTTTTTCAATCAGGTGTGCACCACCGCCGCCTTTAATGCCTTGGAAGTCGCTACTGATTTCATCTGCACCGTCTACGGTAATATCGATGTGATCAACATCGTCGATATTTTTTAAGGTAATTCCCAAGCCCAATGCTTGTTCTTTCGTGCGTTTCGAAGTCGTAACACCAATTATATCCAGACCTTCATCCTTAACACGGCGACCGATTTCCTCCACAAAATAATAAGCCGTTGATCCAGTTCCTAAACCAACAACCATTCCTGATTCAATGTATTCAGCTGCCTTTAAACCTACTGCCTTTTTTAGTTCCATGTTATCCATTCCCCTTAAACTTATTGCTTTCATTATAGCATAGCGCTTTCGTGCCAGAATAAAATATAGATTAGAAATGCGACTATTCGCCGGATTTTTGATATAATCAATGATGAGTTTATTCATAGATCGGGAGGAAAAGGTATGGCAAATACATTTCGTAGCGTTTTCGATATAATCGGACCCATCATGGTAGGGCCATCCAGTTCCCATACTGCTGGTGCATTGGCACTTGGAAAGGCAGCAGCCCAACTTTTCGGTATGTTGCCAAAAAAAATTACAATCCAATATTATGAATCTTTTGCGGATACCCATTTAGGTCATGGCACTGATTTTGCAATTTTGGGAGGTATATTGGGACTTAACGCGGATGATCCCATGCTCCCTAATGCAGTGGAAATGGCTGAATCACAGCATATAGAGGTACATTTCATAGAAGAGAAAGTCCCTTCTCCGGTCGGCCATCCTAATACAGCCCGGATGACGCTGGAGCGGGATGATTTGCGCATTGTCGCCACCGGTAGTTCAGTTGGTGGTGGAACCATTGCGTTGAATCAAGTGGAAATTGCAGAATTTCCCATGACAATAGATGGTTACCTCCCGCTTTATTTCATCAAACAAAATAGCCATCATCTTGGTTTATTCAAGATGGAAGATTGGGAAGATTTTTTTAAAAAACACGGCTATCATTTAACAGATATCCGCATCTTCCGTGAAGGCGAACTTGAATGGGTCATCCTCTACATGGAAACCACCCCTTCAAGTCTGATGATTTCAGAAATAAATAATATGCCGTTTATAGAACAGGCGATTTTAATCAAGTAGGAGGATGAAGATGTATCAATCGGTTGAAGAACTTGTAAATGATGCCTTGGAAAAAAAATTACCCATTTCAGAATTAATGGTTCGACAAGAAATGCTTACATCCCACCGTTCACGCGAAGAAATTTGGGAACAGATGCGTAAAAATTATTTGGTCATGAAAAATGCCGTTGAAAAAGGACTGGCTGGAGATGGGGTCTTTTCACCTACCGGTTTAACCGGTGGTGAAGCAGTTAAATTAAGAAATTACCGTAAAAAAGGTAAATCCTTGGCAGGTAACGACTTATTAGTAGCGGTCGAAAATGCGATTGCTACTAATGAAGTAAATGCCTCACTTGGCATCATTTGTGCCACACCTACTGCTGGATCATCTGGCACCTTGCCAGGGGTAATGTTCGGTATAAAAGATAAATTGGAATTGACTGAGGATCAGATGGTTCAAATGCTCTTTTGTGCGAGTGGTTTTGGTATGGTTATTGCCAACAATGCCATGATTTCAGGGGCTGCAGGCGGGTGTCAAGCGGAAGTCGGAAGTGCCTCTGGAATGGCAGCGGCAGCCGCAGTCGAAATTTCGGGTGGTACGCCTATCGAGAGTGCCGAAGCATTGGCAATGGCTTTGAGTAATCTTCTCGGTTTGGTATGTGATCCAGTAGCTGGTTTAGTTGAAATACCTTGTGTAAAACGGAACGCAATTGGTGCCGTAAACGCGCTCATTTCTGCTGACATGGCCTTAGCTGGCTTGACGAATAAAATTCCCGCTGATGATGTTATCGAGGCTATGCGTCGCGTTGGTGAGAACCTCCCCCCTTCCCTAAGGGAAACCGGTTTGGGTGGTTTGGCTGCAACGCGCGAAGGCGTGCGGCTGAAGATGAAGATATTTGGTACAGAGTTGGAAATTGGCGGGACTAATGTAGAATAATAAAAATGACTTGCATCGCAATTGTGCGGTACAAGTCATTTTTTTAGTTTCTATACATTTTGACTTCCAGGAATAAATCATTGTAAATACCCAACAATTCTGGTCCCAGGTTTTCATATACTTCCATATTTTCAATAGCCTTGTCAGAAGGATAAAATTGCTCGTCGGCAATTACTTCTGGGTCCATCAGTTCCATGGCAGAAGCATTCGGTGTTGAATAGCCGACATAATCAGCATTGATAGCTGCATTTTCCGGATCCAACATGAAGTTGATGAACGCATAAGCTCCTTCGACATTATGAGCTGTTTTGGGAATAACAATGTTATCGAACCATAAGTTCGTTCCCTCTTCTGGAATTACATAATGCAGATTCTCATTTTCCCAGATCATTTCACTTGCTTCTCCTGAGAAAGTAACAGCCATGGCGGCTTCTTCCTGAATCATGTACATTTTTATTTCGTCCGCAATTATGGCTTTGACGTTTGGCGTCATTTCTTTTAATTTCGCAGCTACATCAACCAAGACTTCGGGATTCGTTTCGTTCAAGGAATAGCCTTCGCTTTGCAAACCAATTCCCATTACCTCTCGCGCACCATCGATTAGCATCAAATCGTTGCGATAAGAATCATTCCAAAGATCATTCCAGGACGTGGGTGCTTCATCAATAAACTTATCATTATAGATAATTCCCAATGTCCCCCAGAAATAAGGGATAGAGTAACTGTTCCCTTCATCAAAACTCAAATCGAGGAAACGCGGATTAATATGGTCCAAACCTTCTATTTTTGAATGGTCCAGTTTCAATAGCATATTCTCTTCAATCATCCGGGAAATCATATATTCAGAAGGAACGGCGATATCATAGGATGTTCCGCCCTGATTTATTTTCGTATACATGGCTTCATTCGAATCGAAAGTTTCATAGGAAACTTTGTAACCTGTTTCCTCTTCGAATTTTTCAATTAAAGAAGGTTCAATGTAGTCTCCCCAGTTATAAATCGTCAAGGTATTTTCACCAGTGAAACCTTGTGCTTTATTCAAATAATCAATTCCAAATGCCAGTAACAAACAAACCGCTAAAACGGAAGCTGCTGCCCAGACTAATTTCTTCATGGCTTAACCACCTCATTCTGCGTAAAACCAACTGCTTTTACTGATTTATCACGTTTCTTTTGACCATACATTTGAATCGCGTTATAACCGAGTATCAAGACAAGTGTGAACAGGAACATTAAGGCACTTAAGGCATTGATTTCCAAACTTACGCCACGACGAGCCCGCGAATAAATTTCAACAGCTAACGTACTAAAACCGTTACCTGTAACGAAGAATGTTACCGCAAAATCATCCAGTGAATACGTAAAGGCCATAAAAAAGCCACTCAAAATCCCTGGGGTAATACTTGGCAACAAAATACGGGAAATGACTTGCCATGAATTGGCTCCTAAATCCTGTGCGGCGCTAATCATCGAATCTTTCATTTCGTATAAACGAGGCAAGACCATCAACACCACGATTGGAATAGAAAACGCAACATGTGCAAACAATACAGAAGCAAAGCCTAAACTGAATCCAATCAGAGTAAATAAAATCAATAAGCTCGCTCCGATAATAACATCAGGAGATACCATCAATACGTTATTCAAGCTTAGCAAAATTCTTCTCGTTTGTATTTTTTTGGTGTAATAAATGTAAATCGCACCGAATGTCCCAATTACGGTTGCAATTAATGCCGATAACAAAGCGACGAGGAGTGTGTTCAGTACAATCCCTATCAAACGTTTATCTTCAAAAACGGCTTGATAATGTTCCCAAGTAAATCCCGTGAACTCATTCATGGTTCCACCAGCATTAAACGAATAGAAAATTAAGTAGAAAATCGGCAAATATAAAACCATAAAAACAAGCACCAGATAAATATTACTCCACTTTGAATTAGCTGTTAATTTCATTATCTGCTGCCCCCTTTATCTTTTTTTTCGCCAGTAAGAATCATGATAACAATCATTGCCACAATTAGGACGACTCCGATTGTTGATCCCATCCCCCAGTTTTGCGTAACCAGGAAATGTTGCTCCACAGCTGTACCCAACGTGACTACACGATTTCCACCAATCATCCGTGTTAACATAAACAATGATAAAGATGGAATAAAAACAGCCTGGAACCCACTGCGGACGCCACTCATGCTGAGTGGGAAGATAACACGTTTTAAAGTTTCCCAACGATTAGCGCCTAAGTCATAACTAGCCATTTGCAATGAGGGATTGATTTCCATTATCGAGTTATAAATGGGTAGAATCATGAAAGGTAATTCAATATAAGAAGCAACAAATACAAAACTAAAGTCAGTAAATAATAGTTGTTGTGATCCGATTCCCAAAAACTCGAGGAATTGGTTCACAGAACCACTCTGGCTGAAAATCCCAATAAAAGCATAGGCTTTTAGCAACAAATTCACCCAAGTCGGCAGAATAATAAGCGACAGCCACAATTGTTTATTCTTTGTTCGACTCAAGAATAATGCGGTTGGGTAGCTGATTAAAAACGTCACTAACGTAATTAAGAATGCATAGAAAAATGAATTAAAAGTCATTGCTAAATAGTTGCCAGATGTAAAATAAGCCATGTAATTAGCAAATGTAAAATTACCAGAAATATCAAAAAATGATTGATATAAAATCAACAAAACCGGAATAATTACAAATAGTCCCAACCACAATATATAAGGGGCTGAGAACCAATATTTAGAACGTGTCGTCATTTTGGCCCTCCTTACTCTTCGTAGCTTTCGAGACGCGCATCGAATTCTTCTTCGGTTTCACCGAGACGCATAACGTGGATATCTTGCGGGGTAAAGTACAAGCCGACTTCTTTACCAATTTCTGCCTTTTTCGTTGAATGAACCATCCACTCATTACCATCAGCATCGTAACCAATAATTTCGTAATGTACCCCACGGAATAATTGTGTGTCTACTTTAACAATCAACTTTCCTTTTTCAACCGTCGTTAATTCCAAATCTTCCGGACGAATAACAATTTCAATTTTTTCTCCAGGAGTGATTCCAGCATCCGCACATTCGAACTCTTTGCCTACAAAATTGACACGGTAATCATCAACCATCGTTCCGGGTACGATATTACTTTCCCCGATAAAATCAGCTACAAAACGACTAATCGGTTCATCATAAATATCTACTGGCGTACCACTTTGAACGATATGTCCTTTATTCATTACAAATATCCAGTCACTCATTGCTAACGCTTCTTCTTGGTCATGCGTCACGAAAATAAAGGTAATTCCCAAACGTTGTTGAATTTCCCTTAGTTCATATTGCATTTCAGTACGTAATTTTAAATCAAGGGCAGAAAGTGGTTCATCCAGTAACAATACTTCCGGCTCATTCACAATCGCACGGGCAATCGCAACCCGTTGCTGTTGTCCACCCGACATTTCACGAATTTCACGTTTTTCATAACCCGATAACTGAACCATTTTTAAAGCCTCTTTGACTTTTTGTTCAATTTCGTTTTTAGGTAATTTTTTTAATGACAAACCAAATGCCACATTATCAAAAACATTCATATGTGGGAAAAGTGCATAGTCCTGAAACACGGTATTTACTTTCCGTTTATTTGGTGGGACATCGTTGACTACTTGATCATTGATCCGGATTTTGCCGTTTGTCGCATCCGTAAAACCAGCAATAAGACGTAGTATCGTCGTTTTCCCACATCCTGATGGTCCTAGTAATGTATAAAACTTACCTCGTTCTACCTCAAAATTAATATCATGCAATACAGTTTCATCATCATATACTTTATTTACATTTTCCAAAGTAATGATTGTTTCATTTGCCATTCCTTACACCTACGCTTTCATTATTTATAAATATGAATCTGTCACCACTAACAAAATGCGCGATTGCATACTACTTGCATTTCGTAATTGATGAAATTCAGAAGCTTCAAAATAAAAAGACTGTCCTTTTTTTATGGGATAGACATCTTCCCCCACCTGTAACTCGACTGCACCTTTCAAAACATAGCCAAATGTTTCGGATAAGGAGGGTGGGTATTGTTTAAACTCACCTTCTGGTTCTAATGTTAACATAACTGGTTCCATTTCTTTGTCATTTGAATCCGGAACTAACCAGGAGGTGGAGAAACCTTTATCATCATCCTTAAAAATTGTGACATCTTTTTTTGTGTAGACAATTTGTTGTGCTGTACTCTCTGGATCAAAAAAATCTTTCGGCGTCGTTCCAAGCACCTCCAAGATGTCAAAAAAGGTTTCCATAGAAGGTGAGCTGAAACCATTCTCAAGCTGGGATATGTAACCCTTTGTTAAATCAGTCCGTTCTCCCAGCTCTTCTTGCGTCAAATTCTTTTGAAGTCGCAACTCTTTTAATTTTTTCCCAATATCCATAGGACTACCTCTTTTCATCAGAAAGTTTAGTAAAAGTAATCTTTTAGTTTAGGTCCGAATATGATTATAATAGTCTTTCAGAAAAAGACAAGACTTTTAATGAAAAAAAACCTTATTCTTTTTCAGAATAAGGTTTCTCTATAACTAAAACAATCTGGCAACGCGATCATAATGAATAAACTTATCTGTAAACGCATAAGGATCGGTCATATTGATTTGTTTGGCAAAGGTTAGGAGATTTGTTTCTTTTAAGGAAGCAGCCGCTACAATTTCGGGTGTGGCAAGGACCATGACAGGACTAGCATCCGCGATGACCTCCCCTTCTGCCATCACGATTGCGCGTTTGGTATATTCAAGCATCAAATGAATATCATGGGTTACTAAAAGAACGCTGACGCCTCTTAAATTTATGGATTGAAGAAAATTCATAATTTCGATGTAGCTATTCAAATCCTGACCAGCTGCCGGTTCATCAACAATAATGAGCTCTGGATCCAAGACCAAGACGGAACCAATCGCTACCCTACGCAATTGCCCGAAACTTAAAGCAGCGATAGGTAAATCACGAATGTATTGCAAACTACAAATTCGGATAACTTTCTCAATACGTTTACTGATTTCTTGTTCAGAAAAATTACGGTTACGCAAACGGTAAGCCAATTCATCGACAATTGTTGGTTGGGAAATAGATTCCAATGGATTCTGGGGAACGTAACCAATACAAACAGCTAATTCGTCTGCATTATACGAAGAGACATCTTCCCCTTTCCATAACATTTGGCCTTCTTGAACAGCCTCTTCCCCGGAAATCAACTTTGAAAGAGTTGTCTTACCAGAACCGTTCGGTCCCACCAAACTCACCATCTCACCTTGATTTATTTTGAGACTAACATTTTTGAGTATTGGTCTTTCGTTCCACGGATATTGGAAATTAATATCACGCAGTTCCATCAAAGGCTTCAGTTGTTCGCGATATTGGAATTGGGGAAGATAGGACAGCCACAACTCCATTTGTTCTTTTAAATTGGGTCCATTTATTTTGTGGACATCGTCCAAGTTATTAACCGTATCGAGATTGACCCCAGCATAGCGCATCGCGGTTATGTATAATGGTTCTCTGATACCAATTTCACCTAGGACATCTGTCTTAAGAATATCAGAAGGTTTTCCGTCTGCCATTAATCGACCTTCAGAAAGTAAAATCAATCTTTCAATTGGATAAGCTAACGCATCTTCCAGACGATGTTCGATAATGATAATAGTTGTGTCCGTTTGTTTGGCTAATTCATCAATAAATTTCATTGCTATATCACCAGATTTTGGATCAAGATTGGCAAGTGGTTCATCCAAAATCAAAACAGGTTTGTCATCAATAAAGAAGCCAGCTGATTTCATTTTTTCAAACTGGCTGTCTGAGATCATGTTATAACTTTCTTTTAAGGAAGGATATTTACTTAAAAACCATTCCATGCTTGCTAATTTTTTTTGTTCTAGATACGTTTGAAACGGTTCAACTGCAGGTTGAACCGTCTGCCCTTTATTTTTCTCATGAATAGTCGCAGCACTTTCCAGCATACTGATGGCAAGTTCATTGGGCAGAAAATTGGAGATAATCGGATTATTGATATCTTCTCCAATTATAATTTTCCCCGAAAAATCATTGTTGTCCTTATTCGGCAAGACCCCAGACAAACAGCGTGCAAAGGTTGATTTCCCGGATCCGCTTGGCCCGATTACCAGAATTTTTTCACCTTCATTAATTGTTACATTTAGTTCGTTTAAAATTGGAACAGTTTGATCAGAATAGGTAAATGTAAAATTTTGAAAGGTAATAAAAGGCTTTTTCAAGAAATCTCCTCCTCTACTTATTTGAATGTCTGTTTCATGAAGTTACTTCCTCCATGACTTTACTCGGGTCTTCGCCAATGATGCGTACTTCTGTTTCTAATTCAACATCATAAACTTCTTTAATTACTTTTTGAATATACCCTATCAAGTCAATATAATCCGTTGCAGTGGCCCCGTCAATATTAACAATGAAACCGGCATGTTTCAGGGAAATTTGTGCTCCACCCCATTGTTTACCTTGAAGGCCGGCGTCCTGGATTAGTTTCCCCGTAAAGTAACCCGTTGGGCGTTTGAATACACTCCCACATGATGGGTATTCTAACGGTTGCTTAGATTCACGTAGTTCTGTGAATTCCGTCATTTTTTCTTGTATTTTGTCTTCTTTACCTTTTTCCAGAGTAAAAACTGTTTCCAGCACAATATCTCCGGTATTTTGAACGACACTGTAGCGGTAACGGAATTCCATTTCCTTGTGAGTGTATATTTTACGCTCGCCGCTCAGTGTTACAACCTCGACCGTTTCAATGACAGATTCAACTTCACCGCCATAGGCTCCTGCATTCATGTAGACAGCACCGCCCACACTCCCTGGAATACCACAAGCAAATTCAAGTCCAGTCAGTTTTTCACGTAAAGCTACCCGTGAAGTTTCAATTAATGCTGCTCCGCTTTGGACAATTAATTGATTTTTATTGACAAGAATATCATCCATATGAGTCAAAATCATTACAACGCCACGAATACCGCCATCACGGATAATAACATTACTGGAATTGCCAAGAGTCGTTAAAGGAATTTTATTGTCAAATGTCCATTTTACGATATTTTGCACTTCGTCTTTTGTTTTTGGAAAAACAAGGGCATCCACTGGTCCACCTGTTTTCGTATATGTATAATTGCTGAGGAATTCATTTTCCTTAATGATGATCGACGGAAAAAGTTTTCGCAATTCCCCTGCCACCTGTTTATATTCTTGCACGTTTTTCGCCTCACTAAATATTCATTATTCAGACAAATAAATGTTTTATAATTTTTTATTTGCATCGCATTAGTTATTGTAGCATATCTTACCTCGATATTAAGCTATTTTTTGTTAGTTAGTCAACTTGTAATCTTTGTCATCTAACATTCAAAGTGAATAATCGCAATTTCAAGTGAAAATATGCTAAAATATTCCGGAGAGGAAAGGAGAATGACAGATGAAAAATAAACAACTACGAAATGCGACGGTTTTTACATTGCTTGCTATTCTTTACCCCGTCTATCTTTTCGGAACAAAAGATCCTAATTCCATTGCAACCGTTTCTGTATTATTAGCACTATTTTTCCCATTAGTCGGTGTTATATACGGCCTAAATGTGAAAGAAACAAAATTTAAATGGGCTTTTGTAATAATAAACTTAATCGTTCTTGGTATTTTCAGTAATTTTGCTTTAGGAATTTTATTCTAGGAGTGAGCGAGTATGCCATTAAAATTTGTATCATGGAATGTGAATGGTCTCAGAGCAATCGTGCAGAAAAATTTCTTGGAAGTATTTTCTGAATTAGATGCGGATTTTTTTTGTATTCAAGAAACAAAATTACAAGAAGGTCAGATTGAATTAGAGTTTGAAGGATATCAATCTTATTGGAATTATGCTGTCAAAAAAGGCTATTCCGGAACTGCCATTTATACTAAGCATCCACCAATTTCCGTTAGATATGGGATGGGTATAGATGAACACGATCAAGAAGGTCGACTGATCAGTCTAGAATATCCAAACTTCTGGCTTGTAACGGTTTATACACCAAATTCCAAATCTGAATTAGCACGACTGGATTATCGGATGAAATGGGAAGAATCATTCCGTCATTATTTAAAATCCCTTGAACAAACGAAACCAGTGGTTATATGTGGAGACTTAAACGTCGCACATACTGAAATTGATTTAAAAAACCCAAAGTCTAATCGTAAAAATGCAGGCTTCTCGGATGAAGAACGGAATAAATTCTCGCTGTTGTTAGAAAATGGTTTTATCGATACATTCCGGTTCTTTTACCCTGATGTAACAGGTCGCTACACTTGGTGGAATTATCGCTTTAATGCCAGAAAAAATAACGCTGGATGGCGCATTGACTATTTTCTTACTTCTGAAGCTTTAAAAAATAAGTTAGTGGCTGCTGAAATTCACGATAAGATTCTAGGAAGCGATCATTGTCCCGTTTCATTAACATTGGACGCTTAAAAACCGTTGGAGCAGATTGCTTCCAACGGTTTTTTCTAATCCACCAATAAACTCATCATGACACCATCTACAAACTCTCCGTCAATAAACATGACGCGGGGCATAATGCCTTCTCGTTGATAGCCCATTTTCTCATAAAGTGCTATGGCACGCTCATTGTCAGCGTGAACGGTTAATTCCAGGCGACGGATCACGCCAGACTCTTTCGCCCAAATTTCTACTTCTTCCATTAAAGCTGTTCCAAGACCATATCCCCAGAATTCTTTGGAAACTGTAATACCGACTTCTCCCACATGTTTCGTTTTTGGTTTATCATTGGATCCGACAGAAGCAATCCCGATTAATTCTTCATTATTAATGGTTGCTACCAGCATGATGGCATTATCCTTTTCCATCAAACCTTCTAAATACATCTCTTCAAACGCTTCAGATAGCTCCAACCCTTCTGGTCCGTAAGTTAAATAATCTGTTTCTGCACCTGTTTGCTCACAGAATGCAATAATATCTTTTGCATCTGAGGGTATTGCTTCACGGATAATGATTTCAAGTTTTTCAGTTTTCATTTAAATTTTTCCAATCTATTAATAGTTTGTCATAACGTTCTCCGACTGATTCAATCGTAAACGTACGATTTTGTAGATATTCCCCTGTTTTATCTATTTGGACAAGCAGATAATTATTAGGTAATTCATCCGCAATAAACTTGGACCATTCAACAACGCTTACCCCATCACCGTAAAAATACTCTTCCAAACCCATTTCATCACTACCTGCTTCTTCAAGCCGGTAAACATCCATGTGATATAGCGGTAAACGTCCTTTGGTATATTCCCGGATAATGGTATAGGTGGGACTTTTGATAACTTGTCCTATTCCCATCCCTGTCGCCAATCCTTTTGTAAAAGTTGTTTTACCAGCCCCTAAGTCGCCTTCCAACAAAATAACATCGCGTGCTTGAACTAAGTTCCCCAATTTTTCGGCTAAATCGAGTGTTTCTTTTTCATTGTTGGTATTAATTGTATAAATCACCATTCAACCCCCACTTCAATCTCTGCTCTATTATATCGCAAAAAGAAAAAGAAAAAAACAGCCCCAGCATATGACTGGGGCTGTTATACGGATAAATTATTTTACCAATGTTTGATTTGCTGTGATAATAGCTGTCTTGAAGACATCCTCTTCCACACAACCACGAGAAAGGTCAGAAATCGGTTTATTCAAACCTTGCAAGATTGGTCCAACAGCTTCAAAAGCTCCAAAACGTTGTGCAATCTTGTAACCAATGTTTCCTGATTGGATTTCAGGGAATACAAATACTGTTGCTTGACCAGCAACTGGGGAATCTGGTGCTTTTTGTTTAGCTACTGCTTCAACAAAGGCAGCATCAAATTGCAATTCGCCATCGATATTATATTCCGGCGCTAATTCTTTAGCAATTCTTGTTGCTTCGGCAACTTTTTCTTGTTCTGGGGATGATGCAGATCCTTTAGTGGAGAAGCTTAACATTGCCACATTCGGCTCAATATCGAACATTTCAGCTGTTTTAGCTGATTCCACTGCGATTTCTGCCAATTCTTGTGCAGTTGGGTTAATGTTAATAGCACAGTCAGAGAACAAATATTTTTCTTGGCCACGACCACGAAGCATGATAAAAGCTCCAGAAGTACGGCTAACGCCTGGTTTTGTTTTGATGATTTGTAGAGCTGGACGCACAGTATCACCTGTTGAGTGAACGGCACCACTTACTAAGCCATCAGCCAATCCCATATATACAAGCATTGTTCCGAAATAGTTTTCATCCAATAATGTTTTGCGTGCTTGTTCTTCTGTCGCTTTTCCTTTACGACGTTCAACAAAAGATGCAACCATTTCGTCAAATTCAGCATAGTTAGCTGGATCTAAAACAGAAACGCCTTCAATGTTGAATCCACGGTCTTTAGCAGCTGTTTCAACAGCTTCTTTGTTACCAACTAAAATTGGTTCTACTAAATCCTCTGCTTTAAGACGTACTACGGCACCTAAAATACGTGAATCTGTTGCTTCCGGGAAAACGATTTTAATTTTTTTACCTTTAATCTTTGCTTCTAAACTTTGGAACATGTCCATGTGAGAGTTCCCTCCTCGGATTTTTTACTACACACCTATCATAACGCAATTTCAAAAAAATATCAGCTATTATTGATAGAAACAGCATAAAAAACTGTTTCATAATCTATAAGTCAAGATTATTGATATCAAAAATAACATTTTATTGGTAATTTATGAATTTACTGCACATAGAGTGTACGTGTTGTAAATGACATCATACTAGAAATTATTTGTTCATTTTCTGTTTTGAAACAGATTAACGTGTGTATCACTTCGTACGGTTTTTAAGTAAATTATTAATAGTATCTAAATGTCCAATCGAGAAATATATCTTTGAGTGTGGGAACCAGAAATTCATCTTCTGGAGAATACGTTTTACCGGTATCATCCTGTGCTATCACGACATGGTCATAAAAAATATAGTGGGTGTCATTAAATCCAATCGTTTCAAATTCAGAATCCTTCAGATGATGAAGCGTTCCTATTATAGCCGTCTGAGATTCAGACGGTTCAAAAACAACACTTGATTCATACTGTTTGAATATTTTCCCTTTATACTCAAAATAATGATGACGGTGTTTTTTCCCCAGATAATTTACTGGTTCTCTAACAATTTCTTCATCATACAACCCCGTTGCCATCACCCCGTCAGGATCATGATAACGGGCATAGGCTGCCACTGTTGATGGGGTCATGGGTTGATAACCTTGGAATGCTTTATACTGCATATGCCGAATAACTGGCGTCACGTGACTTGCAGGCTCTAAATACGACTCATACCGTTGATTATTAAACAAAATCGCCACCGCAAATATGCCAACGACAATAGCGGCTATTTTCAAAACGTTTTTCCCAATGCTTGTCTTTCTTTTTGTGAAAGCAAAAGCCATAACCAGACCAGAAAACATTATTATCCCCAGTGAAACTGGTGCCCAAAATTGATACCATTTTTCGGCTGCCATCCAGAATGATAAGGTCACGTTCAACTTCCACCCTTCACAATCCCGAATTCTTCCGCCAACAAGCGGTAGGAGTTATGTCTTACATCCTGAGGGTCTGCAAAAGTAACGATCATCGCTTCATCTATGTGATATTCCATCTCATATTTTTTCAATTCGGCTGCTACCGTTTGAGCTGTCCCAATTAGCATCCCTTCACGAAGCTTCTCAATAATCATGCGGTCCATTTCGGATAAAGGATGATTTACGGCTTCTTCGGGTGTTAACATCTTCTCCATGCGATGACCGCGCATCAAATTCATTTTTGATAGCAGGTAAGGAAGAGTATAGTAGTTAGCTTCTTCCTCCGTTTCGCAGACCATTGCATAAAACGCAACCGATAATTTTTTCTCGGCCATAAAGCGGGAGGGTTTAAATCGACTGTTATAAATTTCAAAGGCTTCGGGGTTCATCTTGCCGCTAAAAAATTGCGCATAGGAATAACCAATACCTCTATTTGCAGCCTGCATGGCACTGTCACCACTCGAACCTAATAGCCACATGGTAGGAACTGTTTCGGTTTGTGGTGTTGCGATTGTATGTTGATATACCTCGTATTGCGGTTGCTCATCTAATATCAAATCTTGGATTACTTCTAATTTGTCATACATGTTATTTAAGTTCGGGGCTTTTCCCTGTGACAAAGCAAAGATTGCATTGCGGTCGCCACCAGGTGCCCGCCCTATTCCCAAATCTATTCTGCCTGGATGCAGGACTTCCAATGTTTTGAAAATTTCTGCAATTTTTAAAGGCGAATAATGCATCATCATGATGCCGCCTGTCCCAACATTAATGGTCTTTGTTTTTGCTGCCACGTGTGCCGTTATAATCTCGGGTGCTGAACTAGCTAAATTAGTAGCCCCATGATGTTCAGAAAACCAAATACGTCGATAACCAAGTTTTTCTGCAACTTGCGCTAAGGTGACAGCATTATTCAAAGCATCTCTTGAGCTACTTGCAGTAGATATTGGCACTTGATCTAAAATACTTAATTCCATATTAAGACTCCTTTCCGGGTGTCCATTTCACCATCAAGGATACCATAAAATATATGACTATTCCGCATTTATACATAGAGCTTTTAAAAAAATCATTTACCTTTTAAATCGGATGCTTCAAGGCTGATGCGTCGCTCGGTGGATTCGACAAATAAGGTTTCCAAAGCTTTGCTATCATCGGTTAAGACTGCTTGTTTGATAGCATGAAACTGCATCTCAAAACTTGTCATGGCATCCAGTAATGCTGCCTTGTTTTCCAGGAATAATTCTGACCATAAGGATTCATTTATTTTGGCAATACGCGTTAAATCACGGTAACTATCTCCGATAAATCGCACGGTCTCACGATGAGGATCATCACTATTAATCAAGGCAACTGCAATCGCGTGACAAAGTTGGCTGGTAAAAGCAATCATCTCATCATGTTCCTGTGGGTTCACGACCGATATCCTTTTAAAACCAAGCTTTTTCAATAAATCGATCAAGATATCTACATTCTCTTGTTTATTTTCACTGGTTGGAGTTATCAAGTAATTTGCACCCTGGAAAATAGTACCAGTCGCAAATTTATAGCCGCGACTCTCGCGTCCAGCCATTGGATGGCCAAATATAAAATCCACTTGTTTCGGGAGATCAGCTTGCATATTTTCAATTAAAGCTCCTTTCACGCCCGCAGTATCCGTCAGGATAGCACCTGTTTTGAATTCTTGCGCGTGAGTTTTCACAAATTTTTTCATTGCCTCTGGATACAGTGCAAAAATTACAATATCCGCTCTTTGGAGAATCGTTTTATTTTTGGTTTCCCCGCCTTGAATTGTTCCTTCTTCCAATGCCTGTTTAAGTGTTTCGGAATCAAGATCGATTGCCAAAACCTCAACATCCTTTATTTCATTTAACTTGATCGCTTTGGCAAATGAACCCCCAACAACTCCTAAGCCTACAATTGCAATTGTTTTCATATTTCAGTCCCCTTTCTATTCAAAAAAATAAACCCCGCCGAGTAATAACCTCAGCAGGGTTTATATTAAATTTTCCAGTTGGGGATCAACCAGAATGTTTAAATTTACCAGCCGCTATTATTACAAGCGGCTGAACAGACATGTCAATATAGCCACTCTAGATATGAATGTTTATCACAGTTCACATCCAAAGTTGGATATGAATACTATCTATAGTAGCCATAATATTCATTTTCTTTTTGCCATACCCAATTAGTCATTGTCTGTCCTCGATTCTTTTTGTAAACCTATCATAATTCAAAGAAAAGAATATTTCAAGTTAAATCTCATTGTCCTCTAATTTTTCAAAAAACAGATTGACTGCTTCTTGAAAACTCCCTGGATCCGTTACAAAGAAATCATGGCCGCCTTCCGGGACAATAAAAACTTCTCCATTCGGTATCAGTGCGGCCATTTCTTCAGTGTGCTCGCGCTTAATTAAATCAAATTCACCAGCCATCACCAAAACCGGAACTTGTAAATTCTTCAAATCATTTTCAGATAAATCCAATTCATCCAACATCAAATTCACAATATTCAATTGCCTTTTAACTTCTTCATTTTGCTCCTGAGTCAAAAGTTCTTCCCTGTGCTCAACAATCTCCTGGTAAGTTGTTTTCTCAATCGCATCTGCCTTATAGTTGGACCCCATCGTTATAACACAACGGACACGTTCTGGATTATGAGCCGCTAAATATAAGGCAATATTTCCGCCGTCACTGTAACCAACGATTATAATTTTTTCGATCGCCAGTTCATCAAGCAGTGTTAAAATATCATCAGCAATCAGCCTGAAGGTCAGAGTGTCAACGCCTAAATCGGACCGCCCATGCCCACGGGTATCCATAGCAATAACAGTATGTGTGGGCTGAAAATCTTCAAATTGGATACTGAAAATATCAGAATCCTCTCCATTACCATGGATGAACAACAGAGGTTCCCCTACTCCCCCCATCTGATAATAAAGGTTTCCCCGGGAAGTTTCTAAAATGTAACTTTTCATTCGGTCACCTCATCCGGCAATTGCCAGTCAATGGGCTGTTCGCCTAATTCTTTTAGTGCCTGGTTAGTCTTGGAAAATGGTTTGGATCCGAAAAAGCCTCTGTGAGCCGATAACGGACTTGGATGTGGGGAGGATATTACAATATGCTTGGATGTATCGATAAATGCTTTTTTAGCAATGGACGCATTTCCCCACAAAATAAATACAACTGGTTTATCACGCTCATTTAGGGCGCGGATAACGGCGTCCGTTAATAATTCCCACCCTTTTCCACGATGGGAATAAGCTTCCCCTTGGCGGACAGTCAAGACACTGTTTAAAAGGAAAACACCTTGTTTTGCCCAGGCAGTTAAATTACCATGGGTCACAGGTTTAATACCTAAATCAGATTCCAATTCCTTATATATATTTCGCAATGATGGTGGAATTCGGACTCCTTTTTGGACAGAGAAACTAAGCCCATGTGCCTGGTTTTCTCCATGGTAAGGATCTTGACCGATGATAACCACTTTCACATCATTATAAGGTGTTAATTCGAATGCATTCCATATATCATGCATACTGGGATAAATAGTTGCTTGTCCATACTCTTTTTTCAAAAATTTACGTAGTTGTAAATAATAAGCTGATTTGAACTCAGGCTCCAAAACTTCTTGCCACTCATTGTGAATAATCTGCTTCATTCTAATCTCCTCACTTTAGTATATAGTGTACCAAATTAGTAAAAATGTTACACTGGAAAGGTAATATTCAAATATGATTTCAGGAGGATGTATAGTGATTCAATTAATCGTATCTGATATGGATGGAACGCTTTTGAATAATAAAATGGCTATCTCGGAAGCAAACCAACAGGCTATCAAAGAAGCTGAACAACAAGGCATCAAATTCATGGTCGCAACGGGCCGTGGTTATACCGAAGCAGTCCCTGCTTTAAAAGAGGTGGGTATACATTGTCCCATGATTACGGTGAACGGGGGCCAGATTATTGATGAAGCAGGAAATTTAGTTGAAAATGTCGGGATAGACAAAAATCGCATCCGATACATTCTAGATGCTGCACGTGAAAAAGGATTATATGCAGAAGTTGTTATGGCAGACGGCGTTTATTCTGACAACAAAGTGAAACGTGTAGAAACAATGACGAGTTTATTACATACTACCAACCCGGATACGACTTTTAAAATGGCATTAGTTCTTGCTTTAGGTCGTCTGGAGTTGTTAAACATCAATTATATAAACGATTACGAGGAAATACTTACAGATGATCGACTTGCTTTGAAGGTTCTGGTATTCAGCAATAGCGGTCAACCAGAGCTACAGCCTCTCCGGGAAAATCTGGATAAAGATAAAGAACTCGTCGTCACTTCCTCTTTCTTTAATAACTTGGAGATTAACCATGTAAATGCACAAAAAGGAATAGCACTTGAACGCGTTGCTAAAAAAATGGGAATCCCTCTTGAAAATGTAATGGCGATCGGTGATAATTTCAACGACGTATCCATGCTTGAAAAAGCTGGTGTCAGTTTTGCCATGGGAAACGCAGAGGACGGCGTAAAAAAAGTGGCTAAATATGTGACCGCAACAAATACCCATGATGGTGTTGCGCAAGCGATTTACCGAAGTATCCACGAAAAATTGTAACATTTTGACCAAATAAAACGTCTTTGTAAATAGAAAGGAGGCGTTTTGGATGGAAGTTGAATTGTTATCCTATATAGAAGTCATTAGCAATACTGGCTTTCCCATCGTTATCTCCATGTATCTGTTGAATCGCATGGAGAAGAAATTGGACACGTTAGTACAGGCTATTGAAAAACTTGGCAGGATATAAACAATACCTTGATTTCAAATTCCTGTCTTAAGTAGTTTTTTGTCAAGACTCATTATCATCTCATACACTTTTAATATAGCCATTTTTTTGGTAGAATAAGACAACGATGCCGAAAGGAGTCCACAAATGGCTAAGATTAAAGTAAAAGTAACAGATCTCAAGAAGAATTTTGGTGAAAATGAGGTCCTAAAATCAATTAATGCAGAAATTGTTGAAGGTGAAGTTGTGTGTATCATTGGTCCTTCTGGTTCAGGAAAAAGTACGTTTCTGCGTTGTTTAAACGGGTTAGAAGAAATTTCTGGTGGACATGTTGAAATCGATAATGTTGATTTAACTGATCCTAAAATCAATATAAATAAGGTACGGGAAGAAATTGGTATGGTATTCCAACATTTCAACCTATTCCCCCACTTAACAGTGGCACAAAACATTACGCTTGCACCCGTGGAATTGAAGCGAATGACAAAAGAAGAGGCGCACAGCAAAGCCGCTGAACTGTTGGAAATAGTTGGATTAAGCGAAAAAATTGATGTCTATCCAAACTCATTATCAGGGGGACAAAAACAACGTGTTGCTATTGCACGCGCGTTAGCTATGAATCCAGATATTATGTTGTTTGACGAACCAACTTCAGCGTTAGACCCAGAAATGGTTGGTGAAGTTTTAGAAGTAATGAAACGCCTTGCCCGAGAAGGTATGACCATGATTGTCGTTACACACGAAATGGGCTTTGCCCGCGAAGTTGGTGACCGTGTCATTTTCATGGATGGCGGATTCATTGTTGAAGAAGGTACACCGGAAGAAATCTTCAAAAACGCAAAACATCCACGTACACAAGATTTCTTGAATAAAGTATTGTAAACAAATAGGAAACCGAGACTATCAAAGTCTCGGTTTTTTTCATTCTATAAGGTTATTCGGTGTTGGTGAAGGAAATGCCTAGCAACACCATAAATAACAGATCCATATAAAAAAAACTGGGTGAAATCACCCAGTTTTTTCCTAGTATTAATTTAAGATTGTTACAGTAAGTTGGCGTCTTCCGAATGCCCAGGCGCTATCCAGATTTTCCATATGGATATCAATTCGATTTCCGATAATGGCGCTTCCCGTGTCTCCTGCTAAATAGATTCCATATCCTGGAATTTCCACTAATGACCACAATGGAATAACAGACGGATCTACAGCAATAACCATTGGATTTTCACGTAAATCAATACCTGTGAAAGTATGATTACTTAGACTCGGTTGATTGCGTGAGTATGCTGTGGCATTGACCGTTACTTGACGACCTGATGGTGCTGGCGTCTCAGTTACTACTGGAGCAGAAATATTCTGTACAACCGTATTTTCTACGACTTCTGTTTCTGTTTCTGTTTCTACAACCAATTCTGTCTTAGCAGCTTCCTCGGCAGCAATACGTTCTGCTTCTTCAGCTGCAGCATTTTCGGCTGCCAGTTTATCGGATGCCGCTTTTTCGGCTGCAATTTTATCTGCTTCAGCCTTTTCTTTAGCAGCTTTTTCGGCTGCTACTTTTTCAGCTTTGGCAACTTCAGCTAAACGGTTTTCTTCCGCTGTTTTGTCTGCCATAATTTTTTCTAGTTCGGCTTGATTCTCGTTTAAGATTTGTTGCAAGGAACCAAGTTCGCGCGCCAAAATCTCAGATTCAGCATCCACAAGTAGTGATTTTTCTTCAATTAGTGCAATTTCTTCACTCAACTGCGTTTCTAAATCTTCTAATTTTTGTTCTTCTTCGATTGCCAATTCGATCCGATCATTATCGGCACTTTGAAGTTGACCAAGAATCAACAGCAAATTAAGAAAATCACCAAAGTTTTCTGCTTCCATAAGCATTAACATCCGGCTATTAGTTGAAGATGAAGTTTGCAATGCCACCAAACGTTCTTCCAATTGTTCTTTGCGTGCTGCAATTAGCGCTTTTTGTTCTTCAATCTCTGCAAGTGTTTCGGTTTTTTGACCTTCGACATCTTCAATCTGTGCATTCAGTTCTTCAACCTCAGCTTTTTTATTGTTAACTGAAGTCAATTTGTCAGTTACCAATACCTCTATTTCTGAGATTTCATTCTGCTTGGATTGTTCTTGCTTTTGAATTTTATCTAATGTACTCGCTTGAATCGGTGCTGCAAATAGCATTTGTGCTGCTAATGCCGCTACAAGTAATTTTCCGAGCTTTCTTTCTTTAACCAATTAGGCTCGCCTCTTTCCTTTGGAAATACTATTTGTATTATACGATTCAAATTTGTGAGAGAGGTTTCAAGCATCTTACGATTATGTGTCAACTTCTATTCGTCTGTAATGTAACTGTAACATCTTACAGAAAATAGCACTTTGCATCCTAAGAGTACTATTGCTATGATAGTTTTAGTAAAATTGATGAATAATTTCAAAAGGAGAATATACAATGACTCTAAAAGGCTACTATGCAGCTCCCCTTTTTTCACATATGGAATTACAGTACAACGAATTCTTGGTTGGTAAAATTCGGGAAGCTTATCCCGATTTAAATCTTTATGTACCTCAAGAAAACGGCGAAATTAATGATAAGAACGCTTATGCAGATTCAATTTTAATCGCTAAACAGGATACGGATCAATTACTGGCTTCGGATATTTTGATTGCTATTCTGGATGGCCAAACGATGGATGTAGGAGTGGCCACTGAAATTGGTGTTGCTTATCAAGCAGGTATTCCTATTGTTGCCCTTTATTCAGATTCAAGGCAACAAGGTGCCACAAACGAAAAAAAATTGGCTGCCTTACAAGAAGTGGCTGAGTCACAATTTCCGTATGTTAACTTGTATACAGTCGGCTTAATTAAAACAAACGGTGTCGTTGTTAATAACGTCGACGCATTAATCGAAAAAATCGCAAATTATATTAATATATAGATTTAAATGAGGACGACGCCAAGTTGGCGTCGCCCTCATTTTGTTTTTTGTGACAAATGACTATTTGTTCTATAAAATAGAGATAACGTCCGAACATTGAGGAGAATATATATGAAACCTGAAAAAATTGCTCTAATTGATATTGGATCGAATACGATTCGTCTCGTTATTTTCGAAATCACGGAAGATTATAACCTCTATGAACTACAAAATATCAAAACGCCTGCTCGACTAAGCCAATACCTTAGCGAGGATAAGACGATGTCTCAAGATGGAATTGATTCTTTGGTGAATGTATTGAAAACCTTTGTTGCGGTTACTGAGCAATATGATGTTTCGCAATTATTACCAATGGCAACGGCAGCCATTCGCCAATCAACCAATCGGGAAGATATTGTTCGTCAAGTAGCAGAAAAAGCAGGAGTCAATTTACAAATTGTTCCCGAAGAAAAAGAAGCTTTTTATGGTAGTTACGCAGTAACTTTATCGACAGAGACCAGTGAGGGTGTAACGGTCGATATTGGTGGGGGAAGTACCGAAATAACCTACTTTGAAAACAAGGAAATCGTCCGCTATCATAGTTTCCCTTTTGGTGTTGTAACCCTTAAGCAAATGTTTTTTGATGGCAAAGAGCATAATAACGAAAAAGCCATCAAGAAAATGACGTGTTTCATTCAGGAGCAGTTCAAGAGCCTTAAATGGTTGAATAAATTACGCGTTCCCGTTACTGCCATTGGTGGTTCAGCCCGTAGTATCGCCAACGTGCATCAACGCCAAACCAACTATCCCCTAGCTGGTGTTCACGGCTATCGCATGTCTCGCGATGATTTAGCTTTGACTCTTGACCTTTTTAAAAGTTTGTCCATACCGGAATTGCAGGAACTGGATGGTTTGAGCCAGGACCGTGCTGACATTATTATCCCGGCAAACGTTGTCTTTCAAGCGTTATTTGATGAAGTAAAAGCTTCGATGTTCATTTTTAGCAATAAAGGTTTGCGCGAAGGAATTATAATGGATTATCTGAACCAACTATCTGATAATCAAGCGTTCACTAAGGAAAATACGAGTACACAAAGCATTTACAAACTTGGGTTGAGTTATCACACCCAAAATAGAGTAGCAGATCAACGCGGAAATCTAGTCAGCATGTTATATGAAGAAATGTGTAAGGTTGATATTTTCGAAAAAGATCGCTATATCGCCCGTCTTCTTCAATATGGGAGC
This sequence comes from Jeotgalibaca sp. A122, assembly GCF_052266715.1. NCBI lineage: Bacteria > Bacillati > Bacillota > Bacilli > Lactobacillales > Carnobacteriaceae > Jeotgalibaca > Jeotgalibaca sp. A122. The sequence goes on along the minus strand of NZ_JBQPRB010000002.1, from coordinate 3,092 downwards.
TACCTCTATTACCTGGGAGTCTATGTAGAAAGTGGTGCCGTTTCCCAGCATACCTTCTATATTATTTCTAATAGTGAATTAAATGGCCTTTCTCATCGCGAACGTGTTGTTGTCGCTTTGCTGGCAAGTTTCAAAAACCGTTCTTTATTCAATCAATATCTGGAACCTTTCAACGAATGGTTTAACGTCACCTATATCGATCAAATCAGGGAATTGGGGGGCATTATAAAGTTCGCTAACGCTCTCAATGATTCACATCTGAATGTTGTAAAAAACATAGAACTTAAACCCAAGAAAAATGGGTTTGATTTATTAATATACTATAAAGGCTCAATTATTGCCGAAGAATACCGGGCTATGCGTCAACGCAAACATATTCAACGCATAATAAAAGGAAATCTGGATATAGTTTTTGTAGATGTGGCTACTGGAAAAAAGAAGATTTTGGGTAAAGCTTACTAATTATTGATGCGTACAAGGACGGTGCCGATATGAGAAACAATATAACAGTTAACTTGGATGATCCAAACTATTACTATAACCGAGAGCTAAGTTGGCTGGAATTCAATAAACGTGTAATTAAAGAAGCGGATATGGATGCCAATCCTCTCTTGGAACAAATAAACTTCTTGGCTATTGGCAGCTCTAATTTGGACGAATTTTTTATGATTCGTGTGGCCGGACTTCAAGATCAATTCAAATTCGATCCGAGCCAACGCGACTCCAAAACCCAGTTGAATGCTGAACAACAGCTTGAAGCCATTTCCAGTAAAAATCGTCGCAATAACGAAATCCAATATGCCCTTTTCCATAAAAGAATTAAAGATTTAGCGGTTCATAATATCTATTTTCCCAAAATATCTGAATTGACAGAAGCAGAACAAAAAGAAATTGAGAGCTATTATCAGGAAATGATTTTCCCTGCCCTTACTCCGTTGGGGATTGATGCTTATCGTCCTTTTCCCAATTTGAATAACAAAGTGCTTCATATTTTTGTTAATCTATCAAAAGGCGAAGAAAAACACATTGCGGTTGTTCCAATCTCAACCTTCTTGAACCGATTCTACATTTTAAGAGACGGTGATATCACGAAAATCATAATGATTGAGGATATTATTCAGAGACACTTAGCTAGTTTATTCATGGGGTACCATGTCTCCGAAAGTTTCACTTTCAGAATCACTAGAAATGCTGATTTTGAAGTACAAGAAGAAGGGGCGGAAGATTTATTATCGGTGATTGAAGATTATGTCAAACGTCGTAAAAATGGTGTGGCTGTGCGGCTCGAAGTTCGTACAACTGATTCGGGCGATTTACGAGCCAATAATGTCGCCTTTTTGATGCAAGAACTAGACCTCTTGGAACGGGATCTTTATAGTTTTGATGGGCCTTTAGATTTAACCATGTTGGCGGAGTTAGCCGATGCCCTGGAGAGTGACTACCCTGAATTGAGATACGCACATTTCTCCCCAATCATACCGAAAGAACTCTTAGGAAAATCCATATACGCTGTTACAAATAAAAAAGATGTTTTCTTGCATCACCCTTATGACTCATTTACACCAGTTATCGATTTTATTGAAGAAGCATCACGGGATAAGAACACCCTGGCAATCAAACAAACGCTTTATCGTGTATCAAGGGATTCACCGATTATTGCTGCCTTAAAAGAGGCCGCAGAGAATGGGATTCAAGTTACTGTTTTGGTGGAATTAAAAGCTCGGTTTGACGAGGAAAATAATGTACACTGGGCAAAAGAATTAGAAGACTCCGGTGCTCATGTTCTTTACGGGGTAACAGATTTAAAGACGCACAGCAAAATTACGCTTGTTGTAAAAAAGGAACAGAATAAGATAAAGCGGTACATCCATCTGGGGACCGGCAATTATAACGATAAAACGGCACGCGGCTATGAAGACATGGGGATTTTTACCACTCATCAAGAAATTGGCGAGGATGCAACAGCCTTCTTTAACTACCTTAGTGGGTATTCGGAAATCCCCGAGTACAAACAATTATATGTCTCTCCTTATGAAATCCGCCTTTCTTTCCTTGAATACATTGAAAAAGAAATGGATTTCCACCGCGAATACGGCAATGGTCAAATTATCGCAAAAATGAATTCTTTGACCGATAAAAAAATTATCATGAAACTCTATGAAGCGAGTCAAATCGGGGTTAAAATCGATTTAATTATTCGTGGTATTTGCTGCCTGAAACCAGGCGTATCTGGAGTGAGTGATAACATTCGTGTTATCAGTGTTATTGGCCGCTTCCTTGAGCACAGTAGAATTTACTATTTCCATCAAAATGGTGCAAAAAAACTCTTCTTGTCTTCAGCTGACATGATGACACGTAACATGATCGGCCGGGTAGAAATTGAATTTCCTATTTTGGATAATGCCATCAAAACAGAAATCCTGGATATTTTAGATGTTTATCTTCGTGATAACCAAAAAGCCCAGGCGTTAAATACTGATGGAGACTATATCCATATCGAGACAAATGAAGAACCTTTAAATGCACATCAACATTTTATTGATTTGTCATTAGCTGAGAAAGCCTTGACACGTGAAGAACAATTAAAGGAAACTTGGTTTTCCCGAATTCGGGGTCGTATGCGGCGGAATAAATGAACACTCCCCCACTTAAATCCTGACGGATTTTGAAGTCGGGGTTTCTTTTTGTCTAAAGTGACGCTGCAGCGGGACTCGACAGTTGCCGAGAGGCTTCCCTTTGGGAAGTGGCTGTTTCTTCTCTCCACAAAAAGCAACGCAAACAGTTTTTACTGTTTGTGGGCGGTGACGCGCCATCTACTACTCCCTAACATGGTCGTAGATACTTTGTCTGTTCCGCGACTGCCCACGGCAGGAAGTTCCCGTACAGTGTCTTGCTGAGGATGTTCTTGGCTCCGTGAATGTCGCGGTGGCTGGTGTAGTCGCAGGCACAACGGACATTGCGACCGGTATGTTTCTTGCGGTTGTGGCAAACAGGACATGTTTGCGTACTGTAGGCTTCGTCCACCTTTTGGATGGCGATGCCGTTGGCTCTGGCTTTATACGTCAGGTAGCTCATCAGCTTGCCGAAGCTCC